>NZ_JAKFCB010000209.1:0-16894 GCF_036676885.1 Aeromicrobium sp.
GTCGCCCGCGAGGACGAGCGGGCGGAGCTGTGGCCCCGGCTCGTCGAGCTGTACGCGGACTTCGCGAAGTACGCGGCGTGGGCCGACCGCAAGATCCCGGTCGTCATCCTCGAGCCGCGCTAGGAGCCCGATCTGCCAGACGGCTCGATGACGCCCAGGCGCTCGAGCAGGAACAGGAACGCGACGGCGTACGGGTTGGCGGCCGTGACATCGCGGACCTCGTCCCAGTCGACCTGTTCGCGCACCGCTCGGGCCACCGGCAGCTGCCGGCCGAAGTCGCAGGCATGTTCCTCCAGCGCATTGAGCCGGTGCCCCATCAGCACGGTCGCCGAGAGCACCGGCATCATCACCGACTCGACCTCGATCTGCTCGACCTCCGCCAGGACCTCCCGCGTCACGGGGACACCGTTGGCCTGGAACAGCACGTCGACCATGGAATCCTCGACGTACACCTTGAACAGCCAGTCCTCCGGGGGATGCACGACCTTCAGGTCACGCCGCTCCAGGAGCTCGTACGCCCTGGCGGCGTCATCCTCGGCCACGACGAAGTCGACGTCGTGGTCGGGTTCTGGTCCGCCACGTGCCCAGAGCGCGTAGCCGCCGGTCAGCGCGAAGGGGATGTCGCTCTCCTTGAGCGCCACGGCGACGGTCTTCAGCGCCTCTCGCAGGCCCTGGCCTGAGTCGTTGTCCTGGGTCACATTCGACGGTGTACCCCGTCCTGGGACGTGTCATGTCCCCCTCAGCGGGTAACGGATGGGCGATGAGAGTCGCGACCTTCAACATCCTCAACGGACGTACGGCGTCGGACGACCAGGTCGACCCCGGCGTCCTGCAGGAGGCGGTGGCGTCGCTCGACGCTGACGTGCTGGCGTTGCAGGAGGTCGACCGCAACCAGCCGCGATCGGGACACGCCGACCTCACCGCAGCGGCGGCGGACGCCATGGGCGCCGTCGACCATCGATTCGTCGCGGCGCTGAGCGGAAGCCCCGGCGCCACCTGGATCGCCGCGACCGGCCGCGAACAGCCGGATGCCGCGGCGTACGGCATCGCGCTCCTCAGCCGCTACCCCGTCAGCGCGTGGGAAGTCATCCGGCTGCCCACGTTGCACACCCGAGTGCCGATGTGGTTCGACAACCCCATGCCCACGCTGGTGCGGGACGAGCCCCGGGTCGCCATGGCCGCGGTCGTCGAGACACCCGACGGCCTGCTGACGGTCGCGAACACGCATCTGTCGTTCGTGCCGTGGTGGGGTGGGCGCCAGCTGCGCGCGCTCGTCACGTCGTTGAACGGCGTCGCGCGCCCGTTGGTCCTGATGGGCGACCTCAACATGGGGCCCGGCCGCGCCGCGGGGATCACCGGGATGCGCAGCCTGGTCGATGCGCCGACGTTCCCGGCCGACGCCCCCCGCGAGCAGCTCGACCTCGTGCTGGCCGACGGCAGCTGGCAGTCGGTGAAGGGCGAGGCGCGTCAGCTGCCGCTGTCGGACCACCGGGCACTCGTCGTCGACCTGGAGTGATGCCCGGGTCGGGCTTCAGCCGAGCCGGAACGTGGCTCGGTACGCGGTCGGCGTGACGCCGACCGTCCGGTGGAAGTGACGGCGCAGTGTGGTGGCGGTGCCCATGCCGCAGCTGGCGGCGATCTGCTCGACGGACGCGTCGGTGCGTTCGAGGAGCTCCTGGGCGCGGACGACGCGCTGCTGATGCAGCCAGTCCAGCGGCCCGGCCTGGAGCTCGGCATGCATGCGGCGGGCGAGCTGCCGGGTGCTGAGGTTGGCGTGCCCGGCCATCTCACGCACCGTCAGCGGCTGGTCGAGTCGCGTGCGGGCCCACTCGAGCGTCGGCGCGAGCCCGTCGGCGCTGCGCGGCTCAGTCGGCGGTCTGACGACCTGCGCCTGCTCCCCACCACGGTGGGCCGGCACCACGAGTCGTCGAGCGATCCCGTTGGCCGCCGACGCGCCAAGATCACGGTGGACCAGGTGGATGCAGAGGTCGAGGGCCGCCGTCTTGCCCGCCGACGTGAGGACGTCACCCTCATCGGTGTAGATCACGTCAGCCCGTACATCGACCTGCGGGTAGCGACGGGCCAGGTCGGCCACGTGCATCCAGTGCGTGGTCGCCGCACGGCCGTCGAGGATCCCGGCCGCGGCCAGCACGTACGAGCCGGTGCACAGGGATGCGATCCGCACCCCACGCCCGTGTGCGACGCGCAACACCTCGATGAGCTCGGCGTCCGGCTGCCCGTCGAGGTCCTCGGTCGACGGCACGATGACCGAGTCTGCGTCAGCGATGGCGGCGTACGACGTGGTCGGCGCGTCCGGGAGCCAGGGGTGTGGGAGCCCGTCGGCCGTGCAGACCATGAAGTCGTACCACTCGCCGTTGGGAGACAGGTCCGAGCGGTCGACGCCGAAGATCTCCGAGGCGATCGCCGCCTCGTAGAGCATCGCGGAGCTGTGCATGACGAGGGCGACCCGGAACATGTCCGAAACTGTACGCATGAGGTCGTTTCGGACACTCGTCCCCGCTCGGCGCGGCGCCCGAGAATTGTCCACATGAACGCACACCGCCCAGTCCTGGTCTTCGGCGCCACCGGTCACACCGGACGCTTCATCATCGACGAGCTGCTGCGACGCGGCCTCGAGCCGGTTCTCGCCGGGCGCAGCGCCGAGCGCCTCGCCGCCGTTGCGGCAGAGCACCCCGCACTCGAGCGTCGCGTCATCGCCCTCGACGATCCCGACCTGCTGCGGGAGGGGCTCGCCGGGGTCGGGGTGGTCATCAACTGCGCGGGGCCGTTCCTCGACACGGCGCTCCCACTCGCGCGTGCCGCCGTCGAGGCGGGCGCGCACTACCTCGACGTCACCGCCGAGCAGCCGGCCGTACAGGCCGTCTACCGCGAGCTCGATGCCCCGGCCCGGGCGGCGGGGGTTGCCGTCGTACCCGCGATGGCCTTCTACGGCGGGCTCGCCGACCTGCTCGTCACCTCCGCGCTCGACGGGGACTCCGGGGCCGACGAGGTCGAGGTCGCGATCGGACTCGACCGCTGGTGGCCGACCGCCGGCACCCGCGTCACCGGCGACCGCAACACCGCCACCCGGCTGGTGATCCGCGACGGCGCACTGGCTCCGCTCGCCGATCCACCAGCGACCGCGAGCTGGTCCTACCCCGCTCCCCTGGGTGACCAGCCGGTCGTCGAGCTGCCGTTCTCCGAGGTCATCACGATCTACCGCCACCTCGACGTCGGCGAGCTCCGCTCCTTCCTCAACACCGCCTCGCTCGAGGACCTCCGCAGCTCGGCGACTCCGCCTCCATCGGCCGCCGACGAGCACGGACGCTCGGCCCAGCAGTTCGTCGTGGACGTGCGTGTACGGCGTGGCGCCGACACCCGCCGCATCAGCGCGGCCGGCCAGGACATCTATGCCGTCAGCGCGCCGATCATCGTCGAAGGCGCGGTCCGACTACTCGACGGCCGGCACAGCGGCTCCGGCGCCGTGGCACCTGGAGAGGCGTTCGACGCCGCTGACGTGCTTGCGACGTTGCAGCGGGACGTCGAGGGCTTCACGGTCCGACGCGACCGGAGCTCTACCAGCGTCGGACGTGGTGCCTAGCCGACCACAGTGATGAGACTCAGCCCTGGTTGGCGGCGATGGCGGCGCGGACGAGCTCGACGAACGCATCGTCGTCCAGCACGTCACCCTCATGGATGTCGATCGCCCGACGGGTCCCGGCGTCGAGGCTCGCGTTGAACACGCCGTGCGGGTCCTCGAGCGATGCGCCCTTGGCGAATGTCACCTTGACCTTGTCCCGGTAGGTCTCGACCGTGCACACCAGGCCTGAGCGGGAGAAGGTCGGCACCCCGTCAGGGTTCGACGCCTTGCGCCACTTGACCTCCTCGACCACGTCGGGAGCCGCCTCGACGATGAGGCTCCGTATCGTGTCGACGATGGCGCCGCGCCAGTCGCCTTCCATGACGCGACTGTACTCAGGACTCGCAGGCACGACAAAGGCCGCTGACCGGCATTTCCGCTGGTCAGTGCGTCGACATGGACGCCAGGAACGCGCCGTGTGACCAGAGCAGCGGGTGAGCCGAAGGCCCCCAGCGGTCGAGCCACTCGTCGAGGACGTCGGGCGCCAGGAGCGGTGAGACCTGCTCGGGCAGCAGCAGGTCGGAATCGGCGGTGGAGATGACCCAGTCGAGCAGTTCAGCCGCCCGGTCCGGGTTGCCGGTGCGGGTGTGGTGCCGAGCCAGCAAGACGGCGAGAATCGGCCACTGGCCGCCGCCGTAGAACGTGTCCGTCGCATAGCGGTGCACACCACCGTCCACGAGGGTCAGCTCGATCGCGGCCACGGTCGCGGTGACCAGCGGGTCGTCGAGAGGCAGTACGTCGTACAGTGCGGCAACCGCCAGCAGCGACGCGTCGACGTCGGTGCCGCCCAGCCACTTGACGAGATGGCCGTCGTGGACGCCCTCGGTTCGGATCAGCGAGACGCAGCGCTCGGCCAACGCCAGCGCCTGCGCGACCAGCACGTCGGGCAGCGTGCCCATGCGCATCGCCGCGTGGATCCCCGCGGCCACACCGGCGAGCGTGGCCACATGGGTCTGGTCGCGGTTCTCCTCCCACCAGTCCCGGCAGGTGTCGGTCCCGGTGGCCACCAGGTAGCGCACGGCGGTCTCGATGCCTGCGGCGTACGTCGTGGGGTCGCCGATGGAGACTCGGGTGAGGTGCCGTTCCAGCGCCCACAGCCAGGTGCCGTAGCCGTCGACCTGGAAGTTCCACCAGTCGTCCTCGTGCCGGGTGCCGTCGAGGTCGTAGCGCGCCGGGAGGTAGTCGGAGTCGGCCGGCTGCCGCCCTTCCTCGAGCATCGCGACCACCCGCTCGACGGCCGGGCGTTCGCGCTCCAGGACCCTCGCGCACCACCCGTGAAAACGGTCCGCCTCCTCGTACAAGCCGGCTGCCGAGGCGCCGTCGGCGATGAAGGATCCGTCGCGGAACCAGCAGTACTGATACGGCGCGAAGCCGGGCGAAGCGGGCCACGCGCCACCCTGATCCTGGTGACTGCGAAGGAGCTCCGCGGAGCGTTCGGCCAGGGGCCGCCAGCGGTCGGGAAGGGCGTCGAGGGGGTTGACAGATGCATCCATCTCCGGAACGTTAGCGGATGTAACCGGTTTCTGTAACCGGTTACAAACTGGAATGGGGGGACTGGATGACACCTACGATTCGCGACGTGGCCAAGCAGGCCGGCGTCTCCATCGCCACCGTCTCCCGGGTGATGCGAGAGTCCGCAGACGTCCGCGAAGCCACCCGCCTCCGGGTGCTGGCCGCCGCCGCCGAGCTGGAGTACACCCCCAGCCAGCTCGGCCGACAGCTCGCCGAACGGCGCCACGCCGCGAACGGCATCGTGTTCCCCGACCTGTCCGGCCCCTACTATGCCGAGGTCGTCCTGGGCTACGAAGCCGTGGCCGCCGAGCTGCGTCGCTCGGTGCTGATCCTGTCCACCCACGGCCGCAGCGATGCCGAGGCCGCCGTGCGCGAGATGGCCGGCCGGTGCGACGGGCTGGTCATCCTCGGCCGCACCGTCAGCGACAGCGTCGTCCAGCACCTCGCCGCCCGCGGCACCAAGCTCGTGCTCGTCGCTCGGCCCCCCATCGGGTCCGTCGACTCGGTGAATGCCGAGAACTACGCGAGCGCCCGCACCCTCGCAGAGCACCTGCTGTCCGAGGGGGTCCGCAACCTTCGCTTCGTCGGTGACCCGGTCAACTCTCCCGATGTGGCCGAGCGGTGGGCCGGGGTCCAGGCTGCCTTCGGCCGGTCCGGTTCCGGCTGCACCACCGAGCTGGTGACCGTCGACGAGCTCGACGAGGAGTCAGGCGCGGCCGTCGCCGCCGCTGCGCTCGCGGCCGACGACCTGCCCGACGCGTTCGTCTGCGCCAACGACGAGCTCGCGCTCGGGCTGCTCGGCCTGCTCAGGGCCTCCGGCGTCGATGTCCCCGGCACCGTCATGGTGACCGGCTGGGACGACGTGATGGCCGCCCGCTACGCCGGCCTGACCACGGTCCGCCAGCCGATGCGTGAGCTCGGCGCCACCGCGGCCCGACTACTCGACGAGCTGATCGTCGACCAACGCACCGAACCACGCCACGAGCTGCTCCAGACCGAGCTCGTGCTCAGAAGCAGCACCAGCTCCACCTCACCTAAGGAATCCACATGAAACGCACGATCACCACCCTCGCCGTTGTCGCCATGACGAGTCTCGTCCTCACGTCCTGTGGACGCGACAACGACGGCGGTGGTGGAGACGCACAGAGCAAGGCGGTCTCCGACGGCCCCGCCACCGGGACCATCGAGGTCTGGGCGATGGGCACCGAGGGAGAGAAGCTCCAGGCGTTCTCGGCCGACTTCGAGAAGGCCAACCCGGACGCCAAGGTCAAGGTGACCGCGATCCCGTGGGACGGCGCGCACAACAAGATCGCCAACGCGATCGCCAGCGGCAAGACCCCGGACGTGAGCCTGATCGGCACCACGTGGATGGGCGAGTTCGCCGAGGCCGGCGGCCTGATGCCGACCCCCGAAGGCCTCGTCGACAAGGCCGACTTCTTCCCGGGCGCGTGGGGTTCGACCGAGGTCGGCGGCACGTCGTACGGCGTCCCCTGGTACGTCGAGACGAGGGCCCTCTACTACCGCAAGGACATGGCGAAGAAGGCCGGCTGGAGCAAGGCTCCGCAGACCTGGGAGGAGCTGCACCAGTTCGCCACCGACATGAAGGAGAAGGGCGGCGCCGAGTACGGCCTGAACCTCCAGCCCGGCCAGACCGGCTCCTGGCAGTCGATGCTCCCGTTCGCCTGGTCCAACGGCGCCGAGGTCACCAACCAGGACGGCACTGAGTACACGCTCGACACCCCCGAGATGGCCGAGGCGCTGGACTACTACTCGTCCTACTTCGACGAGGGCCTTTCCTCGACCCGCACCCTCGACCCGGGCGAGCTCGAGAGCGGCTTCGCCGACGGCACCTACGCCTCGTTCATCTCCGGCCCCTGGCACACCGGGCTCGTCGAGGAAGCCGGCGTGACGCAGGACCAGTACGCCATCGCGCCGCTGCCCGGCAAGGACGCGATGCCCGGCACCTCGTTCGTCGGTGGTGGTGACTTGGCGGTCTTCAAGGACGCCGACAACACAGATGCCGCCTGGAAGTACGTCCGGTGGCTCAGCGAGCCCGAGACCCAGCAGGGCTTCTACGACGTGGTCGGTGACCTGCCGGCGGTCCAGGCGGCCTGGGACACCGGCAAGCTCTCCACCGACCCGCAGCTGCAGGTCTTCGGCACCCAGCTCGAGAACACTCTGGCCCCGCCGGCCGTCCCGACGTGGGAGCAGGTCGCCGCGATGATCGACTCGCTCGTCGAGCAGGTCTCCAAGGGCGTCACCTCGCCCGAGGAAGCCACCAAGGAGATGCAGTCCAAGGCGAAGTCCATCGGCACCGGTCTCTGACGATGGGCACCACGGCTTCCGCCACCCGCGGGACACCTTCGAGACACGTGAGCCCCATGCGGCGGCAGCAGGCTGTCGCCGCGTGGATCCTCGCGCTGCCGTTCGTCGCGCTGTTCCTGCTCTTCACCGCGGGACCCGTGCTGGCCAGCCTGGGCATGAGCTTCACCGACATGCGCAGCACCGACGTCCGGGGCCCGTTGGGCGTCGAATTCGTCGGCCTGCAGAACTACGCCGACCTGATCGGTGACCCGCTGTTCCGCAAGGTCACCGTCAACACTCTGCTCTACCTTCTGCTCGGGGTGCCGCTGACCATGGCGGTCGCGCTCGCGGTCGCGGTCGCGCTCAACCGGATCACCCGGTTGCGCGGCTTCTTCCGGGTCGGCTACTACCTGCCGGTCGTGACCAGCATCGTGGCGGTCTCCGTCGTCTGGAAGTTTCTGCTGCGCGACCGCGGCGGCCTGCTCAACGTGATGCTCGACTGGGTCGGCATCAACGGCCCGGGCTACCTCGACTCCACGACCTGGGCCCTGCCGTCGCTCGTGGCGATGTCGGTGTGGCGCAACTTCGGGACCCTGATGGTGGTGTTCCTGGCCGGCCTGCAGACGGTGCCGCGCGAGATCATCGAGGCCGCGGAGGCCGACGGTGCATCGGCGTGGGGCCGCTTCCGCTACATCACCCTGCCGATGCTGCGACCGACGCTGCTGTTCGGCGCGGTGATCACCAGCATCGGCTACCTCCAGTTCTTCGAGGAGGCATTCGTGATGACCAAGGGTGGTCCGCTCGACTCCACCAAGTCGGTCACGTTCTTCGCCTACGAGCAGTTCGGCTACGGCAACTACGCCTACGCCTCGGCGGCCGCCTACCTGCTGTTCCTGGCGATCGTGGTGCTGACGTTCGTGCAGTTCCGCTGGCTGCGAGACAAGGACTGACATGACCCAGACCGTCGAAGCCCCCGCCTCGCTGTCAGACGAGCCGGTCCGCCGTAAACCGCCCAAGCGCGCCGGGCGCAGCCTGAGTACGCCCCGATGGTTGTACGGCGTGATGGCCGTCGGCCTGATCGTGGTCGTCATCCCGTTCATCTGGATGGTCGTCTCGTCCTTCAAGCCCGAGGGCGAGGTGCGCGCCGTGCCCCCGACCTGGTGGCCGGAGAACGTGACCACCGAGAACTACCGCCACCTCTTCACCCAGCTCGACTTCCCGCGCTACTTCCTCAACTCGGCGATCGTCGCGGTCGCCGTCGCGGCCGGGAACATGGTCTTCTGCTCGATGCTCGGCTACGCCCTGGCGAAGCTGGACTTCCCGGGCAAGAAGGTGATCTTCGCGCTGGTGCTCGGCACCCTGATGGTGCCGGGCGTGGTGACGTTCGTGCCGCTGTTCGTGCTCACCACCAACATCGGCCTCACGAACACACTCCCCGGGATGATCCTGCCGTTCCTGGCCGGACCGTTCGGGGTCTTCCTGATGCGCCAGTTCGTGCTCAGCCTGCCCGACGAGCTGATCCAGGCGGCCCGCGTCGACGGTGCGGGTGAGCTGCGGATCTTCTTCTCGATCATCCTGCCGCTCTGCGGGCCCGCGGTGGCGACCCTCGGCGTGCTCACGTTCCTCACGTCCTGGAACAACTTCCTGTGGCCGCTCGTCGTGGCCACCTCGGAGGACAAGTACACGTTGCCGGTGGCGCTCGCGCTCTACGCCGTCGGCCAGAACGCCACGAAGTACGGCCTGCTGCTCGCCGGTTCGGTCGTCGTCGTGATCCCCGTCCTCGCCGTCTTCCTGGTGCTGCAGCGCCGGATCATGCAGGGCATCGCCATGACCGGCATCAAGTAAGCCAATCCCGCTCGGAGGAGCTCATATGTCTGTGTTTCGAACTCTGTCTGTACGTCGACTCCTGGTGGCGGCAGTTGCTGTCGCCTGCACGCTCACGGCGGTGTCTGCCTCGGCCACCCCGGCGGACGTCGACGTGGCTACGCCCCCCTCGTCCACTTCGGTGCTGACGAAGTACTCCGTCGACACCTGGAAGTCGTTCACCGCGCTGGTGGTGCCGGCCACCGGACTGCCCGCCGACAACATCGGGGCGGACCTCGCGCCCGCCAGCCGCAGCGCCGCGACGTCTCCGACCAACATCGGCGCCTACCTCTGGAGCACCGTGGCCGCCCGGGACCTCGGACTCATCTCCGGGCACGAGGCCAGGAGCCGAATGGCCAAGACGCTCGACTCGGTCGCGAGCCTCGAGCGCCACGACTCGAGCGGGATGTTCTACAACTGGTACGACCCGACCACGGGCGAGAAGCTGCTGACCTTCCCCGACTCCGGTGACCCGATCAAGCCGTTCCTGTCCTCGGTCGACAACGGCTGGCTGGCGGCCGGGCTGCTGCTGGTCTCGCGGGCCGAGCCCGCCCTGGCCACCAAGGCCGACGCGATCCGCACGAAGATGGACTTCGGCTGCTACTACAACGCGGCCGAGAACGCCCCGGCCGGCCAGATCCGCGGTGGCTTCTGGGCCGAGGATCCCCACGAGTCGGCGGCAGTGAAGGGCAGCTACTGCGGCGGCCCCGACGTCTGGTTCACCGGACACCACTACGGCGCGTTCAACACCGAGCCGCGGATCGCCTCCTACCTCGGCATCGCGGCGGGCCAGATCCCGGCCAAGCACTACTTCGGCACCTACCGGACCTTCCCCAACGACACCTGTGACTGGTCCTGGACCGAGACGAAGCCGGTCGGCTCGTGGCAGACCTATCAAGGCGTACGCGTCTTCGAGGGTGCGCTGCCCTACCGCGGCATGGACATCGTGCCGACGTGGGGCGGGAGCATGTTCGAGGCACTGATGGTGCCACTGTTCGTGCCCGAGGAGACCTGGGGCCCGCGGTCGTGGGGCCGCAACCACCCGCTCTACGTCGAGGGGCAGATCCAGCACGGGATGGACGAGGCGAGCTACGGCTACTGGGGATTCTCGCCGTCCAACAACCCGGCCGGCGGCTATCGCGAGTACGGCGTGGACCAGCTCGGCATGGACGGTTCGGGCTACACGAGCGACCAGGAGCGGACCACCGTCGACCAGCCCTACGAGGGCTGCCGCGAGGGATCGCCCGCGCCCACGTCGTACGGCGACGGGGTGGTCACCCCGCACGCGTCCTTCCTCGCGCTGCGCTATGCGCCGGACGCGGCACTGGCCAACCTGAGCAAGCTGCGTGCCAACTTCGACGCGTACGGGCCGGGCGGCTTCTACGACGCCGTCGCGGTGCGAAGCGGGCAGGTCTCGAAGCGCTACCTCGCGCTGGACCAGGGGATGATCATGGCCGCGCTCGGCAACGCGCTCGCAGATGACGACATGCGCAAGTACGTCTCGCGTGGCGCCATGGAGCACAAGCTCCGGCCATTGATGCAGGAAGAAGTCTTCGCGACGAAGGGAACCTCTTGAGCACCGAGGCACGGGCTGACTGGGAGAGCCGGATCGGCCTGCGCAGCGGCCACGCTTTTGGCGGCACCTCACCACGGCTTCCGCCGCCCGGCGGCCTCGTCGCCGTGGCCGGCGGGGCGCAGGTGACGCTGGACTGGTCGCCGGTGGAAGGTGCGATCGGGTATCAGGTGCACGTCGCCGAATCCAGCGACGGACCCTGGGAGCCACTCGACCACCACGGCCGCGACGTCACCTCGGTGCCGCACCCGCCGTACGTCGACACGACCGGGACACCCGGGGTCGAGCGGTGGTACGCCGTGTCCTCGCTGTCCGACGTACACGTCGACGGACCGCCGTCGTCGATGGTGTCGGCGACGCCGCTCGCGGAGGCGACCGGCCCCGTCACCGTCGCAGTCGACGTCTCGACAGTGGTCGGCGAGCTGGCCCGTCCGTGGCGGCCGATGATCGGCAGCGAGCACCTCTCCCACGCGATCTCGACCGACACCACCGGCGGGCGGGTGATCGGTGAGGAGCTCACCACCGCGCTGTCCGCGGCCCACCAGGAGCTGGGCGTCACGCATGTGCGCGCCCACGGGATCCTGTGCGACGACCTGGCGGTCTATCGCGAGGTGGACGGCGTGCCGGTGCACGACTTCACCGGCATCGACCGGGTGTACGACCACGTCCGGTCGATCGGGCTCTATCCCGTCGTGGAGATCTCGTTCATGCCCCACGACCTGGCCAGCGACCCGTCCAAGAAGGTCTTCGGCTACGACGCGATCATCTCGCCGCCCAAGGACTGGCAGCGCTGGTTCGACCTGGTCCGCGACCTCACCGCCCACCTCGTGGAGCGCTACGGCGACGAGGTCGTCGAGCAGTGGTCGTTCGAGGTGTGGAACGAGGCCAACCTCGAGGTGTTCTGGTCCGGGCAGCCCGAGGACTACCTCAAGCTCTACGACGTCACCGCAGCCGCCGTTCGTGAGGTCGACTCCCGGCTCGTGGTCGGCGGCCCGTCGTCCGCCGCGGCCGGCTGGGTCGAGGAGCTGCTGGCCCACGCCGAGCTGTCGGGCGCCCCGGTCGACTTCGTCTCGACCCACACGTACGGAGCCCCTCCGCTGGACTTCCGGCCGATGCTCGCGCGCCACGGCCGGGCCGGCACGCCGATCTGGTGGACCGAGTGGGGCGTCACGCCCACCCACTTCAACGAGGTCAGCGACGCCGTCTTCTCGGGAGCCTTCCTGCTCCGCGGCATGAAGTCGGCGATGGGCCGGATCGAATCACTCGCCTACTGGGTGGTCTCCGACCACTTTGAGGAGCTCGGCCGGCCGCCCGAGCTGCTGCACGGCGGCTTCGGCCTGCGTACTGTCGGCGAGCTGCGCAAGCCCCGCTGGTGGGCGCTCGCCATGATGGAGCGGCTCGGGACGCATCGCCTCGCCGTGTCGTGTTCCGGAGACGGCGGCGGATCGCTCGTCGAGACCGTCGCCGCCGCGACCGACGACGGTGAGGTCTCCGTGCTGCTGTGGAACCTCACCCTCGACCAGACCAAGGCCGCCGGGTCCTCCGCCCTCGGCCGCGACGTGGAGGTCGAGGTGCGCGGCCTCGCCGCCGGGTCGTCGTACACGCTGCGCCACGACCGAGTCGACGAGGACCACTCCAACGTCGCATCCACGTGGGGCCGTCTGCGCGATCCGGGCCAGGCCTGGCCGACCGATGAGCAGTGGGACGCCCTGCGCGCGGCAGACCAGCTGGCCCGGCTCGAGCCCGATCGGGTCGTGACCGCGAACGAGTCCGGTGTGGTGGAGGTCGACGTCGTGTTGCCGATGCCGTCGATCAGCCAGCTGACGCTGGTCCCTGTCGCAGAGTGACGGTCGGTGCCCACCGCGCCATCTCGCCTCTCCATCAGACCCGATGTCGCCGGCTCGTCACGGGCCCGCACGCCATCAGCGATGAAGCGCCTGGGCGTTCGCGGACCGGCGGTGGCCGTCCGCGTACGGGTCGACCTCACGGCGCTCGAGATCGGGCATGTCCCGGGCCGCTTCCGTCTGGTCCCGGCGCAGCCGCTCCAGGTTGATCACGACCAGCGCCACCTCAAGGGCGACGTTGGACCAGATGCCGAGGGCGGCGTTGAACGCGATGAGCACGGCGCTGGCGATCAGGCTGATCCGACGAAGGCGCGCAACGTTGGGCTGGGCGTAGGAGGCGATGACCAGGGCGGTGCCGAGCCAGCCGAGTGCGGTGATCATTCGTGGACGTCGAGGAGCTGGCGGCGCCGATCATGGCACACGACAACGGCGGCGAAGTACTCGTTCTGTGGAGTAGTCATGCCGGAACCGTCGCGCACCCGGCTGGAGCGATCCTTGAGTGATGCTGGAGCCAAACCCCGGGTGGATCGATCGGTTCGCTTGTAGGCTGCTCGCGTGGTGGTCGCTGACCCGCCTGCGAGGCGATACCAGCTCCTGGGCGACGTACGGGCTTTCGACGGTGATCTGGCCCTCTCCCTCGGCGCCTCGAAGCCGCGGTCGTTGCTTGCCATCCTGCTGCTGCGCGCCGGCTCGGTGGTGCCGACCGAGGTCGTGTGCGACCTGCTCTGGTCGGGCGAACCCCCGCGGAGCGCCGCCACGACGCTGCACGGCTACATATCCGGTCTTCGCCGCACTCTGGGGCCGGAGTCGATCAGGACCGAGTCCCCGGGCTACGTCGTCCACCTCGACGACCAGCAGCTCGACACCGCGACGTTCGCCGAGCTCGTCGCCGTGGGACGGGAGGCGGCCGAGGACGGTCGGTACGACCAGGCCGCCCAGGCATTCCGGACCGCGCTCGACCTCTGGCGCGGGCCTGCGCTCACCGGTGTCACCGACCAACCCTGGGCGGTCGCGGACGCGGCCCGCCTGGAGGAGGCCCGGCTGGCGGCCACCGAGGACTGGGCCGGGGTCGAGCTGCAGCTCGGCCGGCATGCCGAGATCGTGGAGGCACTGCAGGGCGCCGTGCGCGCGGCGCCGCTGCGCGAGAACCTGCGAGGCCGCCTCGCACTGTCGCTCTACCGCTCCGGCCGGCAGGCCGACGCGCTGCAGTGCCTCGCCGAGGGACGACAGCTCCTGGCCGATGACCTCGGCATCGACCCGGGTCCGGCTCTGGTCCAGCTGCAGGCGGCGATCCTGGCCCAGGACCCGGCGCTCGACCACAGCCAACGCCCCGAACCCAGTGCCACCGCGGCGGTCGACCCGACGATCACTCTCGCCGCAACGGGGTCGGTCTTCGTCGGCCGCGACCGTGAGCTCGCGGAGCTCAGGCGCGCGCTCGAACGAGCCGAGGCGGGGTCGGCCAACGTGGTCGTCGTCGCCGGCGAGCCGGGGATAGGCAAGACCGAGCTGGCCCGGGTCATCGCCGATGAAGCGGAGCGGCACGGCGGGGTCGTTGCCTGGGGACGCTGCCACGAGGGCGCCGGCGCCCCGGCGTACTGGCCGTGGGCCGAGCTCATGGACACGCTCGTACGCCGGTTGGGTCTCGCCGAGGTCGAGACCGCTGCCGGCGCGAGCCTCGGCGATCTCGCGGCACTCGGGGCACAGCTGCTGCAGCAGCAACCGGGACAGCTCGAGATCGATCCCGAGGCCGCGAGATTCCGGATCGCGCGAGCCGTCACAGGCTTGCTCCGCAACCTCGGCGACCGACAGCTGGTGCTGCTCGCCGTCGACGACCTGCAGTGGGCCGATCCGCCGTCACTGGAGCTGCTCGGATCCGTCGTCCGGTCGCTCGACGATGCTCGGGTGGTCATCGTCTGCACACTCCGCACCAGCGCGGCCCTGGTGCCGCCGGTCACCCGAGCCCTTGCCGAGCTGGCCCGGTCACAGTATCGGCGCCTGGAGCTCACCGGACTCGACGAGGAAGCCGTGGGCCAGCTGGTCTCCGGTGGGGTGGTCGCCCTGCCCTCTGACGAGGTGGCGGAGCTGCGGCGACGGACTGCCGGCAACCCGCTCTTCGTGACCCAGCTCGCGTCCTGGATGGGCGCCGTCTCCGACACCGGTGCCCGGGCCACGCTCCCGGCCGAGGTCGGCGACGTCGTCCGCGAACGCGTCGGCCGCCTGCCGGAGCTGGCGGCGAAGATCCTGTCCGACGCCTCGATCCTCGGCACGGAGCTGGACGTCGACGGGCTGACGGCGGTGACTGGGCTCGATGCGTCGGCGGTGCTCGACGGCCTGGCCCCGGCGCTCGCCGCGGGCCTGCTCGTCCGCGACGACCTGCCCGGACGTTGGCGCTTCGTGCACGGCGTCGTGGCGGAGACCTTGCGATCGACCCTGGGTTCGGACCGATCGGCGCGCCTGCACCTGAGCGCGGCGCAGGGGCTGAGCGACAACAATGGCGGCCGCCCCGGACCGCACCTGTCCGCGCTGGCCGCGCACCTGGTCGATGCGGCACCCCTCGCCGACCGGGCTGAGGTCGTGGCGGCCCTCGCCGCGGCGGCGAGCTGGAACGCCGAGCACCTGGCCTTCGAGCAGGCCTTCGGCCAGGTGGAGCGCGCCCTCGAGGTCGTGGGCCAGATGCCCGAGGGCGAGGCGCGGGACAGCGCCGAGCTGGACGTGCAGGGCCTACGCGTACAGCTGATCCTGACCACCGGCGGCTACGGCAGACCGGAGCTCGGCGAGACCTGCCGACGGATGCGGGTGCTGTGCGCACGCTTGGAGGCCGGCAACCAGATGGCGCCCGCCGTGCTGTGGCGGCTCACCGTCACGCACACCGCGCGATGCGAGCTGGATACTGCGCTGGCTGTCGCTGAGCAACTGGCCGGCTCGGCCGCCACCACGTCATCGCAGCTCTTCCACATGGCGATGGGCACCATCCTCACTCACCGGGGTGACATCAGCGTCGCCCGCGAGCACCTCGACATGGCGCTCGACGGACTCGACGCGACCCGAGAAGAGCTGGCTGGGGCGATAGTCGAGACAGCGGATGTGTGGGTCGCTGCCTTCTCGGCGTGGAACCGTTGGCTCACCGGTGACCACGAGGGCGCCGAGAGCGAGGTGCTCGCTGCCGTCGAGCTCGCCGCTGAGCAGGGCGAGGTCACCTACGCCCACACCTTCATGGTGTGGTTCTCCGGGCTCCTCGCGGTCCTCAGCCAGGAGGCCGAGAAGGCCCTGGAACGCTGCGACCGCGGCATCGACCTGGCGAGGCGCGGCGGGTTCGAGATGCTGGTGCCCTTCATGAGCGCCTCTCGGGGCTGGGCATTGAGTCGCACGGGTGACGTCGATGTGGCGATCGCCGAGATCGAGGCCGGGGCTGAGCTCGCCACCCAGACCGGCACCCGGATGCTTCAGCACGTCTTCCCGGCGTTCCTGGCGGACACCCACCTCTGGGCCGGTCGCCCGGACGAGGCGGTCCTGCACGCCCGGGCCGGCCTCGAGGCGGCTGACGTGACCGGCGAGCGCTGGTTCGAGCCCGAGCTGCACCGCCTGCTTGGTGTGGCGCTGGCGGAGAGCGACCGGCCGGCGGCAATATCCTCTCTGCACCGGGCCGTCGACCTGGCCGACAGCCAGGGCAACCGCGCACTCGGCGACCGGGCGCGGGAGTCGCTGGCTCAATTCACCTGACGGCTGCGGTCACAACGCCGACCGCGACGTCGTTGTCGAGGGTGCTCACACCCATGCAACCGTTCAGGCAAAGGCCGGCGGCCCGCCCTGGAGCGCCCGGTGTGCGGCCTCGTCGTCGGCGAAGAAGTTCGGCACCCGGTCCTCGGTGTCGTAGTAGCGGTGGAAGACCGGGGTTTGGGAACCGGACATCGGCGGCACGATCCAGCTCCAGTCGGCGGGGCAACCGCGACCTTCCCGCTCCTCCTTCTTCAGGTGCGTGAGGAACCTGCGGGACTCGGTGTGATGGTCGCTGATGGTCACGCCGTTCGCACGGAACGAGTGCAGCACCGCACGGTTGATCTCGACGAGGGCCCGGTCGCGCCACAGGGTCGCCTCGTCCGAGGTGTCCAGCCCCATCCGTTCCGCGACCGTCGGGACCAAGTCATAGCGGTCGCTGTC
>NZ_JAKFCB010000210.1:0-1827 GCF_036676885.1 Aeromicrobium sp.
CAGTGCGAGCAGGAAGCTCGTGGCGTACGCCGTGCCCTGCTGGAAGTCCTGGTACTTCTCCTCCACGCTCAGCGTGGCGGTCTGGGTCTGCCCGGCGATGTTGCCGGAGATGATCTTGACGGCGCCGAACTCGCCGAGCGAGCGGGCCAGGCTCAGCACGACGCCGTAGACCAGGGCCCACTTGACCGACGGCAGCGTGATGCGGCGGAACGTCTGCCACGGTCCGGCGCCGAGGCTGCGGGCCGCCTGCTCCTGCTCCGTGCCGATCTCGTGCAGCACCGGCACGAGCTCGCGGATGACGAGCGGCAGGCTGACGAACGCCGTCGCCAGGATGATGCCGATCGGGGCGAACGCGATCTGGAGCCCCGCGTCCTGCAGGGTCGGCCCGAGCAGTCCGTTGGTGCCGCCGTACGCCAGCAGCAGTGCGAGACCCACGACGACCGGCGACACCGACAGCGGCAGGTCGATCAGCGCCGACAGGACACCGCGACCCGGGAAGTCGTACCTGACGAGCAGCAGCGAGATGCCGACGCCGAAGATCGTGTTGATGACGACGGCCCACACCGCGACGTACACCGTGAGCTGCAGCGCGAACACGACGTCGGGGTCGGTCAGCGCGGCCTGCAGGTTGTCCAGCCCGCCGGCGAACGTGTGCTGGACGACGAGGGACACGGGCCAGACGACGAGCAGGAACAGGTACGCGATGACCAGCCCACGGCGTACGTACGTCCCCCGGGTCCGCGGGGGCGCCATCCGGCTAGCCACGCCGTGACCCATCGACGAAGCACGATGTGTGCTGGCGTGCCGACACGACGTGAACGGTGTCCTGAGAAATCGAAGTCCTAGCCATGACGCGCCCCAGCCCTAGCCACGCCGCGCCACCGCGTTCGTCAGGACCTGCAGGAGGATGATCGCGACGAGCGCGACAGCGAGCAGGAGCACTGCGACGGACGCCGCAGCCGCATCGTTGCCGTTCTCGATGTAGGTCAGGATGCGCACCGAGGCGACCTCGGTCTTGTTCGGCAGGTTGCCGGACAGCAGGACCAGCGAGCCGTACTCGCTGATGCCGCGGGCGAACGACAGGGCCGCGCCGGCGGTGATCGCGGGGGCGAGTGCCGGCAGCAGGATGCGGCGCATCGTCGTGAATCGGCTGGCGCCGAGTGATGCCGCCGCCTCCTCGACCTCGGGATCGAGCTCGAGCAGCACCGGTTCGACGGTGCGTACGACGAACGGAAGCGTCACGAACAGCAGGGCCAGGAACACCGACCGTTCGGTGTTGGCGACGTTGATGCCGAGCGGGCTGTCCGGGCCGTACAGGCTCAGCAGCACCAGGCCCGCGACGATCGTCGGCAGGGCGAACGGGATGTCGATGATGACCTCGAGGAGGCGCTTGCCGCGGAAGTCGTCGCGCACGAGGACCCACGCGATGAGGGTGCCGAACACGACGTTGACCAGGGTCACGATCAGCGCCTGGGTCACGGTCAGGCGCAGAGCGGCGGCGGTCTGGGAGTTGGTCAGTGTGTCCCGGAACGTCTGCCAGCCGCCGTCGACCGACTGGATCACGACCAGCGCGAGGGGGATCAGGACGAGCAGGCTGAACCACGTCAGCGCGACCCCCAGGCCGAGGCCTGAGGTCCGCGTGAGCGATGTGGCGCTCCGGGTGCGGCGCTTGCGCACCGCACCCGGAGCAAGCGGGATCTCGGTGGTCACGATTGGCCGGACTCCGCGATGATCCTGGTGATGACGCCGCTCTTCTCGTCGAAGAACTTCGTGTTGACCGCCTCCCAGCCGCCGAAGGTCTCGTCGATCGTGAACAGCTCGTCGATC
>NZ_JAKFCB010000211.1:0-2682 GCF_036676885.1 Aeromicrobium sp.
CTCGGACACGTGGACGAGTCCGTCGACGCCGCCGAGGTCCACGAACGCACCGAAGTTGACGATCGAGGAGATGACGCCCTTGCGGACCTGCCCCTTCTGGAGCTCGGTGAGGAAGTTCTGGCGCACGGCCGACTGGGTCTGCTCGAGCCAGGCACGGCGCGACAGGACCACGTTGTTGCGGTTCTTGTCGAGCTCGATGATCTTGGCCTCGATCTTCTGACCGATGTACGGGTCGAGGTCGCGCACGCGGCGCATCTCGACCAGCGAGGCCGGCAGGAAGCCACGGAGACCGATGTCCATGATCAGGCCGCCCTTGACGACCTCGATGACGGTGCCCTCGACGACGCCGTCCTCGGCCTTGATCTTCTCGATGTCGCCCCACGCGCGCTCGTACTGCGCACGCTTCTTCGACAGGATGAGGCGGCCTTCCTTGTCCTCCTTCTGGAGGACAAGGGCTTCGACGTTGTCGCCGACGGAGACGACCTCGTTGGGGTCGACATCGTGCTTGATGGAAAGTTCGCGGGAGGGGATGACGCCCTCGGTCTTGTAGCCGATGTCGAGGAGAACCTCGTCACGGTCCACCTTGACGATGACACCTTCGACGATGTCGCCGTCGTTGAAGTACTTGATGGTGAGGTCAATTGCGGCGAGGAAGTCTTCCTCAGAGCCGATGTCGTTGACGGCGACCTGTGGTGCTACGTGGGGTGTGGCGAGACTGCTTGACATAGAGGAGTTGCTCCGATGGATGGGTGGAATTGTCGGGCACGTCTGACAGCCCTTGGATCGTGAATGAGTCGAGGAGATTCGCCCGACACGGCGCACGAGCACGGGCCTGCTCTGTCCGAGGTACGTACAGGCCGTCAGCGCAGTCTCAATCGTACGCGACGGCGGTCTCCAGCGGGAAGCCGGGGCAGCCGAGTGCCAGGTTGTGCTGTCAGGCCGGGGAGAGGAAGGCTGAGAGCGCTCGAGCGTACGTGTCGACGTCCGCCGTGCCCATGAGCTCGCGCGCTGAGTGCATCGCCAGCTGAGGGGCACCGACGTCGACCGTCAGCATGCCGGTGCGCGCGGCGCTGAGCGGTCCGATCGTCGACCCGCACGGCAGGTCGGCGCGGTGCTCGTAGCGCTGCATCGGCACACCCGCCTGCTCGCAGGCGAGGGCGAACAGCGCGGCGCCGGGGGCGTCCGACGCGTAGCGGAGGTTGACGTTGACCTTGAGGACCGGTCCCCCGCCGATCGTGATGTGGTGGAGCGCTTCGTGCCGCTCCGCGTAGTTGGGATGCGTCGCGTGCGCCATGTCCCCGGAGGCGCAGACCGACGCGGCGATCGCGCGGTGGTAGTCGTCGCGGGTGCCGCCCGCCGCGAGCACGATGCGTTCGAGCACGGTGGCGAGCAGGTCGGACTGGGCCCCACGCTCGGAGGTGCTGCCGACCTCCTCGTGGTCGAACAGTGCGAGCACGGGGCGGACGCTCGGAACCGGCGTGGCATGCAGCAGGGCCCGCAGACCCGCGAAGCAGGTCACCTGGTTGTCGAGCCGCGGGGCCGAGACCAGCTCGGTCCGGGCGCCGGTCAGGGCGCTGGGGGTGGCGTCGTGCGCCATGAGCTCGAAGCCCAGGATGTCGCCGTGCCCGACGCCGGCCCGCTCGGCCACGAACTCGAGGAACTCGCCGGGGCCGGTCGACCAGATCGCGTTGAGATGGCGCTGAGGGTCGAGCTCGACGCCCTTGCGCTCGGCTGAGAGGTGGATCGCCAGCTGAGGTACGCGGAGCACCGGCTCGTCGATGTGCAGGAGCCTCTCGGTGCCGTCGCGCAGCGCGAGCCGCCCGGCCACGCCCAGGTCACGGTCGAGCCAGGAGTTGAGCCACGCGCCGCCGTACGGCTCCAGCGCCACGACGCCGAGCCCCTCCGGCGTGAGGTCGTGGTGCTGCTTCAGGCGCAGATTGGGGCTGTCGGTGTGCCCGCCGACGACGCGGAACGGGTCGCCGGGTGCCTGGCTTGTCTCGGTCGACCAGGCGACGAGCGATCCGCCGCGTACGACGAAGTGACGTCCGGGCCCGGCAGGCCAGGCGTCCTGCTCCCGCACACGGACGTAGCCGGCGGCCTCCAGCTCCGCGGCGGCCGTCTCGCACACGTGGAACGGCGTCGGTGAGCGGTCGATGAACGTGCAGAGCGCGGCGGCGGGAGCGATGGTCATAGGAAACTCACCCTAGAACACCGCGACCACGCAGACAGCGACGCCGCGACTCCCCTGGAGATCGCGGCGCCGCTGTCCGGTGGGACCGGTCAGTGCGTGACCAGCTCGTCCTTGCGTGCCTTGCGTGCTCCGTCACCGGTGTCGCGTCGGCTGAACAGCCCGAGCCCGACCAGGATCAGGCCGAGGACCGCGCCGCCGACCGGCACATATGTCTTGACGGCCGTCAGCAGCAGTGCCTTGGACTTGAACTCGTCAACCGTCTCGGCGGTGTTGGCGTCGGTGTACCTGAGCGTCGCCTTGGTCGTCGTGAGCGCCCGCTGTCCGTCGACCTCGAGGTAGCTGTCCTGGGCCGTCTGGCCGATCAGGATGACTCCCGTGACGGGATCGACGCTGTAGGTGCTGACACTGGAGTAGATCGTGTCAGCGGTCACGGTCGGCTCGTCGGACCCGACGAGGGTCCCGGGCACGTCGATCGTTCCGGTCTTGACCGG
>NZ_JAKFCB010000212.1:0-2762 GCF_036676885.1 Aeromicrobium sp.
TTCTGGTGGCAAGCAGGAGGCTGACGACTGCACGTCCAAGGACGTCTCGGCGACCGAGAAGGAGCTCGTCATCTCCAACTGGCCCGAGTACATCGACGAGGACGACGGCGACTACGTCTCGACGCTGACGCAGTTCGAGAAGGAAACCGGCATCAAGGTCAGCTACACCGCCGACGTCAACGACAACGACGAGTTCTACGGCAAGGTCAAGAACCAGCTGGGCTCGTGCTCGACGACCAAGCGCGACATGTTCATGCTGACCGACTGGATGGCCGCCCGCATGATCCAGTCCGGCTGGATCCAGAAGCTCGACGCCTCCAGGGTGCCCAACCTGCACGCCAACATCATCGACGGCCTCGCCGACGTCGGCTGGGACAAGAAGCGCGAGTACTCCGCGCCGTGGCAGAGCGGCCTGACCGGCATCGCCTACAACAAGTCCAAGGTCAAGGAGGTGAAGTCCTTCGACGAGCTGGTCACCCGCAGTGACCTCAAGGGCCGCATCTCGCTCCTGACGGAGATGAACGACACGATGGGCTTGATGCTGCTGTCCGAGGGCGCCGACCCGTCCGACTTCACCGACGACGAATGGCAGAACGCGCTGGACAAGCTCGACAAGGCGAAGAGCGACGGTCAGATCCGGTCGTTCACCGGCAACGAGTACATCCAGGACCTCACCGCCGGCAACATCGTCGCGTGCGCAGCGTGGTCCGGTGACGTGGCAGCGGCCGAGGACGAGAACCTCGTGTTCGTCCCTGCCGAGGAAGGGCTCATGATCTGGGCCGACAACATGCTGGTGCCCAACAAGGCCAGCCACAAGGCCAACGCCGAGGAGTGGATCAACTACTACTACGAGCCCGAGGTCGCGGCCAAGCTGGCGGCATATGTCTGGTACATCTGTCCCGTCAAGGGTGCCAAGGAGGCCATGGAGAAGGTCGACCCGAGCCTCGTCGACAACGAGCTGATCTTCCCGACCGAAAAGACGCTCTCGCAGACACACCCGTTCATGGAGCTCGACGCGAAGAAGCAGCGCGAGTACGCGCGTGCCTTCAAGGCGATCAGTGGCTAGCGGTCAGGAGACGCCCACACCCGGCGGCTCGAGATCGCTGCGGCTCTCGCAGCTCACCAAGGAGTTCGCAGCCTTCACCGCGGTGAAGGCACTCGACCTCGAGGTGCCGCAGGGCTCCTTCTTCGCCCTGCTCGGCCCGTCCGGCTGTGGCAAGACGACGACGCTCCGCATGGTCGCCGGGCTCGAGACGCCCACCGCGGGCACGATCCATCTGGGCGACAAGGACGTCACCTACGACAAGCCGTACAAGCGACCGGTCAACACGGTGTTCCAGAACTATGCGCTGTTCCCGCACCTGGACATCTCCAAGAACGTCGCCTTCGGCCTCCAGCGCCGCGGCATCAAGGACGTCAAGAAGCAGGTCGCCGAGATGCTCGAGCTCGTCGAGCTCACGTCGCAGGCGCACAAGAAGCCGGCGCAGATGTCTGGCGGCCAGCAGCAGCGGGTTGCCCTCGCGCGTGCGTTGATCAACCAGCCGGAGGTCCTCCTCCTCGACGAGCCGCTCGGCGCCCTCGACCTCAAGCTCCGCCGTGGCATGCAGCTCGAGCTCAAGCGCATCCAGACCGAGGTGGGCTTGACGTTCGTGCACGTCACGCACGACCAGGAAGAGGCCATGACGATGGCCGACACCATCGCGGTCATGAACCAGGGTGTCATCGAGCAGATGGGTGCGCCCAGCGAGCTCTACGAGAACCCGAAGACCACCTTCGTGGCGAACTTCCTCGGGCAGTCCAACCTGATCGAAGCCGAGATCCAGGGCCGTGAAGGCGGTCAGGTCACCGTCCGCGTCCAGGGCGCCCTGGCATCGATCCCCGCCGACCGTGCCCACTCCGAGTCCGGCAAGGGCTGGCTCGGCATCCGTCCCGAGAAGGTCCTGATCGCCGAGGCCGGCCAGCCGATCGACGCGCCCGGCGACGTCATCACCGGCGGCTACATCACGGATGTCAGCTTCGTCGGCGTCAGCACCCAGTACATGGTCAAGATGCCCTGGGGCCAGGAGCTCATGGTCTTCGAGCAGAACACCGGTTCGCGCCGCATGCTGACCTCCGGCACCAAGGTCGACATCTCGTGGCGGCCGGAGTACGCGTTCCTGCTCGACGCGAGCCAGGACGCGAGCGCCGGCATCGAGGACGAATAGTGGCGACGCTCGACGATGTCGCCCACGGCTCCAAGGCCAAGCGCAAGCTGACCGGCTACTGGCTGATCCTGCCGGGCGCGGTGTGGCTCGGCGTCTTCTTCGTCGTGCCGTTCTTCTCGCTGATCTCGGCCAGCCTCTACGACCCCAGCGGCTCGGTCGAGACCGGCTACTCCATGACGTGGCACTTCCAGAACTTCGCGGATGCGTTCGACCAGCACAAGGAAGAGCTCGGACGTTCCCTCTGGTATTCGGGGGTGGCCACGGCCGTGTGCCTCGTGATCGGGTACGTCCTGGCGTACGCCATCGCGTTCAAGGCCGGCCGCTGGAAGAACCTCATGCTGATTCTCGTGATCGCGCCGTTCTTCACCAGCTTTCTGCTGCGCACCCTGTCCTGGAAGCTCATCCTGGCCGATGACGGCTGGATCGTGAACTCCCTGCAGTGGTTGCATCTCCTGGGCGACGACCAACGCCTGCTGGCGACGCCGTTCGCCGTCATCGCCGGCCTGACCTACAACTTCCTGCCCTTCATGGTGCTGCCGCTCTACGCCAGCCTCGAGA
>NZ_JAKFCB010000213.1:0-10134 GCF_036676885.1 Aeromicrobium sp.
CCGGCAGCGCCGCGTTGAACGCCGACATGTCGGTGGCCTCGTAGAGGTCCTCGGCCTTGAGCTCGGCGGTGAACTCCGGCATCAGCATGTAGGGCATCTGGTGATACTCGGCGAGCTCGAGCGTGCGGGAGTCGTGCGCCAGCAGCAGGGCGGGCGTACGCCCGAGGAGCGCCGCGACGTTGCCGTGGAACCGGGTGCCGTACGCGAAGTCCTGTGTCGCGAGGAAGTCGTACCAGGTCCAGGTGTCGAGGAACAGCCGGATGCGATCGGACTGGTAGAGCGGGTGGTCGAGGTGCACCGGCACGAGCGGGTCGTGGACGTGCGGGAACGGGGTGCCCCACAGCAGCATGCGCAGGTCGTGCGCGTCCTGGCCGATGTAGGTGAGGTTGGGGTGCCGCTGCGCCTGGGCTGTCGCGAACGCGCCGATGCCGGCGACCTCGGGCGTCAGGTTGAGCGCGAGCGGGCTGTCGGTGGAGATCGAGTCGACCTTCTTGTCCACGCGGAAGTCGCGACCGTGCAGGTAGAGCGACGGGCAGCCGATGACCTCGACGGACGACTCGGGGAAGCCGAGCCCCAGCAGGTATGACCGGGTGAACTCGCCGCGTACGCCGATCGAGGCGGACCGGTCGAGGACGAGCCCGACGAACTTCTTGACGGTCTTGGCGATCGGCTCGAGCGACTCGACGCCCTGGCCGTGCGCCGCCTGGGCGCCGATGCCGACGACGGTGACCGGGATCGTCAGGTCTTCGAGCAGCTCGCTGAGCCGGTCCAGCCGGGGCGCGAAGTCGGGCCGGAACGCGTTGGCCATCGGGATGACGAAGTGGTCGAACTCCTTGTTGATGCGCCTTGCGTCACCCGGGGCCGGCACCACCCGCTCCGACAGCGTGCCGTTCGAGACGAGCTCGGTGCCGTCGATCGACAGGGCCTTCCACACCGAGTGCTGGAAGAGGTAGTTGCCGCTGTTGCTGTTGAACACGTCCTGCGTCAGCGTCGACTCGGCGACGACCGGGGTGAATGGGTCCTTGCCGGATCGGACCAACAGCCGTGTCATGTCGCCAGTGTTCCATGGCCGAGGGTGTCGGTGACGAGCCACCAGAAGTCGCCGAGCCCGCCGCCGCCGATGAGCTCGCCCACCTCGCCGGCCGTGGCGAGTGCGCGCACGTATGCACTGGGATCCGAGTGCGCGAGCTCGAGTGGTGGCCGGGACCCGTCGAGGCCGAGCCGGCGGAGCGCGTCCCGCTGGCGGATCAGCGTCGCGCCGGTCGCTGCGGCGGCGGAGTCGACGGCGACATGGGCGGTGATGTCGCGGCTCCCGTCCGGTACGACCTCGGTCTCGCGACCCCCGGCGTACGAGCGCAGGGTGCCGAACGGGGGTCGGCTGTCGCGGGTGTGGCCGTAGTCGATCGCGATCGCCGTGCCGTTGACCCGCGAGACGGCATCAGCCCAGGCCGCATCGCGGGCATCGCCGACCTCGGCACGCTCGCCGGGTTCCTGCAGCGGCCACCAGTCGTTCAGCCACGATGATTCGTACGCGTCGCCGAGCGTCTCCGCGCCGTTCCCCGGATCTACGAGCACCTCGCGTACGACGCCGGCGTCGTCCAGCTCGACGACATCGCACGGGATGTTGTCGAGCCACTCGTTGGCGATCAGCAGCCCGTCGACCCGCTCCGGCAGCGCCGGGCTCCACCCGATCGACGTGTGGAGCGCCTCGGGGCGGCCGGCGACCTCGACGCCGACGAGCTCGACGTCATCGCCGACCAGCGGCTGCAGTGCGGCCAGCAGCTCGCCGCCGCCGGCGCCGAGGTCGACGACCAGGGGCGCGTCGGTGCGTCGTACGAGCTCGGCGATCGCTCCGGCGAACGCGCCCACGTGGACGCTGGTGCGGAAATGCTCGGCGGGCCTGGAGGTGCGGAAGAAGCCACCGTCGGCGTACAGCGCCCGCTCCCACGCATCGCGCCACGGGAGCGGCCCCATCGTCATGCGATCACGGTACGCAATCGTCGCTATGCTCGGCGCGTGGCTCGACTTCGGAGGCGTCTGCGACGACTCGTGGCGATGCCCCTCGATCGTTGGCGCCAACGATCGCGGCCACTGCTGAGCATCGTGGTCCCGGTCTTCAACGGCGAGGCGTACCTCGACACGTGCCTGACGTCGGCCCGGCGCCAGGACTACCGCCGCATCGAGATCGTCGTGATCGACGACGGCTCGACCGACGGCAGTCTCCAGATCGCGCGCCACCACGCTGCGACCGACAAGCGGGTGACGGTCCTGAGCCAGGCCAACGCCGGCGTCGGCGAGGCCAGGCGGGCTGCAGTCGCGGTCGCGACGGGTGAGTTCCTGACGTTCCTGGACGCCGACGACTGGCTGACCCGCGGCGGCCTCCGCGCGGCGATGGACGTGCTCGAGCAGACCGGATCGGACATCTCGGTGATGCCCTACCAGCGTCAGGAAGGCGCCGCGATCCGCCCGCCGGCGCCGTGGATCCGTGCCCTGCACGCTCGTCCGGCCAGGCACACGACCCTGGTGGAGCGCCCCGACGTGCTCGTCAACGCCGTCGCGTGCGCCAAGATCTTCCGGCGTACGTTCTGGGACGCCACCCAGCTGACGTTCCCCACGGTGCTGCTGGCCGGCGACCAGATCGTCACCGCCACGGCCTACCGCGACGCCGACGGCATCGACATCTCCGGCGTCACCGGTTACACGTGGCGCCGCCAGGAGTCGTCGATCTCGCAGGGGCAGGTCACCGCCGAGGCGGTTCATGCCCGCCAGGACGCGATCGACGCCGTGCTCGAGGTGCTCGCCCCGCTGCCGGACGTACGTGCCGAGCGTGCCCTGCAGTACCTCCGCTACAACATCCCCAACTCCGTCCTCAAGCTCGAGCGGGCCGACGACGCGTACCTCGACGCCCTGGTCGAACGGGTTCCGCGCATCGTCGACGCCGCGCCGCCTGACCGCTACGCGCTGGAGGTGCCGGCGCAGTACCGCGTGCTCTACGCGCTGCTCGCGAACGGCGACCGGGAGGCCATCTGGCGCTACGTACGCGCCGAGGGCATGCAGTCCGAGATGCACCCGTCGGGCATGGAGCCGGCGGGCCTCACGTCGTACCTCCCAGGCTGGCAGAGCGACCCGGTCCCGCCCGAGGCGTACGTGCTGACCGCCGAGCAGACGGCGCTCAAGGTGCAGGTCCGCGGCTCGCACGCCGAGGGACCGGACCGCGTGCTGGACGTGGCGGCGTGGTTCCCCAACCTCGACCCGGTGGACCCGACGCTCGAGGTCAAGACCGACGGTGACGTCGCCGACGTCGAGCAGGCGGGGGAGCCCGCGGTGTTCCTGTCGCGGATGGGCAGCGAACGTCCGTACCCCGGCTCCGGCTGGATCGTGACCCTGCGCGGCGCCGCCCGCCGCGCGCCCAAGCAGGTCACCGTGACGCTCAAGGACGGCCCGCACGAAGGCACCGCAACCGCCAACGTGCCGTGAGCTCTGCGAGCGTAGGGACGCAACGCGTCAACACTCTCACCATGTGACTCATGGCATAGGTCGTAGCCCTGTCGCTGTGGTGTCCCGACGGTAGACTGGCCACGTCAGTTTGTCTGGTACCCGCTCGCGGGACTGGAACGAAAGGCACCTCGCATGCAGCGTTTCTCCATGGGCGTGATCGGAGCCGGAAGAGTCGGCGCCGTCCTCGCTTCTCGATTCCGTGCCGCCGGCTATCCCCTCGTGGGGGTCACCGGCCGGTCCGAGGCTTCGCAGCTCCGCATCACGACGCTGCTGCCCGGGGTCGACGTGCTCACGCCGGTCGAGCTCGCAGCTGCCAGCGACATCCTCGTGCTCGCCGTGCCGGACGACGACCTGATCGCCGTGGCAGAGGAGCTCGCCGCCTCCGGTGCCGTACGCCGCGGGCAGTACGTCCTGCACACCAGCGGCCGCCACGGTCTCGACGCCCTCGCCGCGCTGACCCGCCTCGGGGCCCGGCCCATCGCGTTCCACCCCGCCATGACGTTCACCGGCACGCCCGTCGACCTTGAGCGCACCCCGGTCTTCGGCCTGACCGCCGGCCCGGCCGATCGCGCGCTCGCCGAGGAGCTCGTCGCCGCCCTCGGTGGCACCCCGATGTGGGTCGCCGAGGCCGATCGCGCGCTCTACCACGCGGCCCTCGCGCACGGCGCCAACCACCTCGTCACGCTCGTCTCACAGTCGATGGACCTGCTGCGCACAGCCGGTGCCGCCGACCCCGCCGCCGTCCTGCGCCCGCTGCTGACCGCGGCCCTCGACAACGTCCTGGCCTATGGCGACGCGGCCCTCACCGGACCGGTCGTACGCGGTGACATCACGACGATCCGCGCCCACGTCGACGCGCTGGCCGCCGCCGACGTCGATGATGCGACGGTCGACGCCTACCTCGAGCTGGCACGTGCCACCGCCGGCCGCGCCGAGTCCGACGGCCGGCTCGCTCCGACCCAGGCCAGCACGATCCGCCAGGTCCTCGACGAGGCCGACTGGGACACGCTGGCCGAGATCGCCGCCGGGATCTGACCCGTGGACACCCCGGCCATCGCGCGTACGCGTGCTGAGCTCGACGCCGCCCGCGGCGACTCGTCCGTCTCGTTCGTGCCCACGATGGGCGCGCTGCACGACGGCCACCTGCAGCTGCTCAAGCACGCGCGCCCACTCGGCGAGACCCTCGTGGCGTCGATCTTCGTCAACCCGACCCAGTTCGCGCCCGGCGAGGACTTCGAGGCATACCCGCGTACGTTCGACGACGATCTCGAACGCTGCGCCGAGGCGGGCGTCGACGTCGTGTTCGCGCCGGCCGTCGAGACGATGTATCCCTCCGGCCTGGTCGACACCGTCACGGTCGACCCGGGGCCGCTCGGTGCGGTGCTCGAGGGCGCTGTCCGGCCGACGCATTTCCGCGGCGTGCTGACCGTCGTCGCCAAGCTGTTCGGGCTCGTACGCCCGGACGTCGCGGTGTTCGGCGAGAAGGACTACCAGCAGCTCACCCTGATCCGGCACATGGCGAGTGAGCTCGCGCTGGGTGTCGAGATCGTCGGCTGCCCGACCGTACGCGAGTCCGACGGCCTCGCGATGAGCTCCCGCAACCGCTACCTCTCGCCCGAGGAGCGGCAGCAGGCGGCGTACCTCTCGGCTGCCCTGCGCGCCGGCGTCGCCGCAGGGCCGAACGGCGCGGATGCCGTGCTCGCCGCGGCCCGGGCCGTGCTGGAGTCCGCCGGCATCACGCCTGACTACCTCGTGCTGGCCGATCCCGACCTGGGTGAGGCGCAGCCCGGCGCCGAGGCGCGCCTCCTCGTGGCCGCCCGGGTCGGCTCGCCGCGACTCCTCGACAACACCGCCCTCACGCTAGGAGCCTGACGTTGATCCGCACCATGATGAAGTCCAAGATCCACCGCGCGACGGTGACCCAGGCCGACCTGCACTACGTCGGCTCGGTGACGGTCGACGAGGACCTCCTCGACGCGGCTGACCTGTTGCCCGGTGAGCTCGTCCACATCGTCGACATCGACAACGGTGCCCGGCTCGAGACCTACACGATCGCCGGCGAGCGCGGCTCCGGCGTCATCGGCATCAACGGCGCTGCCGCGCACCTGGTGCACCCAGGTGACCTCGTGATCCTCATCGCGTACGCGCAGCTCGAGGACGCCGAAGCGCGTACGTTCGAGCCCAGTGTCGTGTTCGTCGACGCCGACAACCGAGTCATCGGCACGGGCAGCGATCCGGCCGAGGCCCTGCCGGGTTCGGGACTTGTCCGCGGCGACATCGTCGACAACCCGCTCGTGGCATCGGGGTGAAGACATGACCCTGCTCTGCCTCGACGTCAGCAACAGCCACACGACGATCGGCGCGTTCGACGAGGACGAGCTGATCGCGCACTGGCAGGTGTCGTCGGACGAGCGGCGTACGTCCGACGAGTGGTACATGCTGCTCATGGGACTCGTCGATCAGGAGGGCATCTCACACCTCAGTGCGGTGGCCCTGTGCTGCACCGTGCCGGCGGTCCTCGTCGAGCTCCGGGCGATGCAGGAGCGCTACTGGGACGACCTGCCCGTCGCGATCGTCGGGCCCGGCGTCAAGACCGGTGTGCCGATCCACACCGACAACCCGCGCGAGGTCGGCGCCGATCGCATCGTCAACGCCCTGGCGGCCGCCGAGCTCTATGGCGGGCCCGCGATCGTCGTGGACCTCAACGGCACCGCCACGATCTTCGACGTCGTCGACGAGAACAACCGCTACATCGGCGGTGCCATCGCGCCGGGCGTCGAGCTCTCCCTCGAGGCCCTCGCCCGCCGCGGCGCCCAGCTGCGCAGCGTCGAGCTCGCGCTCCCGCGCGACGTCATCGGCAAGAACACCGTCGAGGCGCTCCAGTCCGGCATCGTCTACGGCTTCGCCGGGCTCGTCGACGGCCTCGTCACCCGGATCATCGAGTCGCTCGGCGCCGATCCGGATCACGTCACGGTGATCGCCACCGGGTCCTACCCCGAGGCCGTCGTCGACAACTGCACGACCATCACGACCCGCGACCCATGGCTGACCCTCACCGGCCTTCGCCTGGTCCACGAGAAGAACCACGCCTGACCCTGGTCCGACGAGAGAATCTGGTTTTGTCCGCGCATAGTCGGACAAAACCCGATTCTTCGGTCAGCGGCCGGTCCCGGCTGCCGGGAAATCGCGCCGAATCCCGACCGATAGGATCGACCCTCGTGAGCGACGCGACCAGCACCCCTGCCCCCGAGGACGACCTGCCCGAGCAGATGCGGGTGCGCCGGGACAAGCGGCAGCAGCTGATCGACCGCGGCGAGGAGCCCTATCCGGTCGTCGTCGAACGCACCCACACGCTCAAGCAGATCGTCGAGACGTACGACGCCGAGGCGCTCGGCGCGGACACGCTGACCGGCGACCTCGCCTCGGTCACCGGCCGGGTCATCTTCCTGCGCAACACCGGCAAGCTGTGCTTCGTACGCCTGCGCGAGGGCGACGGCACGGAGCTGCAGGCCATGCTGTCGCTCGACGGCGTGGGCGAGGAGCGGCTGGCCGAGTTCAAGTCGCTCGTCGACATCGGTGACCACCTCGCCGTCAGCGGCGAAGTCATCACGAGCAAGCGCGGCGAGCTGTCCGTCATGGCGAGCTCATGGCAGATCGCCGCCAAGACCGTGCGCCCGCTGCCCAACGAGCACAGCCCACTGTCGGACGAGGCCCGCAGCCGGATGCGCTACGTCGACCTGATCGTGCGGCCCGAGGCGCGCGACAACGTACGCGTGAAGGCCAAGGTCCTGCAGTCGTTGCGGGCGACGCTCGACGGCAAGGAGTTCATCGAGGTCGACACGCCGGTCCTGCAGCACACCAACGGCGGCGCCGCGGCCCGGCCCTTCACGACGCACACCAATGCGTTCGACGAGGACATGTATCTCCGCATCGCGATCGAGCTCGACCTCAAGCGGGCGCTGGTCGGCGGCGTCGACCGGGTCTACGAGATCGGCAAGACGTTCCGCAACGAGGGCGTCGACAACACCCACAACCCCGAGTTCATGATGCTCGAGGCGTACGAGGCCTATGGCTCGTACGACACGATGGCCGACACGATGCGCGACCTGGTGGTCAACGCCGCGCGTGCCGTCGGCAAGACCGTCGTCACCGCGCGCGACGGCAGCGAGATCGACCTCGAGGCGCCCTGGCGCCGCGCGTCCATCCACGAGCTCGTCGCCGAGGTGACCGGCACAGAGGTTGGCGACTCGACGACCGTCGAGACGCTCACGGCGCTCGCGGCCAAGCACGACGTCGCTCTCCAGCCGCACTGGGACGCCGGCGAGATCGTGCTCGAGCTGTTCGAGAAGCTCGTCGAGCACACCTTGATCCAGCCGACCTTCGTGTGCGACTACCCCGAGTCCGTACGCCCGCTGGCCAAGCGTCACCGCACCAAGCCGGGCCTGGTCGAGGCCTGGGACATCGTGATCAACGGGGTCGAGCTGGGCGTCGCCTACTCCGAGCTCAACGACCCGGTCATCCAGCGCGAGCGGCTCGAGGAGCAGTCGCGGCTCGCCGCCGCGGGCGATCCCGAGGCGATGGACATCGACGAGGACTTCCTCAGGGCCCTCGAGTTCGGCATGCCCCCGGCCGGTGGCATGGGCCTCGGCGTCGACCGGCTCGTCATGCTGCTGCAGGGCATCGGCATCCGCGACGCGATCCTCTTTCCGCTCTCCCGAGCCGAGGCATAGGCGGCCCGAAGTTCCCGCGATTCCGGCAATACCAGTCGGAATGGTCGGTAGGATCTCTCCCCGTGGCAGAGGTGACGGTCGGCGAGCTCAGCCACGATCGGACATTCTTCGGCGACATCCGCCAGTACGGTGATGCGCCCGCCTTGCGCTCCGCAAACGGCGACCTGACGTTCGCGGAGCTGGCCGACGCCGCGGAGCGCATGGCGGCGGGCTGGGGGCCGGGCCGCCACCTGGTCATGATCTCGTGCACCAACACGGTCGAGACGATCGTCGCGCAGGTCGCAGCGCTCGCCCACGGGCACGTCGCGATCCTGCTCCCGCCCGACCCTGCGCTGGCCGGTCGCATCAGCGAGACCTACGGGCCCGACGTCATGATCGCCGACGGCGAGACGATCCTTCGGGAGTCCGAGCCTGAGCCGCTGCACCCCGATCTGGCACTCCTCCTGGTGACATCGGGCAGCACCGGCTCGACCAAGCTGGTCCGCCTCTCGCACCGCAACCTGCGTGCCAACAGCCAGGCGATCATCGACTACCTGGCGATCACGGCCGACGACCGGGCCATCACCAGCCTTCCGGTGCACTACTCGTATGGCTTCTCGGTCGTCGCGAGTCATCTCGAGGCGGGGGCGAGCCTCGTCGTCACCGACCACTCCGTGGCGGACCCGTGCTTCTGGGAGCTCGCCGGCGAGCAGCAGGTCACGTCCTTCGCCGGCGTGCCCTACACGTTCGACCTCATCGATCGCGGCGGCTTCCACGACCATCTCCCCGACTCCCTCCGGTACGTGACCCAGGCCGGCGGGCACCTGCTTCCCGCCAAGGTCGTCGCGTGGTCGGCCCGCGGCCGGGCCGACGGGTTCGACTTCTTCGTCATGTACGGCCAGACCGAGGCGACGGCGCGCATGGCATACCTCCCTCCGGGGGCGGCGGCATCCGCGCCCGACGCCATCGGCCAGGCGGTCCCCGGCGGTCGCTTCCGGCTCGATCCGGTGCCCGAGTCGGCGGAGCCCGGGGTCGGAGAGCTCGTCTTCATCGGTGACAACGTGATGATGGGGTACGCCGAGACGCCCGCGGACCTCGCCGCGGCTGCCGGCCCCGGCGAGCTGCGCACCGGCGACCTCGCCCGAGTCGGCAGCGACGGGTTCTACCGCTGGGTCGGACGGCGCAACCGCATCGCCAAGGCCTTCGGCCTGAGGATCGACCTCGACCACCTCGAAGAAGAGCTCGTCGAGGCTGGCATCGCGGCAGCCATCGTCGAGCTCGACCACGGCCTCACCGTCTTCGCGATCTCGGGTGACGACGTGCTCGGCGAGGTTGCCCGGGCAACGGGTCTGCCGCGCCACGCGATCCAGGTGCGGACCATGTCCGAGCTGCCGATGACGCCGAGCGGCAAGGTCGACTACGGCCGGCTGCGTCAGCTCGCCGGCGAGCCCGTGGCGCAGGGCAAGGGGCCACGGAGGCGCTCGTCCGAGGAGGCCGTGCGGCACGCGTTCGAGCTCGTCCTGCATCGGGCCGACGCCAAGCCGACCGACAGCTTCACGTCGCTCTCGGGCGACTCGCTCAGCTACGTCGAGCTGTCCGTACGGCTTGCGGACCTCGACGTCGACACCGCGCCGGGTTGGCAGCACCTCACGATCGCCGAGCTCGCCACGACCGCACGCCCTCGCCGGGCCTGGGCGAGCCTCGACTCGACCATCGTCCTGCGCGCAGCAGCGATTCTCCTGATCGTGCTGTCACACGCGGGCGTCGTCCGCGTGACCGGCGGCGCCCATGTCCTGCTGGCGGTGGCCGGCTACAACTTCGCAAGGTTCCAGCTCGGCCGCGCGGATCGGGCGACCTTGTGGCGATCCCGTTGGCGTTCCTTCGCCCAGGTGATGGCGCCCTGCCTGCTGTGGATCGTCGCCATGAC
>NZ_JAKFCB010000214.1:0-5203 GCF_036676885.1 Aeromicrobium sp.
CTAGCGCGGCTCGAGGATGACGACCGGGATCTTGCGGTCGGCCCACGCCGCGTACTTCGCGAAGTCCGCGTACAGCTCGACGAGCCGGGGCCACAGCTCCGCCCGCTCGTCCTCGCGGGCGACCCTGGCGCGTACCCGGCGACCTCGTTCCTTGCGGAGGTGCACCTGCGTCTGCGGATTCGCGACCAGGTTGGCGTACCACTGCGGGTTCTTCGGCAGCCCGCCCTGGGAGGCGACGATGACCAGGTCGGGGCCGTTCTCGAGGTAGAGGAGTGGGGCGGTGAACCGCTTGCCGGACTTCCGGCCCACGTGCTCCAGCAACAGGGTGGGCACGGGTTTCCTGAACCCGGCGCCGACGCGCCACTTGGACCCGATCCGGCCGTTGGTCAGCTGGAACACGCGCACCTGGGCCTTGGACAGGACCTTGATCAGCTTGGCCGTGACGGGGGAGTCGAGCCCGGGGGGTTTCGCGTCCGGCAGGGACAAGCGGCCCATGTCAGCGGCCCTCTGAAGCGACGGGTGCGGTGGTGCCGCCGAGCGGGATCGGGTCGAGGCCGAGCTTGCGGTGATCCCACGAGCGGGTGCGTTCGACGTCGAAACGCACTGCGACGCGGTTGTGCAGCATGAGCTCGACGAGCGGCTCGACCTCGTCGGTGTACGGGCCGTTGTAGCGCTCCCACACGTTGACGCCGACCGCCCACAGCGCATCGGGGTCATCGACGATGGCGCATCGTCCTTCGAGGGAGACGCCGCGCAGGGAGTCGTACGTGAGGCCGTCCTCGAGGAGCACGGTCGCTCGGGGGTCCCGCCGGATGTTGACGGTCTTCTGCGCCTTGGCCTTGGTCTCGAACCAGATGACCCCGTCGATGACGGCGAACCACATCGCCACCGCATGAGGATGGCCGGTACGCCCGAGCGTCACCAGGGTCGCGGTGCGCCTCGATGGCACGAAGGCCTCGATCTCCTCGTCGGTCATCACGACCTGGGAGCGCTGATTGATGCCCATGCGACCTCGTTCCTGCGTCGTGTCACGTCGTACCCGGTGACCCAGCAAATGCTTGGTTGACTGAACGATAGCCTTCCTCGCTTGGTGAGCGGGGGTGGGTCAGCGCTCGGCGTTGAACTCGTCCAGAAGCCGCTGGTACGTCTCGGACTCGATCTCGCCCCACACCCGGAGGCGCGAGATCCCCCCATCCGGGTACACGTCCAGCCGGACGAGCTCCACGGGGTCGGACGCGTCGACCACCAGCACGTGGCGGGTGTCGGGCAGGGCCCGGCGTCGCGCGACGAGCGGGATCCAGGTGGAGGGATCGTCGAGATCCTCACGCCCCTTGATGCCGACGAGCCGGACCTCGCCGGGCGCGTTGCCCACGAAGTACGACGTGTCGATCTCGACCCGGCGTACGGCGCCCCGGCCGGCCAGAGCGACCGTGAGGTGATCGTTCCCGTCGTCGCGTCGCCGGGCGTTCTCCCAGCCCTCACCCATGCTGCGTGCCCGACCGGGCAGCAGCACGTGGTGCGGAGGGGAGTAGAAGCGGTTGGAGCAGTCGACCACGACCCCGCCGTTCTCCAGCGCCGCGAGGTCGATCGTTCCGCTGAGCAGGCGAGGATCAGGCACCACCTCGCCGTGGACGCGAAGTCGGGCGACACCACCGTCTGGATAGATCGTGAGCCGTACGTGCGTGTAGCGGTGGGGGTCGGCGACGGGGTAGAGGTTCTCGGTGTCGCCCTGCGCAGGGCTCTTGTCGACGAGCGTCGTCCAGGACGCGGCGAGGAGCTCCTCGGGGCCGACGTGGTCGTCGATCTCGACCGCCTCGATCGAGATGTGCGGCGGATAGTTGCCCGTGAACCACGCGGTGTCAACCACGACCCCGTGGATCACGCCGGGCGCGCCGAGCCTGACGATCGCCTGGTCGTGCTCGCCGCCGTCGCGACGACGCCGGGTCTCCCACCCGTCGTAGACCTTGCCCTTGTGGCCGAACTCCTCGGCCGAGAACGTCGACGGCTCGGGCTTGATCAGGTTCTCGCGCTGGGCGAACAGCTCGTCACTGGCCCAGACCACGCTGCCGGCCAGCTGGCGGGACGCCAGATCGGGATGATCACGAAAGTCGGTCATGCGTGTCCTCTGCTCAGTAGGTGTCCGCGTGCTCGGGTGTCTGTCGCCCGGGGGCCGAAGATCGGGGTTCCCCGCAGCCAGGTCTGCCGGACCGTCCCGGAGAGCCGGCGGCCGTCGTAGGGGGAGACCGCGTTGCGGTGCAGCAGCTGCGCGGCGTCGACCGTGAAGACGTCGTGAGGGGCGAAGAACGAGAAGTCCGCGTCAGCGCCCGTGGCGAGTCGTCCCTTCGTACGAAGCCCCGCGCGATCGGCCGGGGCCTGCGCCATCCACCGCGCGACGTCCGCGAGGTCGTGCCCCCGGCGGTGCGCCTCGGTCCACACCAGGGAGAGGCCGAGCTGGAGGGAGGAGATCCCGCCCCATGCGAGCCCGAAGTCGCCGGTGTCCGGTCGTTTCAGCTCCGGCGTCGAAGGTGAGTGGTCCGAGACGATGAAGTCGATGTCGCCGGCGCCGAGGGCCGCCCAGAGCCGGTCGCGGTTGTCGGCCTCGCGAATCGGTGGGCAGCACTTGAACTGCGTGGCGCCGTCGGGGACGTCCTCGGCGGTCAGGACGAGGTAGTGCGGGCAGGTCTCGGCCGAGAGGCGTACGCCGTCACGCCTGGCCGACCGGATCATCGGGATCGCGTCGGAGCTCGACAGATGAAGGATGTGCGTACGAGCGCCGGACCGCCGGGCCTCGTCGATGACCTGCGCGATCGCGAGGTTCTCGGCCTCTCGGGGTCGCGAGGCGAGGAATGTCCGGTAGCCGGCGCCGCGGGCGGGAGGGGCGTGGTCGATCGTCTCGGCGTCCTCGGCATGCACGATCAGGAGGCCGTCGAACCCGGCGATCTCGTCCATCGCTGCGCCCAGCTGATCGGCGTCGAGGTGGGGGAACTCGTCGACACCCGAGTGGAGCAGGAAGCACTTGAACCCCAGGACGCCCGCTTCGTGCAGCTCGCGCAGTGTCCCGAGGTTGGCCGGGACGGCGCCGCCCCAGAACCCGACGTCGACGTGTACCTGCGGCCGGGCGGTCTGCTGCTTGAGGTGGAGCGCCGCGACGTCGCAGGTGGGCGGGATGCTGTTGAGCGGCATGTCGACCAGGGTCGTGATGCCGCCGGCCGCGGCGGCGCGCGTCGCGCTGCTGAACCCTTCCCAGTCGCTGCGCCCCGGATCGTTGATGTGGACATGCGTGTCGACGAGGCCCGGCATCAGCACCTCGTCGTCCTGCAGGTCGACCACGAGTCGTGCGTCCTCGGCGATCGCCGAGTCGAGGTCCTCCACCGCCGTGATCACGCCGTCGCGGACCCCGATGGCCCTCGGGCCGGCGCCGTCCGGCGTGACGGCTGTCGCGGCCCGGACGACGAGGTCGTAGGTCATCGCGGTGATCAGCAGAACCCCGGAACGGCCGTCCAGGCGTCGCCGGGCGGGGGAGCATCGTCGCGGACCACGCTGGCCTCGATGAGACCGTACGGCCGGTCCGCCGCGAAGAAGACCTCGCCGGGATTGTCCGTCCCGAACGGCGACAGGTCGACGAGGAAGTGGTGCTTGTTGGGCGCCGAGAACTTGATCTCGGCGACCTCCGGATGCTGTTCGAGGACGGCCTTGCCCATGCCGTAGAGCGTCTGCTGGAGCGCGAGGCTGTGGATCGTGGCGAACTGCTCGAGCAGGATCGCCTTGATCGACGCGTGTGCGGCGTCCCAGTCCACGTCCTGGTGCGCGTAGCGCCATCTGGCCACGAGCGACGTGGCGAGGATGCGGTCGTCGGCCTCCTGGAGCGTCGTGTACTCGTCCTTGAGGAACCCCCGGAACTCCGAGCCGGTGGTCTTGGCCACGACCAGGTCGCCGATGCCCGAGATGACGTGCGTACGCTGATCCGCCCCGCGGCCCTCGACCGTGACGATCGTGTTGCGGATGCCCTGCCCACCGCGCACGAACGAGTGGTCGTGACCCGTGCCGCCCACCGGGATGCGCTCCCAGTGGTACTCCTCGACCGTGATGCGTGCGCCGGTCGCCTGCGGCGTCTGGTGGACGAGGTGCTTGCCGAGCGTCAGCGCGTACTCCTCGATCGAGGTGAGCGGCTTCTGCTTGGCGAACGCGAACGCGGTGTTCTTCTGGGTGTCGGTGGGCAGGACCGCTGACTGGTCGCCGGTGACATGGGCGTCCTCGAAGTCACCGCGCAGGGCGGTCGAGACGTTGAGGTCGCGGATCTCGTGGCGGGCGGTGTCGCGGAAGACGCGGACGACACGGGACTCGGCCTTGCCGTACTGGTTGGGTCCAAGCGTGATGGCCATGCGGCGTCAGACTCCTCGATACGTCGAGTACGCGAACGGGCTCAGGAGCAGTGGCACGTGGTAGGGCCATTCGCCGTCGACCACGGTGAACGTCACGCTGATCGAGGGGTAGAAGCTCGTCTGGCCGGTCCGGGCGAAGTACTCCGTCGGGTCGAACGTCAGGCGGTACGTGCCGGCGCCCGGCAGATCGGGCGTGAGCTCGCGGACCCGGCCGTCCGCGTCGGTCGTGGCATGAGCGACGTACGTCGCCCCGGCGTCGATCTGCTCCAGCGTGACCGGGATGCCGTCGCCGGGCCGGCCCAGCGTCGCATCGAGCACATGCGTGGTGACTCGCGACATGACCTCAGCGCCTTCCGGTTCGCGTCATGGCCCGAGCCTACGACGCATCCGGGCCGGCGGGGCGCTTCGCGAGCCGAGCGAGGGTTGCCGGATCGGGGGCGCCGGCGTCGGCGAGGGACTCGGGTGTCGCGGCACCGCAGTCCACTGCTCGCAGGATGAACTGCGCCAGCGCCCTCGCGGTCGCCGGCTCGTCCATCACCCCTGACGACGCGCCCGCGAGATAGGTCGACAGCCGCCGGATCGCCGCCGGCAGGCCCTCGTCCATGAACGCGAACACCGCGGCGTGGCGCGTGACGAGCTGCGCCGGGTGGAGGTCCCAGCCCTGGTAGATCCCGCGCTCCAACGAGCGCCGGACCAGGCGGGCATGGAGGGCCCAGGCGGCCCGGACCTCGGCGGTCGCGCCGACCGGGAGCACGTTGGTCGAGCCGTCCGACATGAAGACGCCCGTGCCGGCGACGGCGACGTGCATCGTGGCCTTCGCG
>NZ_JAKFCB010000215.1:0-1953 GCF_036676885.1 Aeromicrobium sp.
TGACCATCCGCGGCAGCGGCAGCGGCCGGGAGTCGATCTGGCTCAATACGGCCGCGGCGGCCACCGTCGACGTGCAGACGGCGGACGGCAGCGATTTGGTCTACGGCGGGGCCGGCACCGCAGCGATCAGCACTGGCAAGGGCGGCGACCAGGTTTCCCTGTCGAGCGGCGCCGCGACGGTCAACAGCGGCGACGACGGGGACGTCATCTATCTGGGGACCGGGCAGGCGACGGTCAATGCCGGCGCCGGCAACGACACCGTCTACACGCACCTGAGCAACAGCGTCTACATCAACAACGTGTACTACGGAGCAAACACGACCGGCGGATGGAATGCCGGCAATTCGCTCGACGGCGGCGCGAACTTCGACACGCTTTACTTCTACGGGCCAGGGACATTCGACCTGACGGCCAACTCCATCGTCAATTTCGAGCAGCTCTACCTTGGCGCGTCATCGTTGACCTTGGTCGTGAACAACGATCTGCTCTCGACCGTGACGTCCATCGGCTCGAATTACGCCAGCAACCGGCTGGCAGTCACCGATGCGTCCGTCAACCTGAGCAACAAGTCGGTCTCCAACCTGACCATCACCAGCAACAACGCGACCGGCACCACCTTCACCGTCAACAGCACGCAGACTGCGTTCCAGATCTTCGGCGGCAGTGGCGGCGCGGACGTCCTGAACGCGCCGACACTCACCCTCACGTCGGACCAGCGCGGAATCATCTTCGCCACCTCGTCCATCGAGTCGATTGTCGACAGCACCGGCAGCTATTCGGCGCCCGCCGCTGATCCGGCCGTCTTCAAGCTGACCAGCGGCAGCGACACGGTGCCGCCGGTGGGTGTTACCCCACCCGACAGCATCACGGTCAACGCTTCGACCGTCACGCTCACCAGCGGCGATCGTCTGCATGGCGGCGCCACCGGCACCGATGTGCTCGCCCTCTATGGGGGCGGCATTTTCGATCTGCGCGCCTCGGGCGTGGCAGAGCTCACCGGGTTCGAAGAGGTCCGGCTCGTCAACTTCACGGCGAACGAGGCCGGGCTGATCCTGCGCGGCACGGCGGATCCGGTGACCATCCGCGGCAGCGGCAGCGGCCGGGAGTCGATCTGGCTCAATACGGCCGCGGCGGCCACCGTCGACGTGCAGACGGCCGATGGCGGCGATGTCGTCTACGCCGGAGCCGGTACGGCCGTCGTCAGCACCGGCAAGGGCGGCGACCAGGTCTCCCTGTCGAGCGGCGCCGCGACGGTCAACAGCGGCGACGACGGGGACACTATCCGTCTGGGGACCGGGCAGGCGACGGTCAATACCGGCGCCGGCAACGACACGGTCTACACGCACCTGAGCAACAGCGTCTACATCAACAACGTGTACTACGGAGCAAACACGATCGGCGGATGGAATGCCGCCAACTCGCTCGACGGCGGCGCGAATTCCGACTCGCTTCAGTTCTACGGGTCAGGGACGTTCGACCTGACGGCGAACTCCATCGTCAATTTCGAGAGTCTCTACCTTGGCGCGTCATCGCTGACCTTGATCGTCGACAACGACCTGCTCTCGACAGTGACGTCCATCGCCTCCAGTGTTGGCAGCAACCGGCTGGCAGTCACCGATGCGTCCGTGGACCTGAGCAACAAGTCGGTCTCCAACCTGACCATCACCAGCAACAACGCAGCCGGCACCACCTTCACCGTCAACAGCACGCAGACTGCGTTCCAGATCTTCGGCGGCAGTGGCGGCGCTGACGTCCTGAACGCGCCGACACTCGCCTTCACGTCGGACCAGCGCGGCATCATCTTCGCGACCTCGTCCATCGAGTCCATCATCGACAGCACCGGCAGCTATTCGGCGCCCGCCCCCGATCCGGCCGTGTTCAAGCTGACCACCGGCAGCGACACGGTCCCGCCGGTGGGTGTCACTCCGCCCGACAGCATCACGGTCAACGCTT
>NZ_JAKFCB010000216.1:0-1864 GCF_036676885.1 Aeromicrobium sp.
GCGACGGTCGACGAGGCCAACGCCCAGCTCGGGGTCGTGCTCGCCACCGCCGACCTGCCCGAGGACGTCACCAAGGTCCTGCTGCACATCCAGAACGACCTCTTCGACGTCGGCGCCGACCTCTGCACGCCGGTCGTGGCCGACCCCGAATACCCACCCTTGCGGATCGAGCAGGACTACATCGACCGGCTCGAGGGCTGGTGCGACCACTACAACGAGTCGCTGCCCGCGCTGCGCTCGTTCATCCTCAACGGCGGCACCGTCGGTGCGGCCCACCTGCACGTGGCCCGCACGGTCATCCGACGCGCGGAGCGTGAGGCCTGGGCGGCCTGGTCAGAGCACGGAGCCGAGATGAACAAGCTCGCGCTGACCTACCTCAACCGGCTCTCGGACCTGGTCTTCATCCTCGCCCGCTACGCGAACCGCGAGCAGGGTGACGTGTTGTGGGTCCCTGGCGGGGAACGCTGACCCACCGCCGCCATCCGCGGCACCTGGCCGCGTTGTCGTCGCTCGACGTCCGCTCCGCTAGCGCTCCGCTGAAGGACGCCTTCGTTCCTCCGCCTTGCCAGGCACCACGCCTGGCGACGCTGGCCTCACCGTTCACACGCAGCGCGGACTAGCGGCGGGGCTGGTCCCAGTCCGTCCCGGGCGGAGCGGCCTCGAGCCAGGACGAGAACCCGGTCAGCGCCGAGGAGCTCATCGCCAGCTCGGCAGGGCCCGCGGGGGTCTCGCAGACGACGATGACGTGGCCGCCGTACAGGGCGAACGCCTCCGACCCCTCGGGCTCGCGCTGACCGATGATCTGGAGGTCGGTGCGTGCCCAGCGGCGCCGCGGTCGCGGGTACGGCGAGAAGATGCGGAACCACTCGAGGTGGTCCCCGTGGTAGCGACCCAACCCGAGAACCCAGCCGCGCCCGGCCTGAGCCGGATCGCCTCGGACACCGATCCTGACACTGAGCTCGAAGGTGCCGCCGTTACGGGAGAGGACCCGCCGGCGGACGACCAGACAGAGCCCGTAGAGCAGGACGAGGAGCAGCACGACACCGGCTGCGTCCAACAGCCACTGCCATGGCGCCATCTATCCCTCGTCTCCGAGCCCGTCGTGGTTCTTACCGTGCGTGATTCAGTGTGCCTCTTCGACGGCCCGGATCCGAGCCTCGGCCCACGCGGCCTGGAGAGCGGCGGCCTGCTCGCCGTCGTCCTCGCGAGCCTTGTGGGCACGCTCGAGGTCGGCCTTGGCCTTCTCGAGGTCGATGTCGTGCGACATCAGGGCGTGCTCGGCCAGGATCGAGACCCGGTTGTCGGCGACCGACAGGAATCCGGCGTCGACAGCAGCGATCCAGGTCTCGTTCGACGAGGTGGTCACGTCGACCACCCCGTCGACCATCAGGGACAGCATCGGAGCGTGGTTCGGCAGGATGCCGACGTCGCCCTCCGACGTACGAGCGATGATCATCGACGCCTCGCCGGACCACACCAGGCGGTCGGCGGCGACGAGTTCGACGTGCAGGACATCAGCCATGATCAGAGGCTCTTCTGGATCTCGGCCCACTTGCGCTCGACGTCGTCCAGACCGCCGCACATGAAGAACGCCTGCTCGGCGACGTGGTCGTACTCGCCGTCCGCGATCTTGTTGAACGCCTCGATGGTGTCGGCGATCGTGACCGTCGAACCCTCGATGCCGGTGAACTGCTTGGCGACGTAGGTGTTCTGCGACAGGAACCGCTGGATCCGGCGGGCGCGGGACACGATGATCTTGTCCTCTTCGGAGAGCTCGTCGACACCGAGGATCGCGATGATGTCCTGGAGCTCCTTGTTGCGCTGCAGGATCTGCTTGATCCGGATCGCGCAGTCGTAGTGCGCC
>NZ_JAKFCB010000217.1:0-18736 GCF_036676885.1 Aeromicrobium sp.
CCAGCACGATGACCAGCAGGATGCCGAGGTTGGGCAGCGCCTCGAGCAGCGGGTCGAACATGCTCCGGATGCGACCCACCGCGATGTTGGCGTCGCGCAGCTCGTGCGTGACCCGGGTGAACCTCTCGGTCTCGTCGGCCTCTCGGCCGAGCGACTTGACGACCAGCGCACCGTCGAACGACTCGTGGGCGACCGAGCTCACGTCGCCGCGGAGCGACTGGGCGTAGGAGACCTTGGGCGAGAGCCAGCGCTGGTAGAAGACGTTGATCGCGAACAGCGCCGGGAAGACGATCAGCCCCACGATCGTCAGGACGACGTCGGCGGCGAGCATCGCGATGATCGCGGCGAGCAGCATCGCGATGACGCCCACCGCCATCGGCAGGGGCATGAACACCGACCACGTCGCCTCGACGTCGGCGTTGGCGTTGGAGAGCAGCTGCCCGGTGGGGTGCCGGTGGTGCCAGGCCATCGGCAGCGAGATGTACTTGCGGGTGACCCGGCGGCGGTAGTCGGCGATGAGCCGATAGAACACGACGCCGCCGATGAGCCGACGGCCGATGATGCCCAGCGCACGGAGCATCGCGACTGCCAGGAACAGCGCGATGGCGACGGCGAGCGCACCCTTGGCGATCTCGCCCCGCTCGAACGAGGGCCGGATCACGTGATCCGTCGCCCAGCCGAGGACCCAGGCATCGGCAACCGTCATGGCGCCGTAGAGGATGCTGCCGATCACCGACAGCGAGAACAGGAATCGCTGCTCGCGGATGCCGCGGCCGAGCAGCGCGAATCCGCGGCCGGTCACGTGGGTGTGGTCGGCCGTTCCGAGGTCACGCTCGTCCGGATCGGGATCGGCCGCCGCGGTGGGCTCGGCCGTGGTCCTATCGGACACAGTGTCCTGCTGCTCGCAACGTCTCTTTCACCTGTCCGATGGTCATGTCGCCGAAGTGGAAGACACTTGCGGCGAGCACTGCGTCGGCGCCGGCATCGATGGCCGCCGGGAAGTGCTCGAGCCGGCCGGCGCCGCCACTCGCGATGAGTGGCACTTGTGTAACGCCACGGACCGCCCGAATCATTTCCAGGTCGAAGCCGTCCTTGGTGCCGTCGGCGTCCATCGAGTTGAGCAGGATCTCTCCGGCGCCCAGCTCGGTGGCGGTGCGCGCCCACTCGACGGCGTCGAGTCCGGCCGACGTGCGCCCGCCGTGCGTCGTCACCTCGAAGCCGCTGGGCTGCTCGCTGCTGCGCCGCGCGTCGACGCTGAGCACGAGGACCTGGTTGCCGAATCGGTGGGCGATCTCGGCGATGACCTCGGGCCGGGCGATCGCCGCGGTGTTGATGCCGACCTTGTCGGCTCCGGCCCGCAACAGGCGGTCGACGTCTTCGGGTGTACGGACGCCGCCGCCGACGGTCAGCGGGATGAACACCTGGTCGGCGGTGCGGCCGACAACGTCGAAGGTCGTGTCGCGGCTGTCGGACGACGCCGTGATGTCGAGGAAGGTGAGCTCGTCGGCGCCTTCGGCGTCGTAGACCTTGGCCATCTCGACGGGGTCGCCGGCATCGCGCAGGTTGACGAAGTTGACACCCTTGACGACCCGGCCGTTGTCGACGTCCAGACACGGGATGACACGTACGGCGAGGCTCACCAGATGAGCCTATCTGTCGGTGCGGACATACCTCCGGGTGGGCAAATCCGTCCTGGCGACGGCCGTACGCCGCCCCGGCCCTACGATCGGGCGCGTGACCGACACGTTCAGCTGCGACTACTGCCGAGGCACGATCGAGACCGCGACGGATGCCGCACTCATCGTGGGGGTGCATCGCCGCGTCGATCCTGGCGACTGGGGCGATGACCCCGACGAGCTGGCCAGCGGCGAACAGCTCGTGTTCCGGTACTGCAGCCGGCAGCACCTCGGCGCGCACATGGAACGCGTGCCGCTGCCACCGGTCAGGATCGACGAGAGCATCTCCGCCGGAGCCATGCTCGGCTGCGCCGTCGCGGTGCTCGTGGGCGCCGCGGTCCTCGCGCTGACGGTCTATGGCGCGGTGCAGCTCTGGCAGGACGTCCTGCAGCGCTGACTCACTCCTCCGGCTTCGTCGTGACGAACATCGTGTCGAGCGGGTCGCCGGGCGTCTCGTGGGCGGTCACGCGCGCGAATCCGGCATCGGCGAGCATCTCGCGGGCCCGCTGCTCCCCCCACGCCGTGCCGAGTCCCGCGCCGCCGTGCGCCAGCGACACCGTCAGGCAGTGCAACGTGCTGACGCCATAGATCCACGGGGCGAACGGGTTGCTGAGGTTGTCCTCGAGGTTGCTCGACGCCGCCGGCTCGACCATCACGTACGTCCCGCCGGGCACCAGTGCGCCGAAGATGCTGCGTACCGCGCCGGCCGGATCGACCTGGTCGTGGATCGCATCGATCGTCGTGATGAGGTCGAACGGAGTCTCCGGAGCGAGGGTCGCGGCGTCCTGCGCCTCGAACTCGACATTCGTGAGGCCGAGCTCGGCGGCCTCGGCCCGGCCACGGTCCAGGGCGTCCTCGGCGATGTCGTAGCCCACGAACGTCGACGCGGGGAACGCCGCAGCCATCGTCACCACGGCGTGACCGGTCCCGCAGCCGACGTCAGCGACCCGGATGCCCTCGGTCAGCCGCTCCGGCAGCCCGGGAACCAACGGCAGCCACGCATCGACCAGCAGCTCGTCGTACGTGCCACGGCTCAGGCTGTCCATGACGTCGGTGAACTCCGGGCGGAACTCCGAGTAGGGCACCCCACCGCCCTCGCGGAACGCCGTGGCGACCTGGTGCAGGTGGTTTCCGAGGTGGGTGTTGATCTGCGCGACCGTCGCGAGGTTGCCCGCACCGGGCCCGGTCAGGCACTCCGCATGCTCGGCCGGCAGCGTGTAGACGCCGGTACGCGGGCTGTAGAGGAAGATCCCGGCCGACACGAGCGAGCCGAGCCACTCGCGGACGTACCGCTCATGGAGCCCCGCGCGAGCGGCCAGCTCCTCGCTGGTGGCCGGTCCCTCGGCGGCCGCCTCGAACAGTCCGCTGCGGTGACCGACGTCGACCATCATCGTCACCATTCCGCTGGTGTAGTGGCTGATCAGCTCCCCGGCGAACTTCTCGACGAGCTGCTCGTCGACCGACCTCGTGGTGGTCATGGGTTGCCTCCTTGGACTCGCGGGCCACCACAGCCGAAGCCATCGCGCACTCGTTCGTCCGGCTCCCCCCTTGCGTCGGCGAGCTCCCCCTGATCGCGGCAGTCGCCCGCTTCGATCGTACGCCCGGGAATTGCAGGCTGTTCAGGGTTTGGCGCAGCGGGGGCCGGCCCTCCAGGCCGGCGCCGGACTCACTCGAGGTCGCGGTCGCGCTGTCGCTTGATGCGCCGGGTCTCGGCGATCTTCTCCTCGTACTTCTCGATGCGCGAATCGGCGGTGGCGCGCGTCGAGACGTAGCCGATGCCGACCCCGATGATCGGGAAGACCGGCCAGAAGAACAGCAGGTGTCCCGACACGAGGCTGGTGACTCCCCAGATCGCCAGCGTGAGGACCGAGACGAACGCCCACCCGTTGCGGGCGTCGTTCAGCTCACGTTGGTAGCGCTGCACGGCTTTGACGTGCAGGTCGGCGTGTGAGTCACGGGTCGCGGCGACCGTGCCGGCGGGAAGGAGGTCGACCAGCAACGGGAGGAACGCCCCGACCGTCCGCGTGCCGAGCGCAGTGGCAGAGCGCTCGTCGTACTCGAGGCGGGTCAACCGGCCATCCGCGTACGCCTCCCGGAGCACCTCCGCCGCGAGATCGCGGTCTGCGTCGGTGGCCTTCAGATCCGCTGAGACGGGATCACGTGGATCGGCCGAGAAGGCCGACCACATCGCCCGCCCAGAGGCCATGTCTAGACCTCGGCGACCGCGGCGAGTGCTTCGGGCAGCGTGAACGCGCCGGCGTAGAGCGCCTTGCCGACGATGGCGCCCTCGACGCCAACGCCGGTCAGCGAGGCGATCGCGCGGAGGTCGTCGAGGCTCGAGACGCCACCGGAGGCGACGACCGGCTTGTCGGTGATCTCGCAGACCTGGCGCAGCAGGTCGAGGTTGGGGCCGGTCAGCGTGCCGTCCTTGGTGACGTCGGTCAGGACGTAGCGGGCGCAGCCGTCGCGCTCGAGGCGGTCGAGCACCTCGAACAGGTCGCCGCCCTCCTGCGTCCAGCCCCGTGCGGCCAGCGTCGTGCCGCGCACGTCGAGGCCCACGGCGATCTGGTCGCCGTACTGGCTGACGACCTTGCGGCACCACTCCGGGTTCTCCAGCGCGGCGGTGCCGAGGTTGACCCGGGTGCAACCGGTCGCGAGCGCTGCCTCGAGCGAGGCGTCGTCGCGGATGCCGCCCGACAGCTCGACCTTGACGTCGAGCCGGTTCACGACATCGGCGAGGAGCTCGCGGTTGGAGCCCTTGCCGAAGGCAGCGTCGAGGTCGACGAGGTGGATCCACTCCGCACCGTCGGACTGCCACTGCAGGGCGGCGTCGAGCGGGGATCCGTAGGTCGTCTCGCTGCCGAGCTCACCCTGGACGAGGCGCACGGCCTGCCCATCGGCGACGTCGACGGCGGGGAGGAGTTCGAGGGTCACGCAGGTGATCGTATCTGTCGGCACTCACCCCTACGGTGGTCGGTATGAAGGTGATCCTCGTTCCCGGTTTCTGGCTCGGCGCATGGTCGTGGGACCGCATCACTCCCGCGCTCGAGGCCAGAGGCCATGACGTCACGGCGCTCACGTTGCCCGGACTCGAGTCGGTCGACGCCGACCGCTCCGGCATCGGGCTCGCCGACCATGTCGAGGCGATCGTCGCGGCGATCGACGAGGCGGACGAGCCGGTGGTGCTGGTCGGTCACAGCGGCGGGGGTGCGGCTGTCCACGGTGCGGTCGACCGCCGTCCCGACCGGGTCGCCCGTGCCGTCTACGTCGACAGCGGCCCACTGCCCGACGGCGCCGCGATCAACGCCGGCCTGCCGGACGAGGACGGCGAGATCCCGCTGCCGCCGTGGGACGTCTTCCGCGAGGAGGGCTCGCGCGACCTCGACGACTTCACCGAGGCACAGCTCGCCGACTTCCGCGCCCGTGCGATCCCGATCCCGATCGGGGTTGCACGTGATCCGCAGGTGCTGAGCAACGAAGCCCGCTTCGACGTGCCGATCACCCTCATCAGCACGACCTTCACCCGCGACGAGATCGATCAGTACGTCGCCGCGGGTGTGGCCTACTTCTCGGAGCTGCCCAAGATCAAGGACGTGACGATCATCGAGCTGCCCACCAGTCACTGGCCGCAGTTCACCAGGCCCGAACAGCTGGCCGAGGTGCTGCGCGACGCGATCTGACAGCGGTCAGAGCGTCGCGAGCCAGTTCTTCAGCAGCTGCGAGCCGGCATCGCCGGACTTCTCCGGGTGGAACTGCGTCGCCCACAGCGGCCCGTGCTCAGCGGCCGACACGAATCGGTCTCCCGCGTAGTCGGTCCACGTGACAACCGGAGCCGGCATCGCCGGCGGCTGGCTGAGCACCCAGTCGCGCACCCCGTAGGAGTGCACGAAGTAGAACCGCTCGTCCTCGATGCCGGCGAACATCCGCGATCCCTCGCCGGGCTCGACGGTGTTCCAGCCCATGTGCGGCACGATCGGCGCCTGGAGGCGCTCGACGACGCCCGGGAGCTCGCCACACCCCTCGGTGCGTACGCCGTGCTCGATGCCCTCGGCGAACAGGATCTGCATGCCGACGCAGATCCCCAGCACCGGCCGGTTGGCGATGAGCCGGCGCTCGACGATGCGGACGCCGTCGACACCTTCGAGCCCGCGCATGCAGGCTTCGAAGGCACCGACGCCGGGCACGAGCAGCCCGTCGGCCTCGATCGCGGTGGTCGCATCATGCGTGAGCTCGGCCTCGGCCCCGGCACGCTCGACAGCGCGTACTGCCGATCGCAGGTTTCCTGAGCCGTAATCCAGCACCGCGACGCGCGGACGCGTCACAACGCACCCTTCGTGCTGGGGATGCCTGACTCGCGCGGGTCGATCGCGACGGCGTCACGCAGCGCGCGGGCCACGGCCTTGAACTGGGCCTCCGCGATGTGGTGCGGGTCGCGGCCGTCCAGCAGGCGTACGTGCAGGGTGATCCCGGCGTGGTGCGCAATCGACTCGAACACGTGGGCCGTCAGCGCGCCGGTGTACTGGCCGCCGATGATCGCGGTGATCTGGCGGTCGGGCTCGCCGGAGTGCACGAAGTAGGGCCGGCCCGAGACATCGACGACGGCCTGCGCGATCGACTCGTCGAGCGGGACGAGCGCGTCGCCGTAGCGGCGGATGCCGACCTTGTCACCGAGCGCCTCGCGGATCGCCTGGCCGAGGCAGATCGCGGTGTCCTCGACGGTGTGGTGCGCGTCGATGTGCAGATCGCCCTCGGACTTGACCGTGAGGTCGATCAGCGAGTGGCGCGAGAACGCCGTCAGCATGTGGTCGTAGAAGCCGACGCCGGTCGAGATGTCGTTGATGCCGGATCCGTCGAGGTCGAGCTCGACGACGACATGGGACTCCGAGGTCTTCCGCTCGATGCGCGCAGTGCGGGTCATCGGGTCACCTCCAGGAGTGCTTTGCGGAACGCGTGCATCTCGTCCGGCGTGCCGATCGACACGCGCAGCCATTCTAGGGGTCCGACCTCGCGGATCAGGACCCCGTGGTCGAGCAGGCCCTGCCAGATCGCGTGGCGATCGTCGAAGCGTCCGAACAGGATGAAGTTCGCATCCGACTCCGCGACCTCGAATCCCTGTTCGCGCAACCAGGTCGCGGTCTCGTCCCGAGTCACCCGGAGGGCGTCGACCTGCGCCAGCAGCTCGTCCTCGTGCCGCAGCGCTGCGGTCGCCGCCGCCTGGCTGACGGTGGACAGGTGATAGGGCAACCGGACGATGCGCAGTGCGTCGATGATGGCGGCATCCGCTGCGACATACCCGAGCCGGCCGCCCGCGAGCGCGAACGCCTTGCTCATCGTGCGGGTCACCAGCAGCCGCGGGAACTCGTCGAGCAGCTCGAGCGCGCTCGGGGTGCCGTCCCGGCGGAACTCCGCGTACGCCTCGTCCACGACGACGATTCCGGGTGCCGCCTCGACGATGGCGCGCACGGTGTCGAGCGGCAGAGCCGTCCCCGTGGGATTGTTCGGAGAGGTCAGCAGCACGACGTCGGGCTGCTCGGCCTTGACCTGCTCAACAGCCCGGTCCACGTCGACCGTGAAGTCCTCCTCGCGCTGCCCCGACACCCAACGGGTGTGGGTGTTGCGGGCGTACTCCGGATACATCGAGTACGTCGGGGCGAACGACATCGCCGTGCGTCCTGGACCCGCGAACGCCTGCAACACCTGCTGCATGATCTCGTTGGAGCCATTGGCCGCCCAGACCCGATCCGCCGTCAGGTCGTGGCCCAGGTACTTCGCCAAGGCCTTGCGGAGCTCCCATGCTTCGCGATCGGGGTATCGGTTGAGCTTCGCTGCAGCGTCGCCGACCGCACGGGCAATGTCCGCAACGACACCAGGTCCGGGCCCGTAAGGGTTCTCGTTGGTGTTGAGCTGCACCGGCACGTCGAGCTGCGGCGCACCGTACGGTTCGTCGTCCCGGAGCTCCTCGCGGATCGGGACCCAGGCGGGCAGCGGCATCAGCGGGACATCCGGATCGTCACGGCCGCGCCGTGCGACGGCAGGTTCTCCGCCTCGGCGAGGACCACGACGTGGTCGCCCACCTCACGCAGGGCGGCTTCGTCGTAGGTGACGACGTGCATGTTCTTGCAGAACGCCCGCACCGAGAGGCCCGACGAGTGGCAGGCGCAGCCCGCGGTGGGGAGGACGTGGTTGGAGCCCGCGGCGTAGTCGCCGAGGGACACCGGCGTGTGCGAGCCGACGAACACCGCACCCGCGTTGACGATGCGGGCCGCGACGTCGGCGGCAGCCGCGGTGTGGATCTCGAGGTGCTCGGCGGCGTAGCCGTTGGCGACCTGGACCGCCTGGTCGACATCGCGTACGAGCACCGTCGCCGACTGCTGGCCCTCGAGCGCGGTGCGGATGCGGTCGGCATGCTTGGCGGTGCCGATCTGGTCGACGAGCGCCGAGTCGACCGCATCGGCGAGCTGCTCGCTGTCGGTGATCAGCACACTCGCGGCCATGGGATCGTGCTCGGCCTGGCTGATCAGGTCGGCCGCGACGAACGCGGCATCGGCCGTACGGTCGGCGATGATCGCGATCTCGGTGGGTCCGGCCTCGGCATCGATGCTGACGGTGCCCTGCAGGTAGCGCTTGGCCGCGGCCACGTAGATGTTGCCGGGCCCGGTGATGAGGTTGACGGGGCGACACTCCCCCGCGCCGTAGGCGAACATCGCGAGCGCCTGGGCACCGCCGGCGGAGTAGACCTCGTCGATGCCGAGCAGGCCACAGGCGGCCAGGATCGTGGGGTGCGGCAGTCCGCCGAACTCGGCGTTGGGCGGGCTGGCGAGTGCGATGCCCGGCACGCCGGCGACCTGCGCCGGGACCGCGTTCATGATGACGGTGCTGACCAGGGGCGCGAGGCCACCGGGGACGTAGAGGCCGACGCGCTGCATCGGGACGATCCGGCGCTCGACCGTTGCGCCGGGCGCGACATCGGTGACCAGGGTGTGCTCCAGCTCGGCCTCGCAGGTCTGGCGGAGCCGGCGGATGGACTCCTCGAGCCCGGCGCGGATGTCCGGTGCGAGGGCGTCCAGCGCATCGGTGATCGCCGCGGGCGGCACGCGGAGCTGTGTCGGGCGTACACCGTCGAAGCGCTCCCCCGCGTCGAGCACGGCGTCGGCGCCCCGGGACTTGACGTCCTCGCAGATCGGCCGGATCGCGGCCATGGCGTGCTCGACATCGAGCTCGGCGCGCGGCACTGCAGCGCTGTAGACCCACTGCCATTCTTCGGCAGCAGGGTCGAGATTTCTCAGGTCGAGGCGTCGCATCACGACGCCAAGTCTACGGACGGGCTACCGTGGGTTGGTGGCCGCCAACAAGAAGCCGACCGACGCAACGCCGGCGTTCGTCGCACTCCATCGTGCCCACATCCCGTTCACCCCTCATGCGTACGTCCACGACCCGCGGGCGGACTCATTCGGGATGGAAGCGGCGCAGGCGCTGGGCGTGGAGCCGGGACGGGTCTTCAAGACCCTGATGGCCGAGGTGGACGGTGAGCTGTGCGTCGGGGTGGTGCCGGTCATGGGGTCCCTCGACCTCAAGGCGCTCGCCGATGCACTGGGGGGCAAGCGCGCCCAGATGGCCGACGCCGCGCAGGCTCAGCGGGCGACGGGATACGTCATCGGAGGGATCTCGCCACTGGGCCAGAAGCGCAAGCACCGGACCGTGGTCGACAAGACCTCGGGGCAATGGCCGACGATCTTCGTGTCGGGTGGCCGTCGGGGCCTGGAGGCCGAGCTGCAGCCGAACGACCTGATCCTGCTGACCGAGGCCGTCGTCGCGCGAATCGCCCGCTAACCGAACGGGCGGTCGTCCGGGGAGGGGTGCTGCGACTCGTCGAGCGGATCGAGAGCCACCCCGACCAGCATCGCGCCGAAGAACCCGGCCAACCCGAAGATCGGCCAGGTCAGGAACGGCGCGAAGGTGTCGACGGCGAGCCTGGCCGGGATGTGGTCGCCGACCGACGCGTCGCGGACCGTCGATGGATCCGGCGGCCCCAGCCACACGCCGACACGCCAGGCGATCACGGAGGCGCCCAAGGTCAGCACGACGACGAACGGCGTCACGATCCAGCCGGCGTCGCGCAACGTCCACGCGGCGAACGCACCCCACACGAGGGAGGTGATCGCGCCGATCAGGACGAACACCACGATGACCGAGAACTGACCCTTGGATGCGGCCTCGTCCATCACGACGCCGGCCTCGCGGACCTCCCACTCTGCGGGAGTGGCAAGTCGCTCCCACACGAAACCTGCCGCGACGCCCAGAAGGAGCATCGCGGCGGCAGTCAGGAGAAGTCGTCTCAGGACAGGCAATGGGGGCCCAGCAGCTCTTTCAGGTCGGCGATCAACGAGGACGACTGTGCCACACGCAGGCTGTCGTCGAGTCGCATGACCTTGGTCGAGCCGTTGCCGATCAGCCGGAGGTGCACCTCGGAGACGCCGGGGTGTGCTGCGAGGACCGCCTTGAAGGTGCTGATGGTGTCGGTCGTGCAGCGTGCCACCGGGAGGCTCACGACGAGCGGTCGCTCCGGGCCGCCGGTGTTCATCGCCGGGAGGGTGACCTCGAGGGCGTTGAGCTCGACGCCGTCGTCCTTGCGGCGTACGCGGCCCTTGACGACGACGATCGTGTCGGGGATCAGCACCGGCATCGCCAGCTGATAGGCGCCGGGGAACACCATGACCTCGATGCCACCTTCGAGGTCCTCGATCGTGACCGACGCCCAGGAGTCGCCCTTCTTGCTCATCCGGCGCTGCACCCCGGTGATGAGGCCGCAGATGCGCACGGTGCTGCCATCGGGCAGCTCGGCATTGGTCAGCAGCTCGCCGACCGTGCAGTCGCTGCTGGCCCTGAGGACGTGCTCGAGGCCCTGCAACGGGTGGTCGGAGACGTAGAGGCCCAGCATGTCGCGCTCGAACGCGAGCAATTGGGTCTTCTCCCACTCCGGCATCGTGTCGGGCACCTCGATCGTGCCGCCGGTGAACGCATCGTCGTTGCCGCCGAACAAGGAGTCCTGACCGATCGCGGCCTGGCGCTTGAGGTCGATGTAGAGGTCGACACCCTCCTCGGCGACCGTGGTCAGCGCGCGCCGGCGGTGGCCGAGCGAGTCGAAGGCACCGGCCTTGATCAGCGAGTCGAGGACCCGCTTGTTGCAGACCAGCGTCGGCACCTTGTTGAGGAAGTCGTTGAAGTCGGTGTAGGGCCCGCCCGACGCGCGTCCCTCGACGATCCCCGCCACGACGTTCTCGCCGATGTTGCGGATCGCCCCGAGGCCGAACCGGATGTCGGCGCCCACTGACGCGAAGTTGGAGACCGACTCGTTGACGTCCGGCGGCAGCACCTTGATGCCCATGCGCCGGCACTCGTTGAGGTAGATCGCCGACTTGTCCTTGTCACCGCGGGTGCTGGTCAGCAGCGCCGCCATGTACTCGGCCGGGTAGTTGGCCTTGAGATAGGCCGTCCAGTAGGAGATGACGCCGTAGGCCGCGGAGTGCGCCTTGTTGAACGCGTAGTCCGAGAACGGCAGCAGGATGTCCCACAGCGTCGTGATCGCCTTCTGGCCGTAGCCGCGCTCCAGCATGCCGGCCTGGAACCCGGCGTACTGCTTGTCGAGCTCGGACTTCTTCTTCTTGCCCATCGCGCGTCGCAGGTTGTCGGCCTGTCCCAGCGAGAACCCCGCCAGGACCTGCGCGATCTCCATGACCTGCTCCTGATAGACGATCAGGCCGTACGTCTCGCCGAGCACCTTGGCGAGCGGTTCCTCGAGCTCGGGATGGATCGGGTCGATCGGCTCGCGCCCGTTCTTGCGGCGGGCGTACTTGTTGTGCGAGTCCGCGCCCATCGGCCCGGGCCGGTAGAGGGCGCCGACGGCCGAGATGTCCTCGAACTTGTCGGGCTTCATGCTGCGCAACAGGGCCCGCATCGGGCCACCGTCGAGCTGGAAGACGCCGAGCGTGTCGCCGCGGGCCAGCAGGTCGTAGGTCGCGGGATCGTCGAACGTGAGGTCCTCGAGGACCAGGTCGATGTCGCGGTTGCGCTTGATGTTCTCGAGCGCGTCGTCGAGCACCGTGAGGTTGCGCAGGCCCAGGAAGTCCATCTTGACCAGCCCGAGCGCCTCGCACATCGGGTAGTCGAACTGGGTGATGATCGCGCCGTCCTGCTCGCGCTTCATGATCGGGACGATGTCGATCAGCGGGTCGCTCGACATGATGACGCCGGCGGCGTGGACGCCCCACTGCCGGATCTGGCCCTCGAGCCCGAGCGCGGTCTGGTAGATCTTGCGGACGTCGGCGTCCTCGTCGTGCAACCGGCGGAAGTCGGCGCCGTCGCCATAACGCTTGTCGTCCTTGTCGAACAGCCCCTTGAGCGACACGCCCTTGCCCATGACGTCGGCCGGGAGCGCCTTGGTGATGCGCTCGCCGTGCGTGAACGGGTAGTCCATGACGCGGGCGGCGTCCTTGATCGCGGCCTTGGACTTGAGCCGGCCGAACGTCGCGATCATCGCGACGCGCTCCTCGCCGTACTTGTTGCTGACGTAGCGGATGACCTCACCGCGACGACGCTCGTCGAAGTCGATGTCGAAGTCGGGCATCGACGGACGCTCGGGGTTGAGGAAGCGCTCGAAGATCAGGCCGTGGGTCAGGGGGCAGAGGTCGGTGATCCGCAGGGCGTACGCCGCGATCGAGCCGGCACCCGAACCACGGCCGGGGCCCACGCGGATGCCGTTGTCCTTGGCCCAGTTGATGAAGTCGGCGACCACCAGGTAGTAGCCGCAGTAGCCCTTGTCGCGTACGACGTCGAGCTCCATCTCGGTTCGTGCCCGGACCTCGTCGGTGAGCTTGTCGCCCGGGTAGCGGGACTCGATGCCGCGCCAGACCTCCTTGACGAACCAGCTCTCCTCGGTCTCGCCCGGGGGGACGTCGGCCCGCGCCATGTAGCCACCGTTGGACTCGCGGAACTCGACGTCGCACCGCTCGGCGATCAGCAGCGTGTTGTCACACGCCTCCTTGAGGTCGAAGCGGTCCTCCCACAGGTCGCGCATCTCCTTGGCGGACTTGATGTAGAAGTCGTTGGAGTCGAACTTGAAGCGGTTGGGATCCGTCAGCGTGCTGCCGGACTGGACGCACAGCAGGGCCGAGTGCGCCTCGGCATCCTCGGGGGCGGTGTAGTGCGAGTCATTGGTCGCGATGGCCGGCAGGCCGAGGTCCTTCTTGAGCCGCAGCAACCCCTCGCGCACCTGGGACTCGATCGCAAGACCGTGGTCCATCAGCTCGAGGAAGAAGTTCTCCTTGCCGAAGATGTCCTGGAACTCGGCGGCCGACGCCCGCGCCTTGTCGTAGTTGCCGATGCGCAGCCAGGTCTGGATCTCGCCGGACGGGCAGCCCGTCGTCGCGATGAGCCCCTTGCCGAAGCGCTGCAGCAGGTCGCGATCGGCACGCGGCTTGCGGTATTGCCCCTCGAGGCTCGCATAGGAGCCGATGCGGAACAGGTTGTGCATGCCCTCGGTCGTCTCCGAGAGCAGCGTCATGTGCGTGTAGGCGCCCCGGCCCGCGACATCGGCGTCCTTGGCCCCCTTGTTCCACTGCACGGCCTTCTTCTCCGTGCGCGGGATGTCGGGCGTGAGGTAGGCCTCCATGCCGATGATCGGCTTGACCCCGTGCGCCTTGGCCTTGCTGTAGAAGTCGTAGGCACCGTGCAGGTTGCCGTGATCGGTCATCGCAATGGCCGGCATGCCGAGCTGCGAGGTGCGCTCGAACAGCCCGTCGAGCAAGGCGGCACCATCGAGCATCGAGTACTCCGTGTGCACGTGCAGGTGCACGAATGGCGAGTCGCTCGACATCGAAAAATGGCCTCCTCGGCGCGATCGTGGGGGAAGGTCTTCAGCCTAGTCGAGGGGTCCGACGCTCTGGACCAAGATGCACCGTGTCGTCCTGCCCCCACGCCGAAAATTGTCCTTTGCGGGGATTCTCGACTACACCTGAGTGGTGACTGACGACAAGCAGAAGTTCACGACCGTCGACGAGTACCTCGAGGCCGCGACGTACGACGTCGAGCCGCGGCTCATCGAGACCCGACGCGTCATCCGCGCGGCCCTCCCGGATGCGGAGGAGACGATCAGCTACAACATCCCCGCCTACAAGCAGGACGGTGTGGTCGTGATCCAGTTCGCGGGCTACACCGAGCACACCTCGCTCACGTTCTTCCCGACGGCTGCGACGTTCGCGCATTTCGCGGAGGAGCTCGCGCCCTACCGGACCAGCAAGTCGGCGATCCAGTTCCCGCTCACCGAGCCCCTGCCGGTCGACCTCATCGACGCGATCACCCGGTTCCGCGCCGAGGAGGCCGCGGCGTACGCCGCACGCAAGCAGGCCGGTCGGTAGCTACGCCTGCCTGTAGGTGCTGAGGAAGTTGCCGAGCCGCTGGATCGCCTCGGCGAGGTCCCTGGCCCAGGGCAGCGTCACGATCCGCAGGTGGTCGGTCTCGGGCCAGTTGAAGCCCGTGCCCTGCGTCAGCAGGATCTTCTCCTGCAGCAGCAGGTCGAGCACGAGCTGCTGGTCGTCCTTGATCGGGTAGACCTCGGGGTCGAGGCGCGGGAAGGCATACAGCGCACCCCGGGGGGCGACGACGCTGACACCGGGGATCTTGCGCAGCTCGTTGACCGCGGTGTCGCGCTGCTCGAGCAGCCGCCCGCCGGGCAGGATGAGCTCCTTGATCGACTGGTAGCCGCCGAGCGCGACCTGGATCGCGTTCTGCGCCGGGACGTTGGGGCACAGCCGCATCGAGGCGAGCAGGGTGATGCCCTCGAGGTAGTCGCCGGCGCGTTCCAGCGGGCCCGTCACCACGAGCCAGCCGGCCCGGTAGCCGCACACCCGGTACGCCTTGGAGAGCCCGTTGAACGTCAACGTCAGCACGTCCGGCGCCACGCTCGCCATCGGGATGTGGACCGCGTCGTCGTAGAGGATCTTGTCGTAGATCTCGTCGGCCATCAGGACGAGGTCGTGCTTGCGGGCCAGGTCGGCGATCGCGTCGAGCGTCTCGCGGGAGTAGACCGCGCCGGTGGGGTTGTTGGGGTTGATCACGACGATGACCCGGGTGCGGTCGGTGATCTTGGACTCGAGGTCCTCGAGGTCGGGGTTCCAGCCGTTGTCCTCATCACAGAGGTAGTGCACCGGCACGCCCCCGGCCAGGTTGGTCACGGCGGTCCACAGCGGATAGTCCGGTATCGGCACGAGGACCTCGTCGCCGTTGTCGAGCAGCGCCTGCAGCGCCATCTGGATCAGCTCGGAGACGCCGTTGCCGATCCAGACATCGTCGATGTCGATCGTCGGGAAGCCCTCTTGCAGCTGGTAGTGGTGCACGACGGCACGCCGGGCCGACTGGATGCCGCGCGAGTCGGAGTAGCCGGCCGAGCTGGGCAGTGCCGCGATGACGTCCTGCAGGATCTCCGCCGGCGCATCGAAGCCGAACGGCTGCGGGTTGCCGATGTTGAGCTTCATGATCCGGTGGCCCTCGGCCTCCAGGGCGGCGGCTCGAGTGCTGACGGGACCACGGATGTCGTACAGGACATCCCTCAGCTTCTCGGACTGGCGCACTTTGCTCATGGACCTCATTGTCCACGACCCCTGAACTCACCCGAGCACGCCCGCCACCCTCCGCTGAGCGTGACGAGTTGCAGGCGACTCGCCGATGCGGGCCTGCAGTTCGTCACGCTCAGCGGGGAACTGGGTCAGTCGAGGTCGCGGACGACGGCGAGGGCGGCGTTGAGGTCGTCGGGGTAGTCCGACTCGAACTCGACGTACTCCCCCGTGCGCGGGTGCATGAAACCGAGCTTCTGCGCGTGCAGCCACTGACGGTCGAGCCCGACCTTCTTGGCGAGGGTCGGGTCGGCGCCGTACATGAGGTCGCCGACGCAGGGATGGTGCAGCGCGCTCATGTGGACGCGGATCTGGTGGGTGCGACCCGTCTCGAGCTTGATCGTCAGCAGGCTGGCGTAGCGGTGCGCCTCGAGCGTGTCGTAGTGCGTGATGCTCTCGCGGCCGCCGTCCTTGACCGTGAACTTGAAGTCATGCTTGGGGTGCCGGGCGATCGGCGCGTCGATCGTGCCCATGTGCGGATCGGGGTGGCCCTGCACGAGCGCGTGGTAGGTCTTGTCGACCGTACGGTCGCGGAACGCCTGCTTGAGCACGGTGTAGGCGTGCTCGGACTTGGCCACCGCCATGAGGCCGCTCGTGCCGACGTCGAGGCGGTGGACGATGCCCCGGCGCTCCGGCGCACCCGACGTCGAGATCCGGATGCCGGCCCCCGCGAGATGGTCGAGGACCGTGGGGCCGTACCAGCCCACGCTGGGATGCGCGGCGACGCCGACGGGCTTGTCGACCACGACGAAGTCGTCGTCCTGGAACACCAGGCGCATGCCCTCGACCTCGGCCGCCACGACCGCGATGCGCCGCGGCGCGGGGATCGACGCCTCGAGGATCGAGCCCGGCGTCACCCGGTCTGACTTGGCCGGTGCGGAGCCGTCGAGGGTGACGAGTCCCTCCGCGACGAGCTCGCTGGCCCGGGTGCGGGACAGGCCGAGCAGCCGGGCGAGGGCGCTGTCGACGCGCTCCCCGGCGAGGCCCTCGGGGACCTGGATGACCTTGTGCTCGAGCTCCTCGGCGGTCATGACTTCACCTGACGGGTTCCGTCGATGCCGACGCCGCTCCACGTGCGCCACACGATGACGACGGCGGCGAGTGTGAGCGCGATGTCCGCGACGTTGCCGACGAACACGCCGTAGTCGATGAAGTCCACGACATGACCCTTCAGGGGAGCGGGCTCGCGGAAGATCCGGTCGCACAGGTTGCCGACGGCTCCGGCGAGCAGCAGGCCGAGCCCGACGGCCCACCACCGATCGCGCAGCCGGGTCGCCATGCGTACGACCGCGACCGACACCGCGACCGCCACGATGCTGAGCACGAGCGTGAAGCCCGCGCCGGTGCCGAGCGCCGCGCCGGCGTTGCGGAGGAACGACAGCGACAGCACGCCCGGGATGAGCTCGATCGACTCACGACCCTGCAGCTTCTCGACCGCCAGCGCCTTGGTCACCTGGTCGACGACGACCGTCAGGGCAGCGACAACCGCGAAAAGGCGTACGTACGTGTGTGTGGCAGTCGGGCCGTGGTCGTCGCCAGGGCTCAGCGACGCTCCTCGCGCTGCTTGCATGTCATGCACAGTGTCGCACGCGGGAACGCCATCAAACGATTCTTGCCGATCGGCTCCCCGCACATCTCGCACTGGCCGTAGCTGCCCTTCTCGAGGCGATCGAGCGCCTTCTCGGTCTGGAGCAGCAGCTCGCGCTGGTTGGCGGCGAGGGACATCTCGGCATCGCGCTCGAGGCCCTTGGAGCCCACATCGGCCTGATCGTTGCCGGCACCGTCGACGCCGTCGCGCAGCAGGTCCTGCAGCTCGCGCGCCGACTGATCGAGCTCGCCGCGCAACCTCACGAGGTCAGCCTCGAGCTCGGCGCGGACGGCCTTGGTCTCGGCGGCGGTCCATGGCTTCTCGTCGGCTCGAACGGCGAGCTTGGTGTTTGGCATGCACGAAGATTAGACCCCCGGTGGGGCAAAGCCAACTCGCACCGCCGCAGTGTCGCCGCTGGTCACCCGTAGAATTGAGGGTGTGACCCAGCACGCGTCCTATCGCCCCGTCCCCGCCCACGTCGATCTCCCGGCGCTGGAGCGCGAAATCCTCCAATTGTGGGCCGATCAGGGCACGTTCGCCGCAAGCCTCGACACCCCGTCCGACGCGCCGCGCTGGACGTTCTACGAGGGCCCTCCGACGGCCAACGGCACCCCGGGCACTCATCACGTCGAGGCCCGCGTGTTCAAGGACGTCTTCCCGCGGTTCAAGACCATGCAGGGCTATCACGTCGACCGCAAGGCCGGCTGGGACTGCCACGGCCTGCCCGTCGAGATCGCGGTCGAGAAGGAGCTCGGCTTCAACGGAAAGCCTGACATCGAGGCCTACGGCATCGCCGAGTTCAACGCCAAGTGCCGCGAGGCAGTGGTCCGCAACGTCGATCTCTTCGAGGAGATGACGGATCGGATGGGCTACTGGGTCGACATGGCCAACCCCTACCGCACGATGGAGTCGTCGTACGTCGAGAGCGTCTGGTGGGCGCTGTCGACGATCTTCGACAAGGGACTGCTGACCGAGGACTTCCGGGTCGCGCCCTACTGCCCGCGCTGCGGCACGACCCTGTCCGACCACGAGCTCGCGCAGGGCTACGAGACGATCACCGACCCCTCGGTCTACGTACGCTTCCCGCTGACGTCCGGGCCGCTCGCCGGCAAGGCCTCGATGCTGGTCTGGACCACGACGCCCTGGACCCTGGTGTCCAACACCGCCGTCGCGGTCAACCCCGACGTCACGTACGTCGCGGCGTCGGACGGCCAGGAGACGCTCGTCGTCGCGGAGCCGCTGCTGGAGAAGGCGCTCGGCGAGGGCTGGAAGCCCACCGGCGAGTCGTTCAGCGGGCGCGACATGGAACGTTGGACGTACCAGCGGCCCTTCGAGCTGGTCGAGTTCCCGGCCCCCGCGCACATCGTCGTGCTCGGCGACTACGTCACGACCGACGACGGCACCGGTCTGGTGCACCAGTCCCCCGCGTTCGGCGCCGACGACATGGCGGTCTGCAAGGCGTACGACCTTCCGGTCGTCAACCCGATCACTCCCGACGGCCACTTCGAGGCCGACGTCCCCCTGGTCGGTGGGCAGTTCTTCAAGACCGCTGACCGGGCGCTGGCCGACGACCTGGCGGCGCGCGGGCTGATGTTCAACGAGCTGGCATACGAGCACTCCTATCCGCACTGCTGGCGCTGCCACACGCCGCTGATGTACTACGCGCTCCCGGCCTGGTACATCCGCACGACCGCGATCAAGGACAAGCTGCTCGCCGAGAACGCCGGCACCAACTGGTTCCCCGAGACGATCAAGAACGGCCGCTACGGCGACTGGCTGACCAACAACATCGACTGGTCGCTGTC
>NZ_JAKFCB010000218.1:0-8446 GCF_036676885.1 Aeromicrobium sp.
GGCGGCGCAGGCTGAGGTCATGGACACGAACAGGAGCAAGACCATGAACCTCACAGACATCCTCAACCGCACCGCAGACCGCATCGTCACCGAAGGGACGCCGACCGAATCACGGACTCTCGAAGCCCTGGCCGCAGCCACCCGCGAGCTGTGCCCTGGAGCAGCCGCCGCCCTGGTCGACTGGAACGGCTCGGAGATCGCCCGGCTCCGGGCATTCGGCATCGTGCATGGGGTGGTGCTGGGCGACCTCCCAGTCGCCGCGCGAACGCACCTCATGGCGCAGCTCACGGGCGTTTCTGCCCACGAGCTCGCGGCGTGACCGAGACTACGATGTTGTTGTGTTGCGCATCCGATTGATCGGGCAACCGTCCCTCGAGCGCGATGGCCGGCCGGTCCCGGGTCTGCGGGGGCACAAGACGTGGGCGGTCCTGGGCAGGCTGGCCCGGTCGCCCGAGGCGGTGTCTCGCCAAGCCCTCGTCGACGAACTGTTCGGCGAGGCCGACGATCCCATGGGGGCACTCCGATGGGCGCTGGCCGAGCTGCGCCGGGGAACGGGGCTGGTCGACACGTTCTGGGGCAACCCGGTCTCGTTCACGCCCGGCGATGAGACGACGGTGGACGTCCTCGAGGTCGCGGCGGGTGTCATCACCGACAGCATCCCTGAAGGGCGCTTCCTGGAGGGCATCGACGTCAAAGGGTCGCCGGGATTCGAGTCGTGGCTCCTCGTCGAGCGGCAACGGGTCGACGGTGAGATGCTGTCGGCGCTTCGCCAGGCGACGCTCCGCGCGCTGTCGGGTCGCGACTTCGACCGAGCTGTGACCCTCGCCGGCGCGATGCTCAGGCAAGCCCCGTTCGAAGAGAGCAGCCACGTCCTCCTGGTCAAGGCACTCGCCTCCTCCGGCGACCCGGACGCCGCGGTCCGTCAGGCCGAGGCCAGCGAAGCGATGTTCACCGCCGAGCTCGGGGTCACCGCGAGTCCCGCGATCCGCGCGGCGGCCCGCCCCGCGATCGCCGGACCGGTCCCGGGCGTCTCCGTACGTGCCTCGGCCGTGTCGTTGTGCGACGCGGGTCTTGCGGCGCTGTCGGCGGGCGCAGCAGACGCCGGCATCGAGTGCCTGCGCGGCGCGTCAGCCGCGGCCGAGGCGTCCGGCGACAAGGAGCTTCTCGGCCGGTGCCTGACCGAGCTCGGCACCGCTCTCGTGCACTCGATCCGGGGGTACGACGACGAGGGCGCGGTCATCCTCGCCACCGCCGTCGACCTGGCGACCGCTGCTGGAGCCGAACAGATCGCGGCCAAGGCTCTCTCCGAGCTGGCGTACGTCGACGTGCTGGCGGGACGACGGACCAGCGCGGCGGAGTACCTCAAGGCCGCCGGTGAGCTGACGGCCGACGACCCGGCTCTGACCGCCGCCCTGGCCGGGTTCGAAGCCATGAACCTCAGCGACTGGGGCAAGCTCGAGGCGGGTGCGGAACAGTTCAGCACAGCCGTGGAGCTGAGCCGCAGCGCCGGCGCCGTCCGCCGCGAGACGTGGAACCTCGGGCTCGGAGCACGCACCCTGTTCCTCCTCGGACGGCTGGATGAAGCGATCGAATGGACCGATCAGTCATGCGAGCTGGCAGGGCGCGACCGATGGACGGCGTTCCGGCCGTGGCCTGAGTCGTGGCTCGCTCACATCCGCCTCGCCCGTGGTGACGATCCGGGCGCGGTGCGGGAGGCGGCCGAGGGGACGTTCGCCCTCGCACGGCAGCTCCAGGACCCGTGCTGGGAAGGGCTGGCCGCGAAGACCATCGGCCTCACTCACCTGGCTGAAGGCGAGCGCGAAACCGCCCTGGAATGGATGAAGAACGCCGGAACCCTGTGTCGACGAGTGACGGACTCCTACATCTGGATCGAGGTGGATGCGTTCCTGGCCGAGGCCCAGGCCGCGCTGGAGGTGGGCGACACCGATCGTGCTGAGGCGGTGGCTCGACGAGCCGTCGAGGTCGCCGCCAGGGGAAGCATGGACGGTCTCATGGACCGTGCCCTGCGCCTGCTCGACGCCACAGCGTGAACCACGGCCTGCCGTCAGCGCGCGCCTGACTCGAACGATGCCTTGAGGGCGTCGATCGTGATGGTGCGCTCCTTGATGGCGTATCGCCGGTAGATCGGTGCGAGCAGATTGGTGAGGCCATACATCGTGAGCTTGGGGTGATGGCGGACAAGCGTGGTGTTCTCGCCGGCGGGCTGCAAGGAGTACGCGGGCCAGCCTTCGCTCTTGAGCCTGCCTGCCTTCGACTTGTCCCACCAGTGGAAGACGACCTTGTGCGGAGCTTCGAGCTCGACGATCTCGCCCGGCAACGTGCCCTGCGTGGTCTCTTCGTCATATGTCGTGCCGACGGCCGGCGGTCCTGGTGACGTCTGACGGGCGCGCTTCAACAGGGTGCCCTCCTTGGGCATCCAGGCGTTGTATCCCTCGATGTCGACGAGTCGTGCGAAGACCTCGTCGATCGGTGCCCGGATCGTGCGTTCGAGCACGAACTGGATGGAGGCCATGCCGCCAGCATGCGCCCGCCGCCGGTGGTTCGCAAGAATTCAAGCTCGGGCTTGACCTTGACGCAGCGTCAACCCTGCACACTCTCGTCGTGGCCATTTTCGGGCCACCCGACGAGAGGCAGCACGAGATGACGAAGTGGCGTGACGAGAAGAAGCGTTACCGGCAATACAAGGCCCGCAAGCAGCACCTGCCCGCGAGCCATCACGAGGCGATCGACGCGGTGGAGCGGTACGCGCTCCGGTTCGGCCCGGCCACGGGCGAGACCGTCGTGACGATGCTCGAGGACCTCGTCGAGATCTTCGAGCAAGGCGTGAGACAGGGCACGCCGGTCCGCGAGATCGTCGGCGACGACCCGGTGCGCTTCGCCGACGACTTCCTCGCGAACTACCCGGCCAACCCGTGGGCGGCCAAGGAGCAGCAGCGCCTGTCCCACACCGTCGGCCACGCGGCACGAGCGGAGGCCTGACCAGATGACCGATCACTTGCACGCCCCCGCGATTCGAGTCGAGGGGCTGGAGAAGTCGTTCAAGGACGTACACGTCCTGCGCGGCGTCGACCTCGAGATCGCGCGGGGCAGCATCCTTGCCCTGCTCGGTTCGAATGGTTCGGGCAAGACGACAACCGTCAAGATCCTGTCGACCCTCCTCAAGGCCGACGCGGGGACCGTGACGGTCAACGGGTACGACCTCGCGACCCAGGCCGCCCAGGTGCGGGAGTCGATCAGCCTGACCGGCCAGTTCGCCGCAGTCGACGAGATCCTCACCGGACGGGAGAACCTCGTCCTGGTGGCCAAGCTCCGACACCAGAAGGACCCCGGGCAGATCGCCGAGGACCTGCTTGCCCGTTTCTCGCTCACCGACGCCGGCGGCCGCAAGGTCGCGACCTACTCCGGCGGCATGCGACGCCGGCTCGACATCGCGATGAGCCTGATCGGCAGCCCGCCGATCATCTTCCTCGACGAGCCGACCACGGGGCTCGACCCGCAGTCGCGCCTCGAGGTGTGGGAAACCATCAAGGGGCTCGCCGCCCAGGGCACGACGGTGCTGCTCACGACGCAGTACCTCGACGAGGCCGAGCACCTCGCCGACCGGATCGCGATCCTGCACGAGGGCACGATCATCGTGAACGGCACGCTCGCCGAGCTCAAGGCGCTGCACCCGCCCGCCACGGTCGAGTACATCGAGAAGCAGCCGTCCCTGGAGGACATCTTCCTCGCCATCACCGGCAACCCGAGCGCGGCCGGCAGCGCCGCAGAGAACTGAGGACCACCATGACCAGATACTTCTTCAGCGACATCGCCGTCCTGCTCGGGCGGTCCCTGCGCCACATCGGCCGCAGCCCCGACACGATCATCACCACCGCGATCACGCCGATCGCGATGATGCTGGTGTTCGTCTACGTCTTCGGCGGCGCGATCGAGACCGGCGGCGATGGCAAGTACGTCGACTACATGCTCCCCGGCATCCTGCTCATCACGGTCGCCTCGGGGATCGCCTACACCGCGTACCGGATCTTCCTCGACATGCAGAGCGGCATCTTCGAGCGGTTCCAGTCGATGCCGATCGCACGTTCGGCGGTGCTGTGGGCCCACGTGCTGACCTCGCTCGTCGCCAACCTGATCTCGCTCGTCGTCGTGATCGTGGTCGCCCTGATCATGGGCTTCCGCTCGGGAGCAGGCGTGCTGGACTGGCTCGGGGTCGCGGGCATCCTGATCATGTTCACGCTGGCCCTGACCTGGCTCGCAGTGATCCCCGGCCTGACCGCGAGCTCGGTGGAGGGTGCGAGCGCGTTCGCCTACCCGCTCCTCTTCCTGCCGTTCATCAGCTCGGCCTTCGTGCCCACCGACACGATGCCGGGCCCGGTGCGGGCGTTTGCGGAGCACCAGCCGGTGACGTCGATCGTCAACGCGATTCGCAACCTCTTCGCGGAGCAGCCACTCGGTGACGACCTCTGGATCGCCCTCGCGTGGTGCCTCGGGCTCGTGGCGGTCGCGTATGTGTTCGCGATGTCGGTCTACCGAAGCAAGATCGCATGACGAGCGGTGGCAGGCTGAGGTCATGCTGACGATCGGACAACTGGCGTCGTACGCCGGCGTGACGATCCGGGCGGTCCGTCACTACCACCAGGTGGGGCTCATGCCGGAGCCGGAGCGCGACGCCTCCGGCTACCGGACCTACGATGCCGACGCTGTCGTTCGGCTCATCCGGATCCGGACCCTGGCCGAGGCCGGCGTGCCCCTGGCGCGAGTGCAGGAGCTGCTCGACGCCGACGCCAAGACGTTCTCGGAGGCCACCGCCCAGATCGATCGTGAGCTCCGCGCCAAGATCCGCGAGCTTCAGGAGCACCGCCGGCGGATCGCGCAGCTGGCCTCGGGCGACTCGCTGGCGGTGCCCGAGGCCGTGGCCGACTACCTCGAGATGGTGCGCGCCATCGGGGCGCCGGAGCTGCTGATCTCGGCCGAGCGGGACGCCTGGATCCTGGTCGCGGCCCGCTACCCGGACCAGATCGCCGCGTTCATGGAGGACAAGGTTCGCCAGCTCGAAGACCCCCGCGTCGTCCGGTTCTACCAGTCGATCAGCCGGATGTTGTCCGGCGACGAGAAGGAGAACGAGCACCTCGTCCCGGAGATGGCCGACCTGTTGGTGGAGATGTTCGAGGAGGCGGCCGCCAGCGGCCAGCTCGAGCAGCAGGACCTGAACATGGACGACAGCGCGTTCGTGCAGCTGCTGGACTCGATGGCGGAGGGACATCCGATGGTGGTCCAGCTCCGGCAGCTCCTCGCCGAGCGCGGCTGGATCGGCTGGACCAAGATCGAGCGCGCCTGACAGCGTGCGTCTCCGCCGCACCGGCTGAGCGTTGGACGTACGACTAGAACGTGTTCTAGTATTGGGTCATCGGATCTCAAGGAGCTGTGATGACTCAAGCTGTGCTGGATGGCGTTCGGGACCTCCTGCCCTCGTTTCGCGAGCGCGCGGACGAGACCGAGCGACTGCGCCAGGTTCCCGATGCGTCGGTCAAGGAGCTCGAGGAGACCGGCTTCTTCCGCATGCTCCAGCCCAAGCGCTTCGACGGGCTCGAGGCAGACCCGATCGACTTCTTCACCGCGGTCAGCCTGATCGCGTCCGGGTGTGGCTCGACCGGCTGGATCTCGTCGGTCCTCGGCGTCCACCCGTGGCAGGTCGCGCTGTTCCACGACACCGCGCAGCAGGCCGTATGGGGCGACGACACCTCCACCCGGCTGAGCTCGTCGTACGCCCCGACCGGCAAGGCCGTCGTCGCCGACGGTGGCTACATGTTGCAGGGCCGTTGGAGCTTCTCCTCCGGCTCGGCGCACGCGACGTGGGTGCTGCTCGGCGGCCTCGTCTCCAACGCCGAGGGCCAGATCGTCGACTTCAAGACATTCCTCGTGCCGCGCGAGAAGTACGAGGTCGTCGACGTCTGGAACGTCGTCGGCCTGTCCGGCACCGGCTCCAACGACATCGTGGTCGACGAGACGTTCATCCCCGAGGAGTTCACCCTCTCGATGGGCGACACCGGGCGCTGCTTCGGCCCGGGCCAGGAGCAGAACCCCGGCGAGCTCTACAAGCTGCCGTTCCACTCCCTGTTCACCACGACCATCAGCACGCCGATCATCGGCATGGCGCGCGGCGCATACTCCGAGCACGTCGAGATGCAGCAGAAGCGGGTCCGCGCGGCGTACGCCGGTGAGAAGGCGTCGTCGGACCCGTTCGCGGCGGTACGCATCGCGCGTGCCGGGAGCGAGATCGACGCGGCCTGGGCCCTGACGATGGCCAACATCCGTGAGGAGCAGGCGCTGGTCGCCAAGGGCGAGAAGATCCCGCTCTCGCTGCGGCTGCGGGTCCGCCGTGACCAGGTGCTGGGCACCCAGCGCGCGATCGACGCGATCGACGAGCTGTTCGAGGCATCCGGCGGCCGGGCACTGGCTCAGGGCACCTACCTCCAGCGCGCGTGGCGTGACGCGCACGCCGGTCGGGTGCACGCGGCAAACGATCCCGAGCGCGCCCTGCAGATGTACGGCATGCACGAGTTCGGGCACAAGGTCGACCCGGGAATGTACTGATGGCTCGCCCTGAAACAAGGGGAGGCGATCGCGAGTCGACTCGGCGGTCCGCCAAGGCCGGCGACCTGACACTCAACTACTACGAGGCCGGCGAGCCGACCTCGGTGGGCGGCGGTCTGCCGCTCGTGATGCTGCACGGTGGCGGACCCGGCGCATCGGCCTGGTCCAACTTCGGGCCCGCCCTGCCGGGCTTCGCCGAGGACTTCCGTACGCTGCTCGTCGACCAGCCCGGCTTCGGGCAGAGCGACAAGCCCCCGGTGGTCGGCAACTACTTCCGGTTCGCGGCCGAGGCGGTCAAGCTCCTGCTCGACGAGCTGGGCATCGACCGCATCCACCTGCTCGGCAACAGCCTCGGCGGCGGCACGGCGATGCGTTTCGCGCTGCTCTATCCCGAGCGCGTCGGGCGGCTCGTGCTGATGGGACCGGGCGGGCTGAGCCTCAACCTGTTCCACGCCGACCCGACCGAGGGCGTCAAACGGCTCATGGACTTCTCGGCCGCCCCGTCGAAGGAGGCGCTGCGCGCGTTCATCTCGACGATGGTCGTCAACCAGGACCTGGTCACCGACGAGCTGGTCGAGCAGCGGTATGCCGATGCGACGGCGCCGGGCTCCATGGAGGCCCTGCAGTCGATGGGCATGTCGTTCTGGAACCCCGACAGCTACGAGGACGGCCTGCTCTGGCGCGACGCCCACCAGCTGCGCCGGCCGACCCTGCTGACGTGGGGCCGCGAGGACCGGGTCAACCCCCTCGACGGTGCCTTCGTGGCGCTCAAGATGATCCCCAAGGCCTCGCTGCACGTCTTCCCGAACTGCGGGCACTGGGCCCAGATCGAGGCGGCCGAGGAGTTCCGCGAGGTCTGCACGGCATACCTGGCACGCCACATCGAGAGGCAGAAGTCATGACGATCGACATCCGGTCCATGGGCTACGCACGGGTCGCTTCGACCGACCTGGACGCGTGGCGGCACTTCGGATCCAAGGTCCTCGGGTTCGCCGAGGGGCGCGGGCCGACCGACGGCAACCTCTACTTCCGCATCGACGAGGTCTCGGCCCGGCTGGTGGTCTTCCCGGCAGGCGAGGACCGGCTCGACTGCGTCGGCTGGGAGCTCGCCGACCACGACGCGCTGCAGGGTGCCCGCGAGCACCTCTCGAAGGCCGGCGTCGACTTCACCGAGGCGACGCCCGAGGAGCTGGCCGAGCGCCGGGTCCAGGAGATGATCCGGTTCACCGACCCGTTCGACAACGTCTTCGAGCTGTTCCACGGCATCACCTACGAGTCGCGCCCGGTCGTGACCCCGTACGCGGCGAAGTTCGTCACCGGCGAGCAGGGCATGGGCCACGTCGTGATCCCGGTCGACGACGACGTCGAGGCATTGCGGTTCTATCGCGACGTGCTGGGCTTCCGGCTGCGCGACTCGATGTCGATGCCCGGCGAGTTCGTCGGCAAGGAGCCGGGCTCGAAGGTCTGGCTGCGGTTCCTCGGGGTCAACCCGCGGCACCACTCGCTGGCGTTCCTGCCGATGCCCAACCCGAGCCGCTGCGTGCACATCATGTTCGAGGTCGAGAAGCTCGACGACGTCGGCCGGGCCCTCGAGCGAGTACGCAAGCACAAGGCCCCGCTGTCGGCGACCCTCGGCCGGCACATGAACGACGAGATGGTGTCGTTCTACGTACGCTCGCCCGGTGGCTTCGACATCGAGTTCGGCTGCGAGGGCCTGACCGTCGACGACAAGCGCTGGGTGGCGCGGGAGTCGACTGCGGTGTCCTACTGGGGCCACGCCTTCGGTCAGTCGGGGTGAAGCGGCCGTGGGCTCCATGACCGACAAGGACGT
>NZ_JAKFCB010000219.1:0-3296 GCF_036676885.1 Aeromicrobium sp.
CTCGTCGTGGTCGCGCACGGAGCCGTCCTGCGGACGGGCGCATGCGCGTTCCTCGACATCCCTGAGCCGCACTGGAGCACATTCGGCGGACTGGGCAACTGTGCGTGGTCGGTGCTCGAGGAGTCCCGCTACCAGGAATGGTCGAAGTGGCGGCTCACGGAATGGAACGCCGGGACACTGCCGGAACCCGTGCTCTCCGACGACGAGTGACCCGGTTTGGGCATGCAGAGGGTCAGCGGCTAACATTGGCGAGGCCCAACACACGGGCTGCAGCGGGGCATTGGCGCAGTTGGTAGCGCGCTTCCATGGCATGGAAGAGGTCAGGAGTTCGAATCTCCTATGCTCCACACGATCAGAAGGCCCGGGCGCTCTTTGCCCGGGCCTTCTGGCGTGTGTATGGCAAGGGATTCGGGGAGGAGCGCGCGTCGCGTCTCCCGGTCTGGCGAGTGTGAGGGCGAGGCTTGTCCCGAGCGCGCGCGACGGAGTCTCCTATGCTCCACACGATCAGAAGGCCCGGGCGGTCTTGGCCCGGGCCTTCTGGCATGTCGACGCCCCTTCGGTATCCGGAGGGGCGTTCGTGCGTCGCGAACCGGTTGCGTCGCCCTACCGCCTAGGCTGGTCCTCGCCCACGTCGAACCAGGAAGGTCTCGCCAGCCGTGCTCGCCCGCATCAGTCTCGGCATCGCCGCCATGATGGCCGGGGTGATCATCTTCGGGGCGTACGTCAGCGATCGCGAGGGCGAGCGCAGCCTGATCCCGGTCGCCACCGGGGAGAAGGCGCCGGCCGGCCTCGCCCGGTTCTACGACCAGAAGCTGGACTGGACACCGTGCGGTCGCTCCCTGTGCACCTGGGTACGCGTGCCGCTCGACTACGACAAGCCCGCCGGCGAGGCAATCCGCCTGCGGGTCAAGCTCCGCCCCGCCTCCTCCGGCAAGGCCGAGGGGCGGATCGTCATCAACCCGGGCGGACCAGGTGGATCGGGTGTGGGCTTCGTGGACACGTTCGCCTCCCTGACGTCCCAGGAGATCCGCCAGCGCCGCGACATCATCGGATTCGATCCCCGAGGAGTCGGCCAGAGCAATCCCTTGGTCTGCGAGTCCGACGAGGCGTTCGACAAGCTGATCGCACTGGACCCCGACCCCGACACGCTCAAGCTGGTCGACAAGCTCGGCGACGGCTTCCGCAAGCTGGGCGAGGGATGCGTCAAGAACTCGGGCTCGCTCGTCTCCCACATCTCCACCGAGGAGGCGGCGCGCGACCTTGACGTGCTGCGCGCCCTGATGGGCCAGAGGAAGCTGGACTACTACGGCGCCTCATACGGCACGCAGCTCGGAGCGACGTACGCCGACCTGTTCCCGCGCCGGGCCGGGGCCATGATCCTCGACGGCGCGGTCGATCCCTCGCGGAGCAAGGAGCGGCAGGGATTCGACCAGGCCAAGGGCTTCCAGCGCGAGCTCAAGGCGTACATCGTGGCCTGCCTCGAGGACGGCGACTGCCCGCTCGGCGACGACGAGAAGGACGCCAACGCCAACATCATCGAGCTCCTGGGGAGCCTGGAGGACAAGCCGATCCAGACCCGCTTCGACCGCAAGCTGACCGAGGGCGCCGCGATCTACGGCATCGCCTACGCGATGTACGACCCGGACAGCTGGAACGTCCTGACGACCGGCCTGGTACGCGCGGGATTCGGCGACGGCAGCATCCTGCTGACACTGAGCGACCAGTACTACGGCCGGCGCCAGGACGGCACCTACCGGGACAACGGCGCACAGGCGTTCTTCGCGATCCGGTGCCTGGACTTCCCCAAGGCTCCTGGCGACGGCGACATCGCGAGACTGCTTCCGGAGTACCGCAAGGCGTCGCCGGTGTTCGGGGGAGTGATGGCCTGGTCGGCCTCCGAGTGCCAGGACTGGCCGGTGACCTCGAAGCATCCTCAGCGGGCCGTGCGGGCCGAGGGGGCGGCGCCCATCGTCGTGATCGGCTCGACCCGGGACCCGGCCACGCCCTACGCGTGGTCGAAGTCGCTGGCGGCAGACCTGTCGTCGGCGTTCCTCGTGACGCGCAAGGGTGACGGGCACACGGGATACGGTGTCGGCAACTCGTGCGTCGACCGTGTCGTTGACCGTTACCTCCTGTTCCGCGAGGAGCCCACCGGACCGGTGACGTGCGATGACACCGACTGAGGGCGGCGCCCGGAGGGCACCGAAGCGGCGGAGCGACCCTGTCGCACAGCACACTGGCCCCATGAGGTCCCGTTTGCGACTCGCCGTGGTGGCGACGTTCATCATCGGCCTCGTCATCACCGGCCTCAGCTCCGTGGTCGCCAAGTCGCCGGAGCAGCGCGACCAGATCCGCGCGGCAGATCAGGTCGCCCAGCGCTTCGATGCGGCGATGGATCGCTACGTCGGGTCAGCCGCCGCGGAGCTCAAGAGCCAGCACGATGCGGACCAGGACGGCTACCCCGCGCTGCTGGAGCTGGTCCAGGACAAGATCGCGGACGCTCCTCGGCTGCGTGCGGGGACCACGACGTCCTACGGGCGGGAACACAGCGGCGACTTCCAGGGCGCCGGTCTCCGCCGCACGGCCGCGCTCGCTCCGTTGAAGGATCTCGAGTCCTATCTGCGTACCGAGGCGATCCCCCACTCGCAGTTCATCGCGGCCGGGAGGAAGCTCGTCACCCTGCGACCGGGGACGCTCCTGGGCGACGGCCCCGTGCTGGACGGAGGACCCCTGCGCGAGCGAGTCCTTCCGGCCTACGAGAAGGCGCGCGACCGCCTGGAGAAGCAGGACACGCCGAAGGGCTCTGAGCTCCTGCAGCTCGACCTCATGACGTACGCGAACGACGTCATCTCGATGACCAAGCAGGGTGCCAAGAAGATCGACGACCAGAAGGCCTTCTTCTTCCAGCTGGGTGATCGCCCGGTGAAGTTGTTGCGACGCCTGGCCGCGATCGAGGAGGCAATTCAGGTGAAGGTCGCGCAACAAGTCGAAATCGTTGCTGCGTCGCAATAACCCCCAGCCGTGACGCTCGTTGGTGAGGGTGTGACTCGTATCAGGCTGACCGCGGTCGACCTAGATGCGAGTCTCTGTCTCAGAGGTTTTGCGTACGCGGTAGCTTTCAACCGCTCTTGACGCCTCTGCGGCGTAGGCAACGCCCGCAAACTCGCCCGAAATTTCGTGAACACGCAGAATGACGAGGGAAACATGAAGATCCGCAAAGCCACCATGGCACTGGGAACCTTGGTCCTGGCTTCCGGCACATCGATCGGCTTCGCCGGTAGCGCCAGCGCTGCTCC
>NZ_JAKFCB010000220.1:0-1942 GCF_036676885.1 Aeromicrobium sp.
GTGCCTGCAATGGGCACTCGAGTCCGGACAGGACCACGGTGTGTGGGGAGGCTTGAGCGAAGACGAACGTCGTACGCTGAAGCGCCGCAATGCTCGGGCACGTATTCGTACTGCCTGACGTACGCACGTATCGGTGAACCCCGTGGCCTCGGCCGCGGGGTTCTTTGCATCCCCACGGGACCGCGGTTTACCAGGAGAACCTGGTAAACCGCCACTCCGCCGGGCAAATTTGCCTGGAGAAGTGGTGCTCTGCCCGGCGGAGTGCGGCTTGCCCGGAGAGGTGACCGTTTACCAGGAGAACCTGGTAAACCGCCATCGCCAAGGCACTAGACGTTGAGCGAGATGGCGACGGTCGTGCCGCCGCCGAAGCGCGGCTCGAACGCCAATGACCCGTGCAGCTCACCCTCGACCAGCGTCGTGACGATCGACAGCCCCAGGCTGCCGGCCGGGTCGAAGTCCGCCGGGAGCCCCTTGCCGTCGTCGCTGACCCGCAGGCGTACGCGATCGCGGATGCGGTTGACCGCCAGCGTCAGCGTCCCGCCCTGCTCGCCGAACGCGTGCGCTGCCGCGTTCTGGATCAGCTCGGTGAGCACCATCGCGAGCGGCGTCGCCACGGCGCCCGGCAGCATTCCGAACGAACCGATCCGTTCGGCGCTGACCCGGCCCGCGCCCGAGGTCTCCTCGGCGACGTCGAGCACCGTGCGCAGCAGCCGGTCGGCGATGTCGTCGAACGCCACGCTGTCGTCGAACGACTGGCTCAACGTCTCGTGCACGAGCGCGATCGAACCGACCCGGCGCACGGCGTCGTCGAGCGCTGCGCGCGCCTCAGGCAGCTCCATCCGCCGGCCCTGCAGCCGGAGCAGGGCGGCAACGGTCTGCAGGTTGTTCTTGACCCGGTGGTGGATCTCGCGGATCGTCGCCTCCTTGGAGACGAGCTCGCGCTCGCGGAGCCGCAGCTCGGTGACGTCGCGCAGCAGGATCAGCGCGCCGCTGCGGTGGCCGTCCGAACGCAGCGGGATGACGCGCAGCAGCAACGACGCAGCGGAGTTCTCGATCTCGGCCTCGGTGCTGGCGTCCCCGCCGAGGATGCCGCGCGCTCCCCGGTCGGTCGGACGGCGGTCGACGAGGCCGGACGTGACGTGTCCCAGCTGCGTGCCGACGAGGTCGCCCACGAGGCCGAGCCGTCGGTAGGCCGACATCGCGTTGGGGCTGGCGTAGCGGACCGTGCCGGCGGCATTCGTGCGTACGAAGCCGTCGCCCACCCGGAGCGAGTCGGCGAGGTCGGAGCGGCTCCCCGGCACCGGGAACTCGCCCCGGCGGATCATCTCGGCCAGCTCGCCGGCCGCCTCGAAGTACGCCGCCTCGAGCGTGCTGGCGGTACGCAGGGCGGACTCGGCGCTGCGCCGGGAGATCACCGCGATCGTCCGGCCGTCGTGCGTGACCGGGATGAGCTCGACCCGGACACGTCGGCCGTCGGGCAGCTCCGCGATCCGTTCGGCGACGATCTCGCCGGAGGTGAGTGCCTCCTCGATCTCGTCGATCCGGCCCGACGGCATGAACGTCCCGGCCACGTCCTCGAACAGCGTCGTCGGTCCGGTCGTGGGGCGGATCTGCGCGCCGGCCCACATCCCCTTGGCCTCCGCGTCGGGGATCCACAGCACCAGATCGGCGAACGACAGGTCCGCGATGATCTGCCAGTCCGTCACCAGGGCGTGCAGCCAGGCGACGTCGTCGGAGCTCAGCGACGTCTGGAAGCGCGCGATGTCGTCCAGCGAGGGCACCCGGTCAGCGTAGTCGGGAGGACGTGGCACGATGTGGGAGTGTCTGAGGCGTACTGGCAAACCGTGATGCAGAACGGGATGAACGTACCCGGCGATCGCAGCCTCGACGAGTGCACCGTCGAGCTCGTCGAGATGCTGGGCCACTCCAACCCCCGCTGGCG
>NZ_JAKFCB010000221.1:0-17339 GCF_036676885.1 Aeromicrobium sp.
GCCGTCAAGATCATCTCCGGCAACATCGCCGGGCAGACCCAGACCGCCACGCTGAGCGTGGAGGAGAAGTACCAGGACTTCCAGCAGGGCACGGCGTACGCCACGAGCTTCCTGCTCGCACTGATCGCGGTCGCGGCGCTCGTCGTCGTCTCCGTGCTCCGACCGAAGGAGAACCCCGATGGGGATTGAGATCCGCGGCATCAACAAGCTCTTCGGCGACTTCGTCGCGCTCGAGGACATCAGCCTCAGCATTCCCAGCGGACAGCTCACGGCCCTGCTCGGGCCCAGTGGTGGCGGCAAGTCGACGCTGCTGCGCATCATCGCGGGCCTCGAGTCGTCCGACAGCGGCACGGTCGAGATCGAGGGCGTCGACACGACGAACGTCCCGGCCCAGAAGCGCAACGTCGGCTTCGTGTTCCAGCACTATGCGGCGTTCAAGCACATGACCGTCGCCAAGAACATCGCGTTCGGCCTGGAGATCCGCAAGCGCCCCAAGGACGAGGTCAAGGACCGCGTCCATGAGCTGCTCAAGCTCGTGCACCTCGAGCAGTGGTCCGACCGGCTGCCGTCCCAGCTCTCCGGCGGCCAGCGCCAGCGCATGGCGCTCGCCCGCGCCCTCGCGATCGAGCCCAGCGTGCTGCTGCTCGACGAGCCGTTCGGCGCGCTCGACGCCAAGGTGCGCAAGGAGCTGCGCGACTGGTTGCGGCGCCTGCACGACGAGGTCCATGTCACGACCGTGTTCGTGACACACGACCAGGAGGAGGCGCTCGAGGTCTCCGACAGCCTGGTCGTGATCAACGAGGGCCGCATCGAGCAGATCGGCTCCCCCGACGACCTGTATGACCGGCCGGCGAGCGACTTCGTGCTGTCGTTCCTCGGCCCGGTCACCCGGCTCGGCGACAATCTCATCCGTCCGCACGACATCGAGATCTCGCGCTACGAGCAGGCCGCCACCGCCACCGGCAGGATCACCCGATGGACGCGCGTGGGCTTCGAGATCCGCCTCGAGGTCACCCCCGACGACAAGCTGCACCCGGACCCCATCCAGGTCATCGTGACCCGCGCCGAGGCGTCGGCGCTCGGACTGCACGAGGGCGACCAGGTCTGGCTGCGGCCGGAGGCCGGCGTCGAGTCCGTCGGTCGCTGATCCTCAGCGCGCGGTCCACCCGCCGTCGATCGTCGACGACGATCCGGTGATCATCGCGGCATCGTCCGACGCGAGATGGCCGACCAGCGAGGCCACCTCCTCGGGCTCGACGAGCCGCTTGATCGGCGTGCCGGCGAGCAGCACCTCGTCGAGGACCTCGGCCTCCGCGATGTCGTTCGACCGGGCCTGGGCCGTGATCTGCGCGTCCACGAGCGGCGTGCGGACGTAGCCGGGATTGACGCAGTTGCTCGTCACGCCATGGGCGGCGCCCTCGAGCGCCGTCGCCTTCGACAGCCCCTCGAGCGCGTGCTTGCAGGTGACGTATGCCGCCTTGTTGGGCGACGCGCGCAGCCCGTGCACCGACGAGATGTTGACGATCCGGCCACGGCCTCGGGCGTACATGTACGGCAGCGCGGCCCGCACCAGGAGGAACGGCGCCTCGACCATCAGCATCAGCATGCGGTGGAGCACCACCGGGTCGAACTCCTCGATCGCCGACACGTGCTGGAAGCCCGCGTTGTTGACCAGCACGTCGACCTCGAGGGTGAGCTCCGCCAGCGCCGCCACATCGGTGAGGTCGACCGCCCAGGCCTCGCCGTCGATCTCGTCGGCGAGCTCCTTCGCGGCCGGTTCGTCGATGTCGGCCACCGTCACGAGGGCCCCGCGGCCGGCGAGCTCTCGCGCGATCGCCGCGCCGATCCCGCCGGCGCCGCCCGTGACGAGCGCACGCCGGCCGGTCAGGTCGCTCATACGCGGGCGGCCGGCTGGAAGTTCGCGGCGTCGGCGCGGTCGATGTCGAGCAGCGAGGCACCCTTGGTCTCCCGCGTGACGAGCACGGCGACGATCGTGACGGCCGAGGCGGCCAGGAGGTAGAACGCCACCGGGACCGACGAGTCGTACTCACGCAGCAGGGCCGTCGCGATGATCGGCGCCAGCGAGCCGGCCGCGATCGAGGTGACCTGGTAGCCCAGCGAGACACCCGAGTAGCGCATCCGGGTCGGGAACATCTCCGCCATGATCGCGGGCTGGCCGGCGTACATGAACGCGTGGATCAGCAGGCCGAGCGTGATCGCGAGCAGGATCGTCGGATCGTGCGCCGAGTCCATCATCGGGAAGGCGAAGAACCCCCAGGTCCCGGCCAGCAGCGCGCCCACCGCATACGTCGGTCGTCGCCCGATGCGGTCCGACAGCCGGCCGACCTGCGGGATCGCGAGGAAGTGCACGAGGTGCGCCAGCAGCATCAGCCGCAGGATGTCGTCGGTGTCGGTCTTGACCACGACCGAGAGGTACGTGATCGAGAACGTCACGACGAGGTAGTACATGACGTTCTCCGCGAACCGCAGGCCCATCGCGGTCAGCACGCCGCGCGGATAGCGGCGCAGCACCTCGAAGACACCGTAGGACTCGGCCTTGGTCTCCTCGACCTCCTTCTGCGCCTCGAGGAAGATCGGCGCCTCGGTGACCGTGGTGCGGATGTAGTAGCCGACCAGCACGATGACCGCCGACAGCCAGAACGCCACACGCCAGCCCCAGCTCAGGAAGGCCTCGTCCGACAGGGTCGAGGTCAGGCCGAGCAGCACCAGGGTCGCGAGCATGTTGCCCATCGGCACACCCGCCTGCGGCCAGCTGGCCCAGAAGCCGCGCTTGTCGTCGGGGCTGTGCTCGGCCACGAGCAGCACGGCACCGCCCCACTCACCGCCGATCGCGAACCCCTGGATGAAGCGCAGCACGACGAGCAGTGCCGGGGCGAGGTAGCCGATGCTGTCGTACGTCGGGATGCAGCCCATCGCGAACGTCGCCACGCCGACGAGCAGCAGGCTGAGCTGGAGCAGCTTCTTGCGGCCGTGCCGGTCGCCGAAGTGGCCGAACACCAGGCCACCGATGGGCCGCGCCGCGAAGCCCACGGCGTACGTGATGAAGGCCGCGATGATCGCGTCGAGCTCGTTGTCGCGGGCGGGGAAGAACACCTTGCTGAACACCAGGGTCGCAGCCGTGCCGTAGAGGAAGAACTCGTACCACTCGACGACCGTGCCGGCCATCGACGCCGCCACGATCTTCTTCAGGCCGCTCGTCTCGGTGGGCTCGGCTGGGGTGGGACGTTCGATCGTCATGATTTCCTCCGACTGTGACGCAGCACACTTTTCGCTGACCCGGACGAGTCTGGGTGCATTCGGATGCACACGCAATCGCCAATGTCGCAACGCAGATCTGCAAGAATGCAGATATGGCCCGCACCGCACTGCCCAGCGCGGACGACCTGTTGGTCCTCCTCGAGGTCGGTCGCAGCGGCCGCTTCACGACCGCTGCGGACGCCCTCGGACTCAACCACACGACCGTGTCACGCCGCATCGCCGCACTCGAGAAGAGCCTCGGTGGACGCGTTCTCGCGCGCGGGCCGGCGGGGTGGGAGCTCACACCGCTCGGGCAGGAAGCCCTCCAGGCGGCCGAGCGGCTCGACGCGGTCCTGCGCGAGCTGACAGCGGGTCCCGGCGAGAGCGGCGCGCTCGACGATGTCGTACGCCTGTCGGCGACGGACGGCTTCAGCGCCTACATCGCCGCCCCCGCCGCCGCACGGCTGCGACAGCGGCATCCGGGGTTGGCGATGGAGATCGTCACCGCGACGCGGCGGGCCACCCAGCAACGTACGGGCCTCGACATCGAGATCGTCGTGGGCGAGCCCCAGGTCCACCGCGCGGAGGCGACCCGGCTCGCGCCGTACGTTCTCGGCCTCTACGCCTCGCGCGACTACCTCGCGGCACACGACGCCCCGCGCACCGTGAAGGAGGTCGCCGACCACGGGCTCGTCTACTTCATCGACTCGATGCTGCAGGTCGATGACCTCGACGTCGCACGCAGCTTCGTCCCGGCGATGGCCGACGCCGTCACGTCGACCAACGTCTTCGTGCACGTCGAGGCGACGCGCGCCGGTGCGGGCCTCGGGCTGCTGCCGTGCTTCATGGCCGACCGCCACGACGACCTCGTCCGGCTGCTGCCCGAGCTGGTCGAGATCGAGCTCGACTACTGGCTCGTCGCCCGGCCGGAGGCGTCTCGCCGGCCGGGAGTCGCGGCGGTCACGGCCGAGCTCCACCTCGCGGCCCGTTCGATGCAGGACGCGTTGATGGGCCGGCTCCGTACGAGCTGAGGATCAGGCTCTGGCCGAGCGGCGCTGGGCGGCGAGGCCGAGCGCGAAGATCGCGAAGCCGGCGACGGCCAGCGCGGCACCGACCAGGCTCGACGCGCGGTAGCCGTAGCCCGCGGCGATCGCGACCGAGCCGAGCCAGGCACCCAGGCCGTTCGCGACGTTGAGCGCGGAGTGGTTGAGTGCGGCGCCGAGCATCTGCGCGTCGCCGGCCGCGTGCATCAGCCGGACCTGCAGGTTGATCGCCACGACCGAGCTGATGACCGCGACGGCGAACACCAGGATCATGGCCGGCACGACGTGCGGGGCGGCGAAGAAGAACGCCACGAGGGCAACGACTGTCCCCGCGAAGCCATACAGGACAGAGCGCTCGACATCCCAGTCCGCGAGGACGCCCGCGAGCCACGATCCCAGGACCGAGCCGACACCGAAGGCCAGCAGGAACCACGGGATCCAGGCCGACGGCTGGTCGGCGACCTTCGTGACCAGGGGCGCGATGTAGCTGTACATCGCGAACAGCCCGCCGAAGCCGATCATCCCGGCCGACACGGCGAACAGCACCTGTGGCCGCTTCAGCGCCGAGAGCTCGCCCCGCAGCGACGCGTCACCGTTGGCGGGCGAGTGCGGGACGAAGGCGAAGATCATGGCGGCCGTGACGATCGTGATGGCGAGGACGACCCAGTAGGCGCTTCGCCAACCAAGGTGCTGTCCGAGCGCGGTGCTGGCCGGTACGCCGACGACGGTCGCGACTGACAGGCCGAGCATGACCGAGCTGACGGCCCGGCCCTTGTACTCAGGACGTACGAGCGAGGCCGCGAGCAGGGACGCAACGCCGAAGTAGGCGCCGTGCGGGAGGCCCGCGACGAACCGCGCGACCATGACCGGGAGGTAGCCGCTGGCCATCGCGGTGATCGCATTGCCGACGCCGAGCGCGAGGATCAGGCCGATCGCGAGCTCACGCTTGGGCAACCGCGCGCCGAGCGAGACGATGATCGGCGCCCCCACGACGACCCCGAAGGCGTACGCCGTGATGATGTGGCCGGTCGTCGCGTTCGACCTGTTGATGCCGGCGGCGATCTCCTCGAGCAGGCCCATCGTCATGAACTCGGTCGTCCCGATCGCGAACCCGCCGAGGGCCAGCGACAACAGCGCCAGACTCAGATGCCTGGTGCTCACGCTGGTGCGGGGAGAGGTTTCGAGGACGGTCACCACTCGTACAAGTCTCCCAGTGGCCCCGGTTGTTCCACGAATCGTGACAGTGTGCGTCGGCTCACGCCCGGGCCCGCACGGGTGTTCTGTGGGTGGCTGATGCCACGCTGTCCGGTATGCGGGAGATCTCCGGGGCCGAGCGGCGAGCACGACTGGGCCGGCGGCACGCGCTGGCCGGTGGGCACCAGGCCGAGTCGGTGGTCGACGCCGCCCGAGCCGTCGTCGCGCTGCACGGCACCGACCCGGCCACGACCGTCCTGTCGGCACTGGCCCGCACCCGCGACGCCGCTCCCGCGGATGTCGAGCGCGCGCTCTACGACGACCGCGACCTCGTCCGCGTGCTCGCGATGCGGCGCACGGTGTTCGCGGTCCCGCACGACTTCGCCGGCGTGTGCTTCGCCGGCGCCTCGGACGTCGTCGCCAAGGAGCAACGCCGGATGCTGCTCAAGCTGCTCGGCGAGGCAGGGATCACCGGCGACCTCGAGGACTGGGTCGAGCGCGCCGAGCAGGCGGCGTTGAGCGCGATCGAGGCGGCCGGTGAGATCACCAGCGCGGAGCTCTCACAGGCCGACCCGCTGCTCGCCACGCGCCTGCGGCTCGGGACCGGCAAGTTCGTGGCCACGCCGACCGTCGCGAGCCGGCTGCTGACGTTGCTGTCGGCCGAGGGCAGCGTCGTGCGTACGCGCCCGCGCGGCGGGTGGACGTCGACGCAGTTCCGCTGGGCCGCGACCGCGTCGTGGTGCGACCTCGGCGAGCCGCCCGATCACGCCACCGCGATCACCGAGCTGGCACGCCAGTGGCTGCGGGCCTACGGTCCGGCGACCCTCGACGACCTCCTGTGGTGGACCGGCTGGACCAAGACCCGCACGCGCGCGGCCGTGGCAGCGCTCGACACCGTCGAGGTCGAGGTCGACGGCCGCCCCGGACTGGTCCTCGCCGACGACGTCGACCCGGTCGAGGCGCCGGAGCCGTGGGTCGCCCTCCTACCCGCGCTCGACCCCTCGTCGATGGGCTGGAAGCACCGGGACTTCGTGCTGGGACCGCATCGCGAGCGTCTCTTCGACGTCAACGGCAACGCCGGCCCGACGGTGTGGGTCGACGGCCGGATCGTCGGCGGCTGGGCGCAGCGCGACCACGGCGAGGTGGCCTTCACCCTGCTGCAGGACATCGGGGCCGAGGCGACCGCAGCGGTGGAGAAGCGCGCCGCCGACCTCACGGCGCTGCTCGGCGACGTACGCCTCAAGGCGCGGGCGCGCGGCTGGACCGACGTCGAGAGGGAGCTCAGGGCTTGACGGCGTCACGGATCAAGCCGCGGATCTCCTCGGCGACGGCCTCGAGCGGCACCGGGCTGCGCTGACTGCGCGCCATCACGACGGCGCCCTCGAGACTGCTGACGATGAGCCAGGCGAGCCGCTCGGCACGCTCCAGCGGCACCCCGTCGCGAGTCAGGACCGGCACGAGCAGGCCCTGCCAGGTCTTGAACACCTCGCTCGCGGGCCCGGCGGTTGTCGTGTCTTCGGTGGCGACGGCGAGGATCGGGCAGCTCGCCTCGTAGTCACTGGCGATCAGGAACTCGCGCCAGTTGCCGATGAACGCGTCGAGCGCGGCGAGCGCGCCGCCCTCGCCGGCCCGCGCCAGCACCTTCTCGACCCGCCTGGAGACCCAGACCATCGCCTCCTCGACCAGCTGGTCCTTGCCGCCCGGGAAGTAGTGGTAGGTCGAGCCGAGCGGTGCGCCGGTGAACTTGGCGAGCTCGCGGACGCTCGTCGCGCCGACGCCGCGCTCGCCGATCAGCTGAGCTGCGCCGGCCACCATCTTGGTGCGGGGATCGAGGGGCATACCCGAAGCATACTCCTTGACTATGACAGTCGTCATAGTCTAGCGTCTGGCCCTATGACAGGCGTTATAGGACAAGGACGGCCATCATGACGATCTCGACCGCGGACCAGTTGTGGGAGACCATCACCTTCCCTGCCGACGACGGCTACGAGCTGCACGGACGGTGGTTCGAGCCGAACGGCGAGGCACGCGGCGTCGTCCTGATCGTGCCGGCGATGGCGACCACCGCGGCGTACTACTCGACGTTCGCCTCATGGCTGCGTGATCGCGGATTCGCCGTCATGACGTTCGACTACCGCGGATACGGCGAGTCGCTCGACGGGCCCATGCGCCGGGTCAGGAACGACCTGGTCCGCTGGGCGCTCGACGCCCGCGACGCGTTGGACCATGCCCACGTACGAGCCGAGGGCCTGCCCGTCACATGGCTCGGCCACAGTCTGGGCGGTCAGGTGCTGCCGTTCGCCGACCACACCAAGGCAGAGCGCGCGATCAGCGTCGCAGCAGGCACGGGCTACTGGAAGCACAACACCCCACGTGCTCGCCGCAAGGCTCCCTTGCTCTGGAAGGTCATCGCGCCCTCCGCGATCGCCGTTGCCGGCTACTTCCCGGGCCAGCGGCTGCGCATCCTCGGCGACCTGCCACCCAACGTCATGCGCCAGTGGGCTCGGTGGTGCATGCACCCGGACTACCTGCTCGGGGAGCTCCCGGAGCTGCGCGAACGCTTCGCGGCGGTCGACATCCCGATGGCGTCCGTGTCGTTCACCGACGACGAGCTGATGTCCGCGACCAGCATCAGTAGCCTCGACGCGCTCTACACCGCGGTCGACGAGGTGCGGATGCGCTACACCCCGCAGCAGCTCGGCGTCGACCGCATGGGCCATTTCGGGTTCTTCCGGCACAACCAGGTCGACCTGTGGGACGAGCTGGTCCTGCCACACCTCGCCGAGCAGCGGAGCGCCTGAGGCGGACCGGGGGTTAGCCCCCTCTCCGGGCGGTGGCCACCCCCCGGGGAGGTACCGGGAAACCCGGCGCTCGACCCCTGCGGACGGACGGACAACGCACTGCCGCGGCACCCTCTGCTCTTCATAACGTCGAGGAGTCAGAGCACCAGCCGTCCGGTTCGGAGCTCACCGTTTCAAGGAAAGGCTCCATCATGTCCCGCATTCTCTACCGACTCGGTCACTTCTCCGGGCGCCACCCGTGGCGCATCCTGGCAGCGTGGATCGTGGTCGGCGTCTCGGTGTTCATGCTCAACTCCTCGGCCGGCGGCTCGCCGGACGAGAGCTTCACCATTCCCGGAGCGGAGTCGCAGCGCGCTGCCGATGCCGTCACCGACCGGTTCCCGCAGGAGACCGTCTACACGTCCAACGTCATCTTCCACTCCGACAAGGGCCTCGACGATCCGGCCACCAAGGCCGCGATCGAGCAGACCGTCACCGAGCTGGCAGAGGGCCACAAGGTCGTGGCGGTCAGCAGCCCGTACGACCCCCGCGGACCTACGCTCAGTGAGGACGGCAAGACCGCGTTCGCCACGGTCGCGTTCGATGAGGACGAGATCGGCGCCGAGCAGTTCGAGGCCGCCGAGAAGGCTGCCGAGAGTGCCGTCGACGCCGGCGTGCAGGTCGAGTACGACGGCGGCCTCGGCTACGCCGCCGGTGACGCCGAGCCCAGCAGCGAGAAGATCGGCATCCTGGTGGCCATCGTGGTCCTCGCGGTTGCCTTCGGCTCGCTCGTGGCGCTCAGCATCCCGATCGTGACGGCGCTGTTCGGCCTCCTGATCGGCGTCAGCTCGCTCGGCATCCTGTCCGGCTTCGTGGCTGTTCCGGAGATTGCCAACATCGTCGGCATGATGCTCGGCCTCGGTGTCGGCATCGACTACGCGCTGTTCATCCTCTCGCGCCATCGCCAGAACCTCGATGAGGGCATGACCGTGCCCGACGCGATCGGCCAGGCCAACTCGTCCGCAGGACTGTCGGTGCTGTTCGCCGGCATCACGGTCATCGTCGCCATCGCAGGCCTTCAGGTCTCCGGCGTACCGATGATGACGGTCATGGGATGGGCATCTGCCCTGATGGTCGCGATCACCATGCTGGCAGCCATCACCCTGCTGCCCGCGATCCTCGGGATCGTCGGCAAGAAGGTCAACGCCGCCAAGATCCCGTTCATCAAGCAGCGTCCCGCCAACGATCCCAGCTCGGGATCGGCGCGCTGGGCCGCCAAGGTCGTCGAGCACCCGGTTCGCTACGGAGTCGTCGCGACCGTCATCCTCGCAGTGCTCGCTGCTCCGGTGTTCTCGATGCGACTCGGCTTCACGGATGCCAGCAACGACGGTTCGTCGACGACGACCCGCAAGGCGTTCGATCTCGTCGCCGACGCGTACGGACCGGGCACCAACGGCCCGTTCCAGATCGTCGTCGAGACGAATGACGCGGCCGACGCTGACGCAGCTGTCGACCGGGTCGCCGAGGCACTCGCCGCGGACAAGGGCGTCGCCTCGGTCGAACAGCCCACGTTCAACGAGGGCAAGGACCTGGCGATGATCAGCGTGACGCCGACGAGCGCGCCCCAGGACGCGGAGACCTCGGACACGCTGCACCGTCTGCGCGACAGCGTGCTGCCCGACGCGGTCGGCGACAGCAAGGTCGAGGCGATGGTCACCGGCGGAACGGCGATGTCAGAAGACGTCTCCAACCGCCTGCAGGACCGGATGCCGTGGTTCCTCGGAGCCGTCATCGGACTGTCGTTCCTCGTGCTGATGCTGGTCTTCCGTTCGGTTCTCGTGCCGCTCAAGGCAGCCGTGCTGAACATGCTGAGCGTCGGAGCCGCGTACGGCGTCATCGTCGCGGTGTTCCAGTGGGGCTGGGCGGCGAACCTGATCGGTGTCGAGGGCTCGGTCCCGATCATGCCGCTCGCGCCGATGCTGATGTTCGCGATCCTGTTCGGCCTCTCGATGGACTACGAGGTCTTCCTGCTGAGCCGTGTGCGGGAGCAGTTCATGCGCCACGGCAACGCCAAGAAGGCCCTCGTGGAAGGGGTCGCCTCCACGGGACGCGTCATCACGAGCGCCGCGCTCATCATGATCAGCGTCTTCGCATCGTTCATCCTGATGAGTGACGTCACCGCCAAGATGTTCGGCGTCGGCCTGGCCGTCGCGGTCCTGCTCGACGTGACGCTGGTGCGGATGGTCCTCGTGCCGGCCGCGATGAGCCTGCTGGGCGACCGTGCCTGGTGGCTGCCGAACTGGCTGGATCGCCTCCTGCCGTCGATCGACCTGGAAGGTGGCTACGTGGACAACGAGCTCACCGATGAGGACGAGAGGCTGCTCGAGGAGGATGCCCAGGTCCTCGTCTGAGGATCATCAGCTCACCATCTGGCGCGGCCGGTCCTTCGGGGCCGGCCGCGCTGGTGCATCCCCGAATCCCGTCTCCGCAGACACCCGGCTGCGGTAGTGTCCGAAACATGGTCCTGCGAGTCGTGTTCGCAGACGACAATTACCTCGTACGCGAGGGAGTCTCAGCCCTGCTCGGCCAGGTCGACGAGATCGAGCTGGTCGAGATCGTCGAGGACCCCGCCGCGCTGCTCAAGGCCGTCGCGATCCACCGGCCCGACGCGGTGCTGACCGACATCCGCATGCCCCCGACCCACACGACCGAGGGCATCGTGGCGGCCAAGCAGATCCGCACTCAATACCCCGAGACCGGGGTCGTCGTCCTCTCGCAGTACGTCGAGGAGGACTACGCGTTCGAGCTCCTCGAGGACGGGGTGGCCGGGCTCGGCTACCTGCTCAAGGAGCGGATCACGCAGCTCGACGAGCTCGTCCGCGCCCTGCACGAAGTGGCCCGTGGCGGATCGGCGCTCGACCCCAAGGTCGTCGAGGGCCTCATGGCCCGCAAGGCCAGCGAGCAGGAGTCGCCGCTGCTCGGACTCACCGAGAAGGAACGGGCCGTGCTCGAGTGCATGGCGACCGGCCGCAACAACGCCACGATCGCCAAGACCCTCTACATGAGCGAGCGGGCGGTCGAGAAGCACATCAGCTCGGTGTTCCAGAAGCTGCGGCTCGTCGAGGAGGGTGAGCTCAATCGCCGGGTGATGGCGGTGCTGGCGTATGTCGAAGCCACCTCCTGACGCCTGCTCGCCACGCGTTCGTGCGGCTGACCCCACCCCGCCCTGCGGTCAGCGCCCTCCCCGAGTGGGTGTCATCGGGAGCAGACTCGCGCCATGACCTCGCTCGTGGCCCAGCGGCACCTGCATCCCGACCGCCTCACGAGCATGCTCGTCGTCGCAGGCCTGCTGGCGTTCGTGGGGACGGTGTACGTCGTCACGGTGCTCGGCGGCGGCGCGCTGATCGGGCACACCTCATCGCCAGACACGCGCTTGTCGATCCTCGCGACGCTCATCGTGGCCCTCGGCCTCGGCCCGGTCCAGGCATCGCTGCAGAGGCTGGCCCGCCGGGTCGTGGCCGGCGAGCGCGAGCTGCCGTACGACGTCCTGAGCCGGTTCTCCGCCTCCGTCACGCAGTCTCATGACGAGCAGGTCCCCGCCACGATGGCTCGTGTGCTCGCCGAGGGAACCGGGGCCGCCTGGGCCCAGGTGTGGCTCCTCGTCGGCGACAGTCCCGCCCTTGCCGCGACCTGGCCCGAGGGCGCAGCGGACGGCACCTACGCACCCGACGGTGCCGCGCCCAACCCCGAGGGCCAGCGGACGCTGCTCGTTCGCCTCGCCGGCGAGACGCTGGGCGCGCTTCGCATCCAGGAGCGGCCTCACCAGCCGCTGACCCCCGTCGAGCGACGACTGTTCGAAGGGCTCGCGTCTCAGGCCGGACTCGTGCTGCACGGCGCCCGGCTCCGGGCCGAGCTGGCGCGCCGGCTCGAGGAGCTGTCGCTTCGCGCTGACGAGCTCCGCGCCTCGCGGGGCCGGGTCGTCGAGGCCCAGGACGCCGAGCGGCGCCGGCTCGAACGCGACATCCACGACGGCGCCCAGCAGCACCTCGTGGCGCTGGCGGTCAACCTACGCCTCGCACAGGCCCTCAGCGAGACCTCACCGGCGGCCGCCGCGAAGGTCATGGCGGACCAGGTCGAGGCCACCGACCTGGCGATCGAGACCCTGGTCGACCTGTCACGCGGCATCTATCCCGGTGCGCTCAGCGAGCGCGGCATCGGAGCGGCCCTCGGCAGCGCCATCTCGGCGGCAACCACCCCGGTCGAGGTCCTCGACCGTACGCAGCGGCGATTCGATCCCGACGTCGAGCTCGCGGTCTACTTCTGCTGCCTCGAGGCGGTCCAGAACGCACTCAAGCACGCTGCGGCATCCCACGTACGCGTGACGCTTCGCGAGGAGGGCGGCGAGCTGGTCGCCGAGGTCGCGGACGACGGTACCGGTTTCGACGTCGCCGGCACGCCCGGAGGATCGGGCCTGAGCAACATGCGCGACCGGCTCGATGCGGTCGGCGGCCGGATCACGATCGATGCGTCATCCGGCGGCACGCTCGTCACCGCTCGCGTACGTCTGGAGGGTTCGTCGTGAGCCGGGTCATCCCGTGGCCCCTCGCCCTGATCTCGACGCTGTTCGTCATCGGGGACACGCTGATCGTGTCGGCCTACGGATCGCTCTGGTCCACCGACACGTTGGGGATCCACGGCTGGCCGTTCGTCAATCTCGCTGGACTCGGCTGCTCGATCCTGGGCGCGGTCATCGTGATGACCTATCCACGCCACCTGATCGGCTGGCTGCTCGTCATCGTCGGCGTGACCACGTCGGTGTCCCTGCTCTTCGAGTCCTACAGCCGCTGGGTCATCGACGAGGGTGGCCCGGGCTCCACGGCTGCGGGGGAGGTCTCCGCGAGTGTCGCGCTGGCACTGGGCGGGCCATTCGCGCTCAGCGTCCTCGGCATGATCTTCCTGACGGTTCCCGACGGTGAGTTCGTGTCCCCTCGCTGGCGGCCGGTTGCCTGGGCGGCGTGCCTCGGATGTGTGCTGTCGCTGGCGGGCCTGCTGATCACGCCACCCGCCGAGATCGTCGGCAATGCCGACGCGACCGGCGGGCTGTCGCCCGGCGAGCTGCTGAGCTCGATCGGGATCCTGCTCACCGCCGTCGCCCTGGTCATCGGGGCCGCGAGCATGGTCGTCCGGCTGCGACGGTCCCGGGGCGAGGCGCGGCAGCAGCTGCGCTGGGTCGTCACCGCCGCGATGTTCGTGGCGCTCGCCCTCACCGCGATGCTCCTCGACCAGGCGCTGTTCTCCGACGGCAGCCAGTCACCCGTCACGAGCATCCCGCTCTACCTCTCGTACGTCGCACTGATCGGCAGCATCGCGATCTCGGTCCTGCGATTCAGGCTGTACGACCTCGACATCATCATCAGCCGGGCGGTCGCGTTGGCGTGTGCCACCGCATTCGTCACGGGCGCGTACGTGGTCGGAGTGGTCACGGTCGGGGACCGCCTCGACGGCGACGCGGAGAGCTTCGGCCTGTCGCTGGCGATCACCGCGATCGTGTCCCTGGCCTTCCAGCCGCTGCGGCGCTGGGTCGTGCGGCTGGCCGACCGGCTGGCGTACGGTCGCCGGGCTCAGCCCTACGACGCGCTCGCCGAGTTCAGCCGCCGCGCAGGCGACAGTCCGGCCCCCGACCAGCTGCTGCCGGCGGTCGCCGAGGCGGCGGGCCTGGCCGGCTCGGCGCTCGAGTCCACGGCCCGGCTCGACCTGCCCGACGGCACGCACCGGTCGGCGACGTGGACGCCCCGGACCGCCGGACGTGAGACTCCCGGCGACTGGGTCGAGATGCCGGTTGCGGATCAGTCCGGTCAGGTCGGGACCATCCGGATCCTGCTTCCCGCGACCCGTAACCTGCGCGGGCACGAGGAGCGACTGATGCGGGACATCGCCGAGCAGGCCGCCGTGGCGTTCCGCAACGTCCGGCTCGAGGCCGCCCTGGCCGCCCACGTCGAGCAGCTCGACCACCAGACCGACGAGCTGGCCGCGTCGCGAGCGCGGCTCATCCGCGCCAGTGACTCCGAACGGCACCGGCTCGAGCTCGCGATCTCCCAGGAGGTGCTGTCCCGGCTCCGCGAGCTGCGCGCCGGCCTCGCCGCACTCCCGGACAGCGGCCCGACCGCGGAGCAGGCAGGCGACTTCGTCACGGACGCGACGACCGCGCTCGAGTCCCTGCGCGACCTGACGAAGGGCCTCCACCCGACGCTCCTCACCCGCAGCGGGCTCGCATCGGCATTGACGTCGTACGTCGCGCGGAACGCCGGGACGACCCTGGTCATCGAGCCCGCCGTGTCAGCGGCTCGCTGGCCGGACCGGGTGGAGGCGGCCGCCTACTTCTGCTGCACCCACGCGATCATGTCCGGCGGCGTCGAGGCCATGACGCTGCGGGTCGCACCGGAGTCCGACGCGCTCGAGGTCGAGCTCGCCGGGACCGACCTCGATGCGACGGTGCGGCAGTCGATGGTGGACCGCGTCGAGGCGCTGCGCGGCGTCCTCGAGGACGACGGCGGCCGTGTCGTCATCCGGCTGCCGCGAGAGGCGGATCAGTCAGCCGTCCCGGTGAGCTGAGGCCCACGCCTCGATCAGGCGGTCCGGCCCGAAGGCGCCCTTCGGCACGTACTCCGACGCGCCTGATCCATCGAGGTCGACGTCGTCGCGATCGTACGTCGACAACAGCACCACGACCGGTCCCTCGCCGTCCGCGAGGATGCGGCGCGTCGCCTCGATGCCGTCGATCCCGGGGAGGTTGACGTCCATCAGCACGAGCTGCGGCCGCAGCTCGCGGGCGACCTCGATCGAGTCCTCGCCCGACGCCGCGGTGCCGACGACCGTGAACCCGTTCGTGGCATCCACGACGGCCTGCATCGCCCGCCGGTAGGGCTCCTGGTCGTCGACGACGAGCACGCGTACGTCGGGTTCGTGGGACAACGCTTCGACCTCCATACGACAAGTGTGGCGGGCGGGAGCCGGGCGCAGGAGGGGGTTAACCGCCCTCTTGCTGCGGCCGACCCCCACCTGCAGCGGTCAGGAGAGGATGCCGAGGACCTCGGAGAACGTGTTCGACGGGCGCATGACCTGCTTGACCTTGGCGTCGTCGGGGCGGAAGTAGCCGCCGATGTCGGCCGGCGATCCCTGCACCGCGAGGAGCTCGTCGTTGATCTTCTGCTCGTTGTCGGCCAGGGCACCGGCGACCTCGGAGAACGCCGCGGCCAGGTCCGCGTCGTCGGTCTGCGCGGCGAGCTCCTGCGCCCAGTAGAGGGCGAGGTAGAAGTGGCTGCCCCGGTTGTCGATCTCGCCGACCTTGCGGCTCGGCGACTTGTTCTCGTTGAGGAACGTGCCGGTCGCCCGGTCGAGCGTGTCGGCCAGGATCTGCGCCCGGGCGTTGCCGGTCGTCGTCGCCATGTGCTCGAAGCTCGACGCCAGCGCGAGGAACTCACCGAGGCTGTCCCACCGAAGGTGGTTCTCCTTGATGAGCTGCTGCACGTGCTTGGGAGCCGAGCCGCCGGCACCGGTCTCGAACAGCCCGCCGCCGTTGATCAGCGGGACGATCGAGAGCATCTTGGCGCTCGTGCCGAGCTCGAGGATCGGGAACAGGTCGGTGTTGTAGTCACGCAGCACGTTGCCGGTGACCGAGATCGTGTCCTCACCCTTGCGGATGCGCTCGATCGAGAACGCCGTCGCCTCGTCCGGTGACATGATCTCGATCTGCAGGCCGTCGGTGTCGTGCTCGAGCAGGTAGGCCTTGACCTTGGCCATCAGGTTGAGGTCGTGGGCGCGGCTCGGGTCGAGCCAGAACACCGCGGGGGTCTGCGAGGCGCGGGCGCGGGTCACGGCGAGCTTGACCCAGTCGCGGATCGGAACGTCCTTGGTCTGGCACGCCCGCCAGATGTCACCGGGCTGCACGGCGTGCTCGATGAGGACGTTGCCGTCCTGGTCCACGACCTGCACGGTGCCCGCGGCGGGAACCTCGAACGTCTTGTCGTGGCTGCCGTACTCCTCGGCGGCCTGCGCCATCAGGCCGACGTTGGGGACCGAGCCCATCGTGGTCGGGTCGAATGCGCCGTTGGCGCGGCAGTCGTCGATCACGGTCTGGTAGACGCCGGCGTAGGAGCTGTCCGGGATCACCGCGAGCGTGTCGGCCTCGTTGCCGTCGGGTCCCCACATGTGGCCCGACGTACGGATCATGGCCGGCATCGACGCGTCGACGATGACGTCGCTCGGCACGTGCAGGTTGGTGATGCCCTTGTCGGAGTCGACCATCGCCAGGGCCGGGCCCTCGGCGATGCCCTGCTCGAACGCAGCCTTGATCTCCTGCGCCTTCTCCCCCAGGAAGCTCCCTGAGCTGGTCGAGGGGTCGAGGCCGGCCAGGATTCCGCCGAGCCCGTTGCTGGGACTGAGCCCGGCCTGCTCGAGGTCGGCGCCGTACTTCTCGAACACTGCGGGGAAGAACGCCTTGACGACGTGACCGAAGATGATCGGGTCGGAGACCTTCATCATGGTGGCCTTGAGGTGCACCGAGAACAGCACACCCTCTTCCTTGGCGCGCGCGATCTGGGCCTTGAGGAACGTATCGAGCGCCGCTGCGCGCATGACCGTGCCGTCGACGATCTCGCCCGCGAGCACGGGGAACGCGTCCTTGAGCACCGTCGTGGTGCCGTCCTCGGCGACGAGCTGGATGCTGATCGTGCCGTCGGACTCGATGACGACCGACTTCTCGTTGGAGCGGAAGTCGTCGGTGCCCATCGTGGCGACATTGGTCTTGGAGTCGCTGCTCCACGCACCCATCGAGTGCGGGTGCGCCCTGGCGAAGCTCTTGACCGAGGCCGGAGCACGGCGGTCGGAGTTGCCCTCGCGCAGCACGGGGTTGACCGCGCTGCCCTTGACCTTGTCGTAGCGGGCGCGGACGTCCTTGTCCTCGTCGGTCTGCGGGTCGTCGGGGTAGTCCGGCAGGGCGTAACCCTGGCTCTGCAGCTCGGCGATCGCGGCCTTGAGCTGCGGGATCGAGGCGCTGATGTTGGGC
>NZ_JAKFCB010000222.1:0-3262 GCF_036676885.1 Aeromicrobium sp.
TCACCGGCCTCAGCCAGGTAGTTCATGTCGATCAGCGGCGCAGCGTTCGGGTCGCTCGAGGCGAGCCGCACGGTGCCGCGGCTGCGCGGATAGATGAGCGTCGACATCACGGTCAGCGCCCGCCGGCGGTCGACCTTGTGCCGGATCGGCGCGTCCTGGTTGGGCGACGGGTATGCCCAGGGCAGCACGTGGATCTGCAGGTCGGGAACGTCGGTGGCCAACGACGTACGTACGAAGCCGACGGTCTCGAAGACCGTGTTCTCCAGGAACGAGCCACCGACCGTGAGCTCGCGAGCCAGGCCGCGGGCGAAGTAGGTGGGGATGCCCCGGTGCACCGCATTCGGCATCAGCCAGGTGGTGGGCACGAACAGGTGGTCGTGCAGGTTGTCGCCCACGGGCAGGTCGGCCTTGACGTCGATGCCGTGCTCGGCGAGATGGGCGGCGGGGCCGACACCCGAGAGCATCAGGATCTGGGCGGAGCCGAACACGCCGGCGGAGAGGATGACCTCCTTGCCGGCGCGAACCGTCCGACGCTTGCCGCCCTTGTCGACGACCTCGACGCCGGTTGCGCGACCGTTCTCGATCACGACCTTCTGGACGTGGACCTCGGGCTGCACCTGGATGGTGGGCCAGTTGGTGTTGGTCAGATAGCCCCGCGATGACGAGAAGCGCTTGCCGTTGTGCGCGCTCTGCTGGAAACGGCTCACGCCCTCCTGCTCGGCGGCGTTGTAGTCCTTGAGGATCTTGACGCCCAGCGTGTCCGCGGTCGCCTGCTCGAACTGCAGCGACGCCTCGGTCGGCTGCGTGTGCCGGGTGACCTTGATCGGGCCGCCGGCACCGCGGTAGTCGTCCGCGCCGTCCTCGAAGTCCTCGACGCGCTTGTAGGTCTCGTTGACCGAGTCCGCGTCCCACCCGGTGTTGCCCTCGGCGGCCCAGGAGTCGTAGTTGGCCCGGTTGCCGCGCACCCAGAGCAGGCCGTTGATCGAGCTGGATCCGCCCACGACCTTGCCGCGAGTCTGCGGGACCACCCGGTTGTTCATGTGCTTCTGCGGGGTTGTGTAGTAGCCCCAGTCGACCTTCTTCTTGATCTTGGGCTCGGCGTGCATCGGCCCGATCATGCCTGGCTTGGTCACGAGCATCGAGGTGTCCTTCTTGCCCGCCTCCAGCAGGATCACCGATGCTCCGGAGGCTGCCAGACGTGACGCGGCTGCGGCCCCTGCGCTTCCGGCGCCGACCACGACGTAGTCGGCCTCGTCGCGCAGGTTGTCGTTCTTGGTCATGGCAGTCCTGTCAGTCAGATGCGTTCGATGATGGTGCCTGATGCCTGCGCCCCACCGGCGCACATCGAGATCAGGGCGGTGCTCGCGTCCCTGCGCTCGAGCTCATGGAGGGCAGTGGTCAGCAGCCGGGTTCCGGTGGAGCCGACCGGGTGGCCGAGCGCGATGGCCCCGCCGTTGACGTTGATCTTGTCCTCGGGGACGGCGTGCACCTTGGCCCATGACATCACCACGCCGGCGAATGCCTCGTTGACCTCGCAGATGTCGATGTCGCTGATCGACATACCGGTGTCGGTGAGCAGCTTCTCGGTCGCCTGCACCGGCCCGTCGAGGTGGTAGTACGGGTCCGCGCCGACGAGGCAGGACGCGACGATGCGGGCCCGAGGCGTGAGTCCCAGGGAGGCAGCAAGGTCGGAGTCCATGAGCAGCAGCGCCGAGGCGCCGTCGGAGATCTGGGAGGAGGTGCCGGCCGTGTGCGTGCCGTCGGGGAGCACCGGGTTGAGCGCAGCCAGCCGCTCGAGAGAGGTCTCGCGGATGCCCTGGTCGGCGTCGACCAGCTGCGTGTCATCGGTGGGCTGGCCGTCCTCGCCGAGGACCGGCGCCTTGATCGCGAAGATCTCGCGGGCGAAGCGGCCCTCGTCGCGTGCTGCCCGGGCCTTCTCCTGCGACCACAGACCGAACGCGTCGACGTCAGCCCGGGAGAAGCCACGGTCTCGTACGATCCGGTCGGCGCCCTCGAACTGGTTGGGCAGGTCGATCGACCAGTCGTCGGGCCGGGGCGAACCCGTGCCGGGCGGGACGTTGGCGCCGAGCGGGACCCGCGACATCGACTCGACGCCGCAGGCGATGCCGGCGCCGATCAGGCCGGCGCCGATCATGGCGTGGATCAGGTGGGTGGCCTGTTGCGCCGAAGAGCACTGGGCGTCGATCTCGGTGGAGGCGGTGGCATTGGGCAGGCCCGCGTGCATCCAGGCGCGGCGCACCATGTTGTTGGACTGCTCGCCGGCCTGGGTCACGCAGCCGCCGATCACCTGCTCGACCACGGCGGCATCGATGCCGGCGCGGGAGATGACCTCGGCCTGGGTCATGCCGAGGAGCACTGCCGGGTGGAGGCCGGCCAGCACGCCGTTCCTCTTGCCTTGGGGCGTGCGGACAGCATCGACGATCACGGGGGTGCCCATGGGGTAAAACTAGAACACGTTCTCGTCTTGCACAAGCCTTTCGAAACTCCGGAACTCATGTCAGGATGAACTAGAACGTGTTACAGAAATCAAGGAGCCCATGTGACCACGACGCCCGCCGCCCCCGCAATTCCCAGCGGTTTCGACCCGACCGACCCCGATCTGTGTCAGGCAGGCGTCCCGCTCGAACAGTTCGCAGAGCTCCGGCGTACGGCGCCCGTCTGGTGGGTCGAGCAGCCCGAGGAGTCGCGAGCCGGCTTCCACGGCGACGGCTTCTGGGCCATCAGCAAGCACGCCGACGTGTCCGCAGTGTCCAAGGACAGCAAGAACTTCTCCAGCCTGGAGAACGGTGCGATCATCCGCTTCGCCCCGGACATGACCCGGGAGCAGGTCGAGCTGCAGGGCATCATGCTGATCAACCAGGACCCGCCGGACCACACCAAGATCCGGCAGATCATCAGCCGCGGCTTCACGCCGCGCTCGATCAACGCCCAGCACGACGTGCTCGTCCAGCGGGCCAACAACATCGTCGACGAGGCCATCGCCAAGGGCTCTGGCGACTTCGTCAACGAGGTGGCCTCCGAGCTGCCGCTGCAGGCGATCGCCGACCTGATGGGCGTACCGCAGGAGGACCGCGGCAAGCTCTTCGACTGGTCCAACACGATGATGTCGTTCGACGACCCCGACTTCGAGGGCAACCCGGACGAGGCCGCCGCCGAGATCCTCATGTACGCGATGGGTCTCGCCGAGGAGCGGCGCAAGAACCCGCAGGACGACATCATCACCAAGCTCATCACCGCCGAC
>NZ_JAKFCB010000223.1:0-3987 GCF_036676885.1 Aeromicrobium sp.
CGGCTGGCGGCAGGTCTGGCACGACAGCGACTCGCGATAGCCGCGCCGCGGGACCTGCACCAGGACGGCGCCCTTGGCGGACCGGATCGCGCGGAACGCCTCCTGCGGCAGGCGGACCGGTGCGGAGCCGGCGGTCGACCCGTCGGTGACGGTGAGCCGCGGCCAGGCCCGGCGCCGCTCACGCTGGTCAGCGGCGAGCTCGACGCACCATCGGCTGTCGATCAGCGACTGACCTTCGGCGGTGCGGGCATGACCACCGATCAGCAGGGCCGTCTGCTGGGTCGAGGCCCGCAGCAGGAGCACCTCCCGGGCATGCGGATAGGGCGAGCGGGGCTCGGCGAACAGGTCGTCGCCGTCATCCCACATCGCGACGAGCCCGAGGTCGTTGACCGGCGCGAACGCCGCCGCGCGGGTGCCGAGCACGACCTGCACGTCGCCGCGCGACGCCGCCAGGAACGCCCGATAGCGGTCAGCCGGCTCGTCCGCCGCGGTCAGCGCGACGTGTCTCCCCTCGCCGAGCACCTGGGTGAACACGGCGTCCCATCGCGCGACGTCGCGGTTGTCGGGCACGCACACGACCGAACCCCGGCCGGAGCCCAGTGTCGCGAGCACCGCCTCGGCGACCAGTTGCGCCGGATCCTGGCCGGGAACCGCGGTCCACCATGCCCGCGGGCGCTCCCCCGCGCGGAGCGCAGCGATGAAGCCGAGACCATGGGCGTACGTCTGCCAGCCGGCCGCGCTGCCGACCGGCAACGCTCCCTCGGCGGCTGCCCCACGTGACGCCTCCGTCCGGGCGTGACGCGGCGGGATCGCCAGGCGCAGGACATCGCCGAGCGTGCCGGCATAGCGGTCAGCGACCGCGCGGGCCAGTGCCAGAACCTCGGGGTGCAGCACGGGCTCGGAGGACACGACCTTGGCCAGGAACGCCAGCTTGCCCCCGTGCTCGGTGGCCTCGACCCGCTCGACCACGAACCCGTCGACCAGACGACCGGCGAAGCGGACCTTGACCCGGCAGCCCACCACGGTCTGCACGTCGAGGGTCGTGGAGACGAGGTAGTCGAACAATCGGTCGAGGTGGGCCAGGCCGCTGTCGACCGCGACCCGGGCAACCGGGCGGAACGGGGCCGCTTCGAGCGCCGGCTTGGCCGCCGCCTTGCGCGAACGTGCCGCGGGCGTGGGAGGGACCAGCGCCAGCTGCTCCGGCCCCTCGTCTGTCATCACGGTGCTGTTCTATCAGCCGCCACCCACACCGGCCGCATCGTGCAGACGCGGAACGGCCCCCGCCGAGGCGAGGGCCGTTCTGTCAGCTGTGACGCTCAGGCGTGGACGTGGGCCTTGAGCGCGTCGGCACGGTCCGTCGTCTCCCAGACCACGCCGGGGAGCTCGCGGCCGAAGTGGCCGTATGCCGCGGTCTGCGCGTAGATCGGCTTGAGCAGGTCGAGGTCGCGGATGATCGCGGCCGGACGCAGGTCGAACACCTCGAGAACCGCGGCGCGGATCTTGTCGACCGGGACCGTCTCGGTGCCGAACGCCTCGACATAGAAGCCGACCGGGTGAGCCTTGCCGATCGCGTAGGCGACCTGCACCTCGACCTTGGTGGCGAGGCCCGCGGCGACGATGTTCTTGGCGACCCAGCGCATCGCGTAGGCGGCCGAGCGGTCGACCTTGCTCGGGTCCTTGCCGGAGAAGGCGCCGCCACCGTGGCGGGCGTAGCCGCCGTAGGTGTCGACGATGATCTTGCGGCCGGTCAGTCCGACATCACCCATGGGGCCGCCGATGACGAACTTGCCGGTCGGGTTGACCAGCAGGCGGTAGTCGGACGTGTCGATGTCGAAGTCGGCCAGGATCACGTCGACGACGTGCTTCTTGATGTCGACCGTGAGCTGCGAGTCGAGGTCGATGCCGTCCTCGTGCTGCGTCGACAGGACGACGGTGTCGACGCGTACGGGCTTGTCGTTGTCGTCGTACTCGACCGTGACCTGCGTCTTGCCATCAGGACGCAGGTAGGGCAGCGTGCCGTCCTTGCGGACCGCGGTCAGCTGCTCCGCGAGGCGGTGCGCGATCGTGATCGGCAGCGGCATGAGCTCGGGGGTCTCGTCGCACGCGAACCCGAACATCAGGCCCTGGTCGCCGGCGCCCTGGAGGTCGAGCGGGTCGTCCGAGCCCTGGGTGCGGCCCTCGAATGCCGTGTTGACGCCCTGAGCGATGTCGGGCGACTGGGCGTCGAGGGTGATCTGGACGCCGCAGGAGGCGCCGTCGAAGCCCTTGACGGACGAGTCGTAGCCGATGTCCAGGACTCGGTCGCGCGCGATCTTGGCGATGTCAGCGTATGCCTCGGTCGTCACCTCGCCGCCGACAACGATCAGCCCGGTCGTGATGAACGTCTCACAGGCCACGCGGCTCTTGGGGTCCTGGGCCAGCAGGGCGTCGAGGACGCTGTCGCTGATCTGGTCGGCGATCTTGTCCGGGTGACCCTCGGTCACGGACTCGGACGTGAAGAAGCGGCTCACATTTTCTCCTGGGTTGATGGCTGTACAGCATTCTAACGAGCAAGATGACTCGTAGTTTCGCTAGTCCAGTCGTTGGATGACTGCGTCCCAGATCGCGTGCGCCAGCCGGATCTTGGGACCGTGCGGAATCTCCTCGACGGTTTCGTCGGAACCGAGGATGACGGCCTCGCTCTCGTCCTTGCCGAAGACCTTGCCGGCGCTGACGTCGTTGACCACGAGGAGGTCGCAGCCCTTGCGCGCAAGCTTGGCACGGGCGTGCTCGATGACGCTCGCGCGAGCATCACCGGTCTCGGCGGCGAATCCGACGATGACCGGGCGCTTGCTCGTACGTCCCTCGACCAGCTCGCGCAGGATGTCGGGGTTCTCGACGAGGTGGATGTCGGGGGCCACTCCGTCGTCCGACTTCTTGATCTTGGCCTCGACGAACTCGGCCGGGCGAAAGTCCGCCGGGGCCGCAGCCATCACGACGGCATCCGCGTCGGCCGCGGCGAGGTGCATCTGCTGGCGCAGGTCCTCGGTGCTGACGACGCGCACGATCTCGACGCCTGCGGGGTCCGGAAGAGCCACGTTGGCGGCGACCAGCGTGACCCGCGCGCCGCGCGCCACGGCGGCCTCGGCGAGGGCGTATCCCTGGCGACCGGATGAGCGGTTGCCGAGGAAGCGGACCGGGTCCAGGTATTCGCGCGTGCCGCCGGCCGAGACGACGACGTGCCTGCCGGCGAGGTCCTGAGGGCGTCCCTCGAGGACCTGCAGGGCGGCGGCGTAGATCTCATCCGGGTCAGGCAGGCGACCCTTGCCGGTGTCGACGCCGGTCAGACGGCCCACGGCCGGCTCCAGCACGACGAAACCCCGCTCCCGGAGCAACGCGACGTTGGCCTGGGTGGCGGGGTGATTCCACATCTCGGTGTGCATGGCCGGAGCGAACATGACCGGGCAGCGCGCCGTGAGGAGGGTGTTGGTCAGCAGGTCGTCCGCGAGGCCATGCGCGGCCTTGGCCAGGATGTTGGCGGTGGCCGGCGCCACCAGCACGAGGTCGGCGCCCTGTCCGATGCGGACATGGGCGACCTCGTCGACGTGCTCGAACACGCCGGACTGGACGGGCTTGCCGCTGAGGGCTTCCCACGTCGCAGCCCCGACGAAGTGCAGCGACGAGGCGGTCGGGACGACCCGGACGCTGTGACCCGACTCGGTGAACAGGCGCAGCAGCTCCGCGGCCTTGTAGGACGCGATGCCACCGGACACGCCGAGGACAATCTCGGTCATGTCGTCACCGCCTCACGTCGGAGGATGGATCAGGCCTTGGCTGCGGCCGCGGCTTCGGCCTCGGGGTCGATGTCCTCGACGGTCAGCAGACCGGCGTTGATCTCGCGCAGCGCGATCGACAGGGGCTTCTCCTGCACACCGGTCTCGAGGAGCGGTCCGACGTACTCGAGGAGGCCCTCGCCGAGCTGCGAGTAGTAGGCGTTGATCTGGCGCG
>NZ_JAKFCB010000224.1:0-6129 GCF_036676885.1 Aeromicrobium sp.
GAACCCGGAGCCCGGCGAGCCCTTGCCGCCGGCCGCGCCAACCGTGCGCGGGGCCGAGTCTCACGGAGGAGCTGAACCAGTGCGTGCGTTGCTTGCCGGCGGTGGGACCGCCGGTCACACGTCGCCGCTCCTGGCCACCGCTGCGGTGCTTCGGGAGGCCGGCGTCGACATCACCTGCCTCGGGACCCCGCGTGGCCTCGAGGTGACGCTGATCCCACAGGCGGGCTATCCGCTGGAGCTCGTCCCGCCGGTCCCGCTGCCTCGCAAGCCCGGCAAGGCGATGGTGCAGGTGCCCGGCAAGCTGCGTGCCGCGGTCAAGGCCACGGGCGAGGTCATCGATCGCGTACGCCCCGACGTCATCGTCGGGTTCGGCGGCTACGTCTCGGTTCCTGCCTACCTGATCGCCCGTCGTCGGCACATTCCACTCGTCGTCCACGAGGGCAACGCGATCCCCGGCATCGCCAACAAGCTGGGAGCACGGTTCACCGAGCACGTCGCGACGAGCTTCCCCGACACCGACCTGCCGCACGCGCACTACATCGGCCTGCCGATCCGGCGCGAGATCTCGCGCCTCGATCGAGTCGCCGTACGCGCTGAGGGCCGGGCCCACTTCGGTCTCGACGCGGACCGGCCGACGCTGCTCGTCACCGGTGGATCGCAGGGCGCGCGGCGCATCAACCAGACGATCTCGGCCGCGGCGCGAGATCTCGCCGACGCCGGCGTCCAGGTGCTCCACAGCGCAGGGCGACCGGACGAGGTGCCTGTCGAGCCGGGCCCGGGTGACCCGCCGTACGTCGTGGTGCCCTACATCGACCGTATGGATCTTGCGTACGCGGCGGCCGACCTCATCGTGTGCCGGGCCGGCGCCAACACCGTCACCGAGGTCGCCGCAGTCGGGCTGCCCGCGGCGTTCGTGCCGCTGCCGATCGGCAACGGCGAACAGGCCCACAACGCGCACCCCGTCGTGCAGGCCGGGGGAGCGCTGCTGATCGACGATGCGGCGCTGACGCCGGCGTGGATCGACAATGTCGTGATCCCCTTGGTCTCGCACCCCGGCCGCCTGGCCGCGATGTCGGCCGCGGCATCGGGCATCGTGCCGCGTGACGCCGACCAGAAGCTCGCCGACCTCATCCAGAAGGCGGCGCGGCCGTGAAGATCCCCGTGCCCGACTCCATCCCCGCAGCTCGTGAGCTCGGCGCCGTCCACTTCGTCGGCATCGGTGGCGCGGGGTTGTCCGCCATCGCGCGGCTCATGGCGCAGCAGGGCATCCAGGTCAGCGGCAGCGACGCCAACGAGTCTGCCGTCGTCGAGGCCCTGCGAGACGAGGGCATCACGTGCTTCGTCGGGCACGACGCGATGCATCTCGCGGGCGTCGACACCGTGATCGCCTCGACCGCCGTGCGCGAGGACAACCCGGAGATCGTCGAGGCCCAGCGCCGGGGGCTCCGGCTGTGGCCGCGGTCCGCCGGGATGCGCTCCCTGATGGAGGGCCGCCGCACGACGGCCGTCGCCGGCACGCACGGCAAGACGACCACGACCGGCATGTTGACCTGCGCGCTGATCGCCGCCGGGGCGGAGCCGTCCTTCGCGATCGGTGCCGAGGTCGCGAGCCTCGGCGCGAATGCCCGCCTCGGGCGCAGCGACCTGTTCGTGGCCGAGGCGGACGAGAGCGACGGGGCGTTCCTGCACTACTCGCCCGAGGGCGCGATCGTCACGAACGTCGATGCCGACCACCTCGACAACTACGGAACCGTCGAGGCGTACGCCGCGGCATTCGACGAGTTCATCGCCTCGGTCTCCGGGTTCGTGGTGCTCAACGCCGACGATCCGGGAGCGCGCGCGCTGGTCGCGCCGGCGCGAGAGCGCGGCCTCGAGGTGCTGCTGGCGGGCTTCGCCGAGGATGCCGACCTCCGTGGCCGCGACCTGGTCGTCGAAGGCTCGTCGTCGACCTTCTCGGCATCGCTCCACGGCGTCGACCTGGGGCCGGTACGCCTGTCGGTGCCCGGCGCCCACTACGCGCAGGACGCGTTGCTCGCGCTGGGCGCCGGACTGCTGCTCGGCGAGCATGTCGACCTGCTCGCTGCCGGCCTGACGGCCTACACCGGAGCCAACCGCCGCATGCAGCTCCTGGGAGCGGCCGGGGGCGTGCGGGTCTACGACTCGTACGCCCACCACCCGACCGAGATCCGGGCCGACCTCGCCGCGGCACGCTCGATCGCCGCCGGAGACCGGCTCGTCGTCGCCTACCAGCCGCACCTGGTGAGCCGCACCCGGCTCTACGGCGCGGAGATGGGAGAGGCGCTGTCGAGTGCCGACCGGGTCTTCGTCGCCGACATCTACCTCGCCCGCGAGGATCCCGACCCGGCTGTCACGTCGGCCCTGATCGTCGACGCGATCCGCGGCACCTCAGCGTCGCTCGGCGGCCCGGTCGAGGGACTGGCCGACGTCATCGTGCCCGAGCTGCGGCCCGGCGACCTGTTCCTGACCCTCGGCGCCGGCGACATCACCACCGTCGGCCCCGCGGTCCTGGCGGCACTCGACACATGACGGAGCTGGACGAACGGCTCGCGGCGCGTTCTGCGTACGTCCGTCGCCGCCGCTTCAGACGCATCGCCGTCGGTCTGCTGGCAGTCATCCTCGCGGTGACGCTGCTGTGGATCGTGATGTTCTCGAGCGTCCTCGCGGTCCGGCGGGTCGCCGTCGACGGCGAGACCACCCTCACGGAGTCTCAGGTCCGCCGCGCCGCGGACGTGCGCATCGGGCAACCCCTGGCCCGGATCGACGTCGCGGCGATCGAGGCCCGGGTCGCCGCGATGGGGCGCATCCAGAGCGTCACGGTCTCGCGCTCGTGGCTCCACACGGTACGCATCACGGTCGTCGAGCGGACGCCGGTCGCCTGGCTCACGGTCGGCGGCCAGATCCGGGGCCTCGACCGTTACGGCATCGACTTCCGTACGTACGACAAGGCGCCCAAGGGACTGCTCGAGGCCGAGGTCACGGCGACGGACCCACGGCGACGGCAGCAGACCCTCGAGGCGGTCGCCGCCGTCGTCCAGCTGATCGAGGACGAGGACCCGCGGCTGCGCAAGCAGGTGCAGGCGGTCGCGGCCGCGACCAAGGACTCGATCGAGCTCAACCTCACCAAGGGGCGCACGGTCCTGTGGGGGAGCAAGGCCGACTCCTCGCACAAGCTGACGGTGCTGCGAGCCCTGCTGCGCATCGACGCCAAGCGCTACGACGTCAGCGCACCGGATCAACCCACGACGCGCAAGTAGCCGCGGCGTGTCGGCCCGGCTTGCTGGGTCGGCCCGCGTACCGTTTCACATGAGTCACAGGTTGACATAACTATAAACCTCCACCTCAGGGTTAGGGTTTCCGATCTTGTAGGCATACGAAGAACACAGACCCCGGAAGGGACACACGATGGCGGTACAGAACTACCTCGCCGTGATCAAGGTCGTCGGCATCGGCGGAGGCGGCGTCAACGCCGTCAACCGCATGATCGAGGTGGGGCTCAAGGGAGTCGAGTTCATCGCGATCAACACGGACGCCCAGGCGCTGTTGATGAGCGACGCGGACGTCAAGCTCGATGTCGGGCGCGACTCCACGCGGGGGCTCGGCGCCGGCGCCAACCCCGAGATCGGCAAGCGCGCCGCAGAGGACCACGCCGAGGAGATCGAGGCTGCCATCAAGGGCGCCGACATGGTCTTCGTGACGGCGGGCGAGGGTGGCGGCACCGGCACCGGTGGCGCTCCTGTCGTGGCCCGCATCGCCCGCTCGCTCGGTGCGCTGACGATCGGTGTCGTGACCCGCCCGTTCAAGTTCGAGGGCCGCAACCGCTCGGGCCAGGCCGACGCCGGCATCCAGGCGCTGCGCGACGAGGTCGACACCTTGATCGTGATCCCCAACGACCGGCTGCTGTCGATCAGCGACCCCAACGTCAGCCTGCTCGACTCGTTCCGCCAGGCCGATCAGGTCCTGCACCAGGGCGTCTCGGGCATCACCGACCTCATCACGACGCCGGGCCTGATCAACCTCGACTTCGCCGACGTCAAGTCGGTCATGTCCGATGCCGGCTCCGCCCTGATGGGCATCGGCTCGGCCCGCGGCGAGCACCGTGCAGCGGTCGCCGCCGAGAGCGCCGTCTCCAGTCCGTTGCTCGAGGCGTCGATCGAGGGCGCACGTGGCGTCCTGCTGTCGATCGCCGGAGGCTCGGACCTCGGTCTGTTCGAGATCAACGAGGCGGCCGGCCTGGTGGCCGATGCGGTGCACCCCGACGCCAACATCATCTTCGGCGCGGTGATCGACGACGCCCTCGGCGACGAGGTGCGCGTGACGGTCATCGCGGCGGGCTTCGACGGTGGTGAGCCGATGCTGCGCGACGCGACCAAGCCGGCGCTGCTCAAGGAGACGAAGCAGGAGTCCGACGTCACGACCCCGCCGACGGCGCAGAGCTTCCTCGACCCGGATCCCTACCTCGACGGGCCCAAGGTCCCCGAGGACGGCGCCGGCAACGCGACGGTCCTGCCGGACCCCGTACCCACCGAGTACGGCGACGACCTCGACGTGCCTGACTTCCTCCGCTGAGCTTGTTGCTCCACCGAGAGACCGTCGGCCGGGTCGAGCTCGCCTTCACCGATCGTGAGGGCGGGGTCAGCGACGGTCCCTGGTCGTCGCTCAACCTCGGTACGTCCAACGGCGACGACCCGGACGTGGTCGAGCGCAACCTCGCGCTCCTGGCGGACGAGCTCGCGCTCGACCGGCTCGTGCGGATGACCCAGGTCCACGGGGCCGACGTCGCGTGGACCAGCGAGGTCGCCGACGGCGAGATCCCGGTCGCTGACGCACTCCTGACGGACCAGCCGGGCGTCGGCGTCCTCGTCCGCGTTGCCGACTGCACGCCGGTCGTGCTGGTGGGTCTCGACGAACCGGTCGCCGGTGTCGTCCACTGCGGCCGCGAGGGGCTCGTCAAGGGCGTGGTGATGGGCGCCGTCGCCGCGATCCGCGAGCACGGCACGGAGGCACTCGAGGCGTGGGTCGGCCCCCGGGCCTGCGGGCGTTGCTATGAGCTGCCCGAGGACATGGCCGACGCCGTCGGCGCCGTCGTCCCCGAGGCGCGGTCCACCACCTCCTGGGGCACGCCCGCGGTCGACATCGGTGCCGGCGTCGTGGCGCAGCTGCACGAGCTCGGCATCCCCGTCACCGACCTGGGCGAGCACGAGTGCACGATCGAGGACGAGCGCTTCTTCTCCTATCGCCGCCAGGGCCAGGACTCCGGTCGCTTCGGAGCCATCGCGGTGATCCGATGAACCGGCGGGACGAGCTGGCCGCCGGGCTCGAGAAGACCGAGCAGCGCATCGCCGCTGCCTGCGAGGTGGCCGGACGTGATCGCTCCGAGATCACCCTGATCGTCGTCACCAAGACCTATCCCGCCTCGGACGTCGAGCTGCTGGCCGAGCTCGGCGTGACCGACTTCGGAGAGAACCGTCACCCCGAGGCGGGCGACAAGGCCGCCGAGGTCGAGGCGGATGTCCGGTGGCACTTTCTCGGGGGTCTGCAGACCAACAAGGCCGGCGCCGTCGCGCGCTACGCCCACATGGTCCACAGCGTCGACCGCATCAAGCTCGCCAACTCGTTGTCCCGCGGTGCCGAGGCCGCCGGGCGTACGCTCACGTGCCTCGTCCAGGTCGACTTCGATGCGACCAACCCCGGACGGTCGGGTGTCGTGCCGTCGGGCATACCCGAGCTGGCTGCCGCGATCGCCGGCTCGGACCACCTGACTCTCGGTGGGCTCATGACCGTCGCGCCGCTGGGCGAGGACCCCGCACCGCACTTCGACCACCTCGTGCGTCTCTCGCACGAGCTCCGCAGGGACCACCCGGACGCCACGATCATCTCTGCCGGGATGAGCGGAGACTTCGAGGCCGCGATCGCGGCTGGCGCGACACACCTGCGCATCGGGCGCTCGGTGCTCGGTGAGCGTCCTCCCGCGGGGTAATCTCAGTAATGTCATTTCCGATCGCACACACGGAGTTCTCATGGCTGGCGCAATGCGGAAGGTCGGCGAGTATCTCGGCCTCGTGGAACAAGCTGACTTCGACGACGAGTTCGAGGATGACATCGACGACC
>NZ_JAKFCB010000225.1:0-2914 GCF_036676885.1 Aeromicrobium sp.
TGACATCTTCCGCAGTTCCCCTGGATACCTCCGGTCACGGATACCGTGGCAGGATTCATCCCGACGGCTCCCGTCCTCGGAAAGGCCCCATCACGTGAAATTCCGCATCGACCGCGACACGCTCGCCGACGCCGTCGCCTGGACAGCCCGCAGCCTGCCCAACCGCCCGAGCGTCCCGGTGCTCGCCGGACTCCTCATCGAGACCGCCGCGGACGGCCTCACGCTCTCCGGGTTCGACTACGAGACCTCGACCCGCGCAACGCTTCCGGCCGAAGTCAGCGCTGACGGCCGAGCACTCGTATCCGGCCGCCTGCTCGCGGAGATCGTCAAGGCCCTGCCGGCCAAGCCGGTCGACGTGGCGCTCGAAGGCACCAAGGTCCAGGTCAACTGCGGCAGTGCTCGCTTCAGCCTCCAGACGATGCCCGTCGAGGAATATCCCCAGCTTCCTGACATGCCCACCGCCTCCGGCACGATCAAGGCCGATGACTTCGCCACCGCGGTGTCCCAGGCCAGCGCGGCCGCCGGCCGCGACGAGATGCTGCCGCTGCTGACCGGCGTACGTCTCGAGCTCGAGGGCTCCACGATCTCCCTCATGGCCACCGACCGGTTCCGGGCCAGCCTGCGCGACCTCGAGTGGTACCCCGAGGCCAGCGACGTCTCGGCCCAGGCACTCGTGCCGGCGCGAGTCCTCAACGAGACCGCACGCTCGCTCACGTCCGGCGGCGACGTCACGATCGCCGTCTCCTCCGGTGAGTCCGGTGACGGCCTGATCGGCTTCGAGGGCACCGTCGGCAACGGCACTCGCCGCACGACGACCCGCCTCCTCGAGGGCGACTTCCCGCGCGTACGCCAGCTCTTCCAGGCGCAGGCGGAGACGGTTGCCTATGTCGAGACGCAGGCCTTCGTCGACTCGGTCAAGCGCGTCGCCCTGGTCGCCGAGCGCAACACGCCCGTACGCCTGACGTTCTCCGACGGCCAGCTGCTGCTGGAAGCCGGCAGCGGGGACGAGGCCCAGGCGTCGGAGTCGATCGAGGCGACGATCAACGGCGCGGACATCTCGATCGGCTTCAACCCGACCTACCTGCTCGAAGGGCTTGCGGTCATGTCCGACCCCGTCGTGCACCTGTCGTTCACGCAGCACACCAAGCCGGCGGCCATCTCGGGTGTGCAGGAGATCGGCGCCGACCCCGACGTCGCGTTCCGCTACCTGATCATGCCCGTACGCCTGCAGAACTGACCCTCGGAGGGATCGCACATGGACATCGGACTCGTCGGACTCGGCAAGATGGGTGGCAACATGCGCACCCGCATGCGCAACGGCGGTGTGACCGTCGTCGGCTACGACCGCAACCCCGATGTCTCAGATGTGGCGTCCCTCGAGGAGCTCGTCGACAAGCTCCCCTCGCCCAAGGTCGTGTGGGTCATGGTGCCGGCCGGTGACATCACCCGGGCGACCGTCGAGGAGCTCATCGAGCTGCTCGACGAGGGTGACGTCATCGTCGACGGCGGCAACTCGCGCTGGACCGACGACGAGAAGCATGCGGCACTGGCGTCGGCCAAGAACATCGGCTACATCGACTGTGGTGTCAGCGGTGGGGTCTGGGGCCTCGAGAACGGCTACGCCCTGATGGCCGGCGGCACCGCCGAGGACATCGCCAAGGTTCAGCCCGCGTTCGACGCACTGCGTCCTGAGGGCGAGTCCGGCTTCGTCCACGCCGGACGAGTCGGCGCCGGCCACTTCTCGAAGATGGTCCACAACGGCATCGAGTACGCCATGATGCAGGCCTACGCGGAGGGCTACGAGCTGCTCGAGAAGGTCGACATCGTCGACAACGTCACGGCGGTCTTCGACTCGTGGCGAGAGGGCACGGTCGTACGCTCGTGGCTGCTCGACCTGCTGGTCAAGGCGCTCGAGGAGGACCCGGGCCTGTCGAAGATCCGTGGCTACGCCGAGGACTCCGGCGAGGGCCGGTGGACCGTCGAGGCGGCGATCGACAACGCGGTCCCGATGCACACCGTCGCCGCGGCCTTGTTCGCCCGGTTCACGTCGCGCCAGGACGAGTCGCCGGCGATGCAGGCCGTCGCGGCGATGCGCAACCAGTTCGGCGGCCACGCCGTCCAGGCCGCCGTCGAGGCCGGGCACGACCCCAAAGATGCTTGATCCGTTGTGCATGTCAGTCGCCTGACCCTGCACGACTTCCGGTCGTACGACTCCGTCGAGATCGATCTCGAGCCGGGTGCGACCGCGTTCATCGGATCCAACGGTCAGGGCAAGACCAACCTGGTCGAGGCGATCGACTACCTCTCGCGGCTGGACTCCCACCGCGTGTCAGGCGACGCCCCCTTGGTGCGCGCCGGCGCCGAACGCGCAGTCGTACGCGCTGACGTCGTGCGCGGCGACCGCACGGCGCTGCTCGAGCTCGAGATCACACCGGGCAAGTCCAACCGGGCCCGCATCAACCGCGGTGCCCTCCCTCGCACCCGCGACATCATCGGGGTGCTGCGCACGGTCATGTTCTCGCCCGAGGACCTGGCTCTGGTCAAGGGCGATCCCTCGGACCGTCGCAAGTTCCTCGACTCGCTGCTGGTGCTGCGCACGCCACGGCTGGCCGGCGTACGTGCCGACTACGAGCGGGTGCTCAAGCAGCGCAACACCCTGCTCAAGTCGGCCCGTGGCCGCCGGAACGTCGAGATCGCGACCCTCGACATCTGGGACGAGAACCTCGCACGTACCGGAGCCGAGCTGGTGTCGACCCGGCTGCTGCTGCTCGACGCGCTCGCGCCGCACCTCGCGGAGGCGTACGTACGCGTCGCCGCCGCATCGGCGCCCGACCGCCGCGTCATCACCGCGACCTACAAGCCATCGCTCGAGCTCGACGCCGACGTACGCGATCAGCAGGACATCCGGCAGGCG
>NZ_JAKFCB010000226.1:0-4608 GCF_036676885.1 Aeromicrobium sp.
GACCTCGTCCTGCTGGGCGACGACCTGCGCGCGCGTACGACCTGGCTCGGCGGCGCCCGGGTCTGGTCGGCCGAAGGCACGATTCACGAAGGACCGGGAGCCACCGTGGCCTCCGGGAAGTTCTAGGAGGTTTCCATGGTCACAGCTGAAGAGATCGTCGCGGGGCTGGGCGGTCGCGCCAACATCGTCGAGATCGAGCCGTGCATCACGCGGCTGCGCACCGAGGTCGAGGACGCGTCGCTCGTCGACCAGGCCGCGCTCAAGGCCGCCGGTGCCTACGGAGTCGTCGTCTCGGGCAACGTCGTGCAGGTCGTCGTGGGTCCCGTCGCGGACACGCTCGCCAGTGACATCGAGGACCTCGATTGAGCTCGTCGGCAGTGCTGGCGCCCCTCGCGGGGAAGGTCATCGCCCTTGCGGACGTGCCCGACCCGGTGTTCGCCCAGCAGATCGTGGGCGCCGGTGTCGCGATCGACCCCGAGCGCGCCGAGTCGACCGTCGTCGCACCCGCCGACGGCCGCCTGCTCAAGCTGCACCCGCACGCGTTCGTGCTGCTGACCGGCGCCGGCAAGGGGTTGCTCGTGCACCTCGGCATCGACACGGTCCAGCTTGACGGCGAGGGGTTCGAGCTGCTCGTCGCCGAAGGGGCCGAGGTGACCACCGGGACGCCGATCGTGCGCTGGAATCCCGCGGAGATCGAGGCCGGCGGCCGATCGCCGATCGTGCCGATCGTCGTGATGGACTCGGCGCCCGACAGCGTCCGGTCGGCCGCCACCGGGGCCGTACGCGTGGGTGACGAGATCTTCACGCTCTGAGGTCGTGAGAGCCCGCCGCGAAGTTGACCCGAATGGCCTGCGGTGAGAGACTGACAGACGCAGATCAGCCTCATCTGCCCCTTCCCCTCAGTTCCATTTCCGCGGAGATTCTTCATGGCCAAAGCACTCATCGGCTACATCGGGGGTCCCACCTCCGAGCAGCTGCGCGAAACCGCCGCACTCCACCGTCGGATCGCCGACCTCGAGGCCGAGATCATGCGCCTCAAGGTCGAGAACGACGGATTGCTCCGGACGATCCGTGAGCGGGTCGACAATGTCACCGCCGGCGACTTGATGGAGCCTGCCGCTCACTGAAGTCCCAGCGGTCTACGCTGACCCCAACCGGTTTGTCGTCGTAGGAGTCAGCGTTGTACCTCAAGAGCCTCACGTTGCGTGGGTTCAAGTCCTTTGCGTCCTCGACGACCCTTCAGCTGGAGCCCGGCATCACGTGTGTCGTCGGCCCCAACGGATCCGGCAAGTCCAATGTCGTCGACGCCTTGTCCTGGGTCATGGGCGAGCAGGGTGCCAAGTCGCTGCGCGGCGGCAAGATGGAGGACGTCATCTTCGCCGGTACGTCCGGCCGTCCGCCGCTGGGCCGCGCTGAGGTCGTCCTCACGATCGACAACACCGACGGCGCACTCCCGATCGAGTACACCGAGGTCACGATCTCGCGGACGATGTTCCGCAACGGCGGCTCGGAGTACGCCATCAACGGCAACACGTGCCGGCTGCTCGACGTCCAGGAGCTGCTGAGCGACTCCGGCATCGGCCGCGAGATGCACGTCATCGTCGGCCAGGGCCAGCTCGACAGCGTCCTGCGGGCGACTCCCGAAGAGCGCCGGGGCTTCATCGAAGAGGCTGCGGGCGTCCTCAAGCACCGCAAGCGCAAGGAGAAGGCGCTCCGCAAGCTCGACGCGACGCAGGGCAACCTGACCCGCCTCAACGACGTGCTGACCGAGCTGCGCCGCCAGCTCAAGCCGCTGGGCCGGCAGGCCGAGGTGGCTCGCCGGGCCGCCGTCATCCAGGCCGACGTCCGTGACGCCCGCGCCCGGATCCTCGCTGACGACATCGTGAGCGCCCGCTCGGTCATCGCCGAGGAGCTCGCCGACGAGACCGCCCTCAAGGAGCGGCGCCAGGCCGTCGAGCAGTCGATCGCCGCGGCCCGCGAGCAGGAGACCGAGCTCGAGGACCAGCTGCGGGAGGACTCGCCACGCCTGTCGGCTGCCCAGGAGACCTGGTACAGCCTCTCCGGCCTGCGCGAGCGCATCCGCGGCACCTCGGGCCTGGCCAACGAGCGCGTGCGCCTCGCCGCCGTCGAGGCCGAGGATCGCCGGGTCGGCCGCGAGCCCGAGGAGCTGGAGGCCGACGCACGTCGTGCCCAGGAGCAGCTCGAGCAGCTCAGTGCCGGAGTCACGCAGGCGACCGAGTCGCTCGAGGCCGTCATCGCCGAGCGCAACGAGGCCGAGGCGGCCTACACCGCAGAGGAGCGCCGCGTCGCAGGTCTGCTGCGTGCCGCCGCCGACCAACGCGAAGGGCTGGCCCGGCTCCACGGTCAGGTCAACGCGCTCAAGAGCCGCGCGACCGCGGCGGGAGAGGAGATCGGCCGGCTCACCGCCGCGCGCGAGGAGGCCGAGAACCGTGCGGTCGAGGCGCACCGCGAGTTCACCAACCTCGAGAACCAGATCGCCGGGCTCAACGCCGGGGAGTCCGGGCTCGACGAGGAGCTCGAGGCGGCCGAGGACGGCCTCGCCGAGATCACCGAGCACCTCGCATCGCTGACTGCCCAGTCGCAGGAGGCCGAGCGCCAGCAGGCCGCGTTCGCCGCCCGCAAGGAGGCCCTCGAGCTCGGGCTGGCCCGCAAGGACGGCGCCGGGGCGCTGCTCGCCGCGACCGACGAGATCAGCGGGCTGCTGGGCTCGGTCGCCGCCCTGCTGACCGTACGCGCGGGGTTCGAGACCGCGATCGCCTCGGCACTCGGCTCCGCTGCCGACGCCGTCGCGGTCGACCACCTCGACACCGCCGTCTCGGCGATGGAGAAGCTCAAGTCCGAGGACCTGGGCCGCGCCGGCATGCTGCTCGGCGGGGGCGAGGTCGACGACTCCACGTGGCCCGGGCTGCCGGACTTCGCGACGTACGCGATCGATGTCGTCGACGGGCCGGCCCCGCTGCAGGGTGCGCTGCGCCGCCTGCTGTTCAAGGTCGCCGTCGTCGACAGCCTCGAGCAGTCGCAGGAGCTCATCCGTCACGCCCCTGACGTCACGGCCGTGACCCGTGACGGCGACGTCCTCGGCGCGCACTTCGCCGCCGGCGGCTCGACGTCCAAGCAGAGCCTCATCGAGGTCAAGGCCGCCATCTCCCAGGCCGAGGACGACCTGGCCCGCGCCCGCCACACGCTCGAACGGCTCCGCTTCGAGCACGAGGCCGCCGATGCCAAGCGAGCGGTCGCCCAGGAGCGCGTCGATGCGGCACTCGGCCGGCTGCACGAGTCCGACGCGACGATGGCCGCGGTTGCCGAGAACCTCGGTCATCTCGGCGCCACGGCCCGCGCTGCACGGGGAGAGGCCGACCGCCTGGCCGCGGCGATCGCCAAGGCCGAGGAGTCGCAGGCCGGCGACCTGTCCGGCCTGGCCGAGCTCGAGGACCGGCTCGCACAGGCCGAGGCGGCGCCCGAGGAGGAGCCCGACACGGCGCTGCTCGAGGAGCTCGCCGACAAGGCGTCGACAGCCCGCCGCGCCGAGACCGACGCCCGGCTCGCGCTGCGCACCAATGAGGAACGCGCCCGCGCCCTCGAGGGCCAGGTGACGGCGCTGTTCGAGGCCGCCGAGGCCGAGCGCGAGGCCCGGATCAAGGCCAAGGAGCGGCGTGAGCGTCAGCTGCGCGAGGCCGAGACCGCCAAGGCGGTCATCATCGCCAGCGACCGCGTGCTGGCCCGCCTCGAGCAGTCGGTCGCCCGAGCATCCACGCTGCGTTCGGAGATCGAGGCGTCCCGCACGGGCCGCGAGGAGACCCTGCGAGGCGTACGCGTGCAGCTCCGCGAGCAGATCGCCGAGCTCGACGGGCTGACCGACTCGGTGCACAAGGACGAGATGGCGCGCGCCGAGTTGCGGCTGCGCCTCGAGGGCCTCGAGACGCGGGCGCTCGAGGAGCTCGGCCTCGAGGTCGAGACGCTGGTCGCCGACTACGGACCGGACCAGCTCGTGCCGCCGATCACGGTCGAGGGCGAGGACGACTCGTTGCCCGCGGAGCCGGTGCCGTACGACCGCGAGGCGCAGGTCAAGCGGCTGCGCAACGCCGAGCGGTCGATGGCGATGCTCGGCAAGGTCAACCCGCTCGCGCTCGAGGAGTTCACCGCCCTCGAGGAGCGCCACCAGTTCCTCTCCGAGCAGCTCGACGACCTGCGCAGGACCCGGCAGGACCTGCTCGAGATCGTCGAGGAGGTCGACGCCAAGGTCGAGCAGGTCTTCACCGAGGCCTGGTACGACGTCGAGAGCGCCTTCCAGCACGTCTTCAGCCGGCTGTTCCCCGGTGGCGAGGGCTCGCTGGTCCTCACGGACCCCCAGAACATGCTGACGACCGGCATCGACGTCGAGGCCCGCCCGGCCGGCAAGAAGGTCAAGCGGCTGTCGCTGCTGTCCGGCGGTGAGCGCTCGCTGGTCGCGGTCGCGTTCCTCGTCGCGCTGTTCAAGGCCCGGCCCAGCCCGTTCTACATCCTCGACGAGGTCGAGGCGGCGCTCGACGACGCCAACCTCGGCCGCCTGCTCGAGCTCTACGAGGAGCTGCGCGCCAACTCGCAGCT
>NZ_JAKFCB010000227.1:0-1861 GCF_036676885.1 Aeromicrobium sp.
CCGAGCATCCTCACGCTGTTCGGCCGCCTCGACGGCCACGCGGTCGGCATCCTGGCCAACCAGCCCAACGCCCGTGGCGGCATCCTCGACTCCAAGGCGTCGGTCAAGGCCGCGCGCTTCGTCGAGTTCTGTGGCCGCTTCGACCTGCCGGTCCTGACGTTCGTCGACGTGCCCGGCTTCCTGCCCGGCACGGTCGAGGAGGGACGCGGCGTCATCACGCATGGCGCCAAGCTCCTCAAGGCGTACGTCGAGACCAAGTCGCCCAAGCTGACCGTCGTGGTCCGCAAGGCGTACGGAGGCGCCTACATCGCGATGGGTGCCGCCTCGCTCGGTGCCGACGTCAACTGGGCCTGGTCGGGCTCGGAGATCGCGGTCATGGGCCCCGGCGGCGCCGTGGCGCTGCTGCACCGCCGCGCGCTCAAGGAGGCCGAGGAGCCGACCAAGCTCCGCGACGAGCTCGCTGCGGTCTACCGCGAAGAGGTCGCGCGTCCCTACATCGCGGCCGAAGCCGGTATCGTCGATGACGTGATCCTGCCCGAAGAGACCCGCGACCGCATGGCTGCGGCTCTGCGCATGCTGACGCACGAGTCGTCGATCTGATGTTCGCTGCGCGGGCCGAGATCGTTGCCAACGTCTGGAAGATCGTCGCCCGTGAGGGTGACCAGGTCGGTGTCGGCGACGTGCTGGCCGTCCTGGAGAGCATGAAGATGGAGATCCCGGTGTACGCCGAGGCCTCCGGCTTCGTGAGCAAGGTCCTCGTCGAGGTCGGGCAGATCGTCCAGGAGGGCGACCCGCTCATCGAGATCGACGAGAGCCACGCCTGACCTGTCGGGTCCATCTGACATCATCGGCGCGTGCCTGCCGCCGTAGTCCATGACCTGCCCATGCGCTGGGCCGACCTCGACTCGCTCAACCACGTCAACAACGTCGTCTACCTCGACTACGCCGCGGAGAGTCGCGCGATGCTGGTCGAGGACGGCCTGCTCGCCGATCGTCCCGTGCGCCGGGTCGTCGTGGAGTTCCTGCGGCCGCTGCTGCTGAGTCGCCACCCGGTCCAGATCGCCTCGACCGTGAGTGGCGACGAGCTGACGCAGGAGATCCGTCCGGTCCCCGACACCTCGCCTTTCGCCCGCGTCGTCACGACGTTCGGTCCGCCCGAGCACATGATCGCCGAGGGCGCGTACGCCGACTCGCTGCCGTGCCGGGTGCGCCGCAGCGACCTCGGGCCCGACGGCGTCGTGACCCCGGTCAAGGTCTTCGAGCTGTTCCAGGAGGCGCGGATCCTCTTCATCGCCGGTCGGCTGAAGTCGATGTCGGCGGGACGGTTCGTCGTCGGCCGGGTCGACGTGACGTACGGAGCCGGCATGCCGTGGCGCCAGGAGCCCTACGAGGTCGAGTCGTGGGTCAGCCGGCTCGGCACGTCTTCGGCGACGGTCGAGGCTCAGATCGTCGGTAATGGCACGGTCCGTGCGCGGGCGACCTCGGCCATGATCGGCTTCGACCTGGGGTCCCAGCGCTCTCGGCCGTTCTCCGACGAGGAGCGCGCGGCGTTCGCGGCGCTCAGCCTGCCTGATTGACCATGAAGTTGGCGGCGTGCTGGACGTACGCCCAGAACTGCGCGTCGAGCTCAGGGGAGAGCTTGGCCTTGTCGAGGCCCTCGCGGAAGTGCACGAGCCAGCGGTCGCGGGCCTCCGGCGTCACGGCGAACGGTGCGTGGCGCATGCGGAGGCGGGGGTGCCCGCGCTGGTCGGAGTACGTCGTGGGGCCGCCCCAGTACTGCTCGAGGAACATCGTGAAGCGGTGGGCCGCGGGGCCGAGGTCCTCCTCGGGGTAGAGCGGCCGCAGCACCTCGTCGGTGGCG
>NZ_JAKFCB010000228.1:0-1708 GCF_036676885.1 Aeromicrobium sp.
GGCTACCCTCGTCGTCAACCCCGAGAACCGCCGTGCGCGTCCTCCTGATCAACCCCTCGATGAACATGCAGAAGCTCGGTCGGTTCGCCGAGCTCCTGGAGCCGATGCCGCCGACCGGCATCGCGTACATCGCCGGGGCGCTCGTGGCGGCCGGCCATCACACCCGCGCCGTCGACATGTTCGGCGAGAAGCTGATCGCGTCCGAGGTCCTCGACCGGGTGAAACGGTTCGCGCCGGACCTGGTCGGCATGACCGTGCTCACGCCCTCCGCACCCACGTGCGAGAAGCTCGCGCGGCTCATCCGGGTGGCGTGCCCCACCACCAAGATCGTGTGGGGTGGCGTGCACGCCGACGTGTTCGCGAAGGACATCCTCCGCAGCGGCGCCGCCGACTACGTCGTCAATCACGACGGCGAGGACACCATCGTCGAGCTCTGCGCCGCGATGGAGAGCGGCGAGACCGACCTCTCCCGCATCGACGGCCTCACGTGGCTCGATCGGTCCGGCGGCAAGTCGGGCGATGCCGTCACCAACAAGACGCGCGCGCTCCGTCGCGACCTCGACTCGCTCGCCTACCCCGAGTGGGACCTGTTTCCGTACCACCGCTACGGCCTGCTCCCGTTCGCGGACGTGGCCAAGCCCGTCCTCACCATGACCGGCAGCCGCGGCTGCCCCTATCGCTGCGACTACTGCTCGCTCCTGCACTCGGGCAAGGTGTACCGCCGTCGCGACCCGTTCAAGATCGTCGACGAGTACGAGTACCTCGTCGATCGCTACGGCGTGAAGCAGATCGGCCTGGTCGATCCCATCTTCCCGCTCGTGGTGAAGGACCTGAAGCCGCTGTGCGAGGAGCTCGTGCGCCGCGGCCTCGATCAGAAGTGCTCGTGGCTCTCCGAGACCCGCGCCGATCGCCTCGACGAGGAGACCTGCCGGCTCATGTACGAGGGCGGGTGCCGCCGCGTGCTCATGGGCATCGAGTCGGGCGTCGACATGCTGCTCGGCAACGTGAACAAGAACCTCACCACCGAGAAGGTGCGCTGGGGCGTTCAGAACGCGAAGAAGGCGGGCCTCTCGACCGTCGGCCTCTTCATGATCGGCATGCCCGGCGAGACCCCCGAGATGACCCGCGAGACCATCGAGTTCGCCGTCGACCTCGACCTCGACTTCGCCAAGTTCGCGATCACCGTGCCGTTCCCGGGCAGCAAGCTGTTCGAGGACCAGTGGCAGAAGACGCTCTTCCGCGACGACTGGGAGAACTACACCACGTTCAACCCCGACGCCGACCGGCTCGTGTACCACCCCGAAGGCTACGATCCGGAGCTGCTCATCAAGATGCAGTCCTACGGCCTCCGGCGCTTCTACATGCGCTACGAGCAGGTCCGCCGGCAGCTGGTCGAGCTCAAGACGATCAACCCGAAGATGATGCTCTACGGGCTCTACGGGATGGCGATCTAGCGGGAGTTCATGGGGCGGGGGGCCGGCCCCCCGCAACGCCCCCCGAGGCGCGTGATCGAAGCGACCCCTACGTGTCGTACCACTCGGGCGTGACGAGCTGCTGGTAGTGCTCGACCTTCAGCGGGTTGACACGGTCCTTGATGGCGCCGAGGGCCATCTTGGCGCTCACGAGCGTGAACCAGATGTACATGTCGCGCTTGTAGGGCACCTTCGACGTGAGGCCCTTCGCCATCCACCGCTTGTTCACGAACTCC
>NZ_JAKFCB010000229.1:0-1845 GCF_036676885.1 Aeromicrobium sp.
CGGTCACCACGTTCGGCAAGCTGGCCCGGGAGCGTCGGCTCGAGCGCGACTGCGGCGGCCGGGCGCTGGTAAGGATTGAATTCGTCCATGCACTCCCCTCGACGGACGTGGCCGACTACGTCTTGGGCAGCGTCACGCCCGTCTGGCCCTGGTACTTGCCGCCGCGGTCCTTGTAAGACGTCTCGCAGACTTCGTCGGACTGGAAGAACAGCATCTGGGCGACGCCCTCGTTGGCGTAGATGCGCGCCGGCAGCGGCGTGGTGTTGCTGAACTCCAGCGTGACGTGCCCCTCCCACTCCGGCTCGAGCGGCGTCACGTTGACGATGATCCCGCAGCGCGCGTACGTGCTCTTGCCCAGGCACACCACCAGCGTGTCGCGCGGGATGCGGAAGTACTCGACCGTGCGCGCCAGCGCGAACGAGTTCGGCGGGATGATGCACACGTCGTTCTCGATGTCGACGAAGCTGCCCGGGTCGAAGTGCTTCGGGTCGACGATGGTCGAGTTGATGTTGGTGAACACCTTGAACTCGCGCGAGCAGCGCACGTCGTAGCCGTAGCTCGAGGTGCCGTAGCTGACGATGCGCTGGCCGTCGGCGGCGGTCTTGACCTGGCCGGGCTCGAACGGCTCGATCATGCCGTGCTGCTCGGACATCCGGCGGATCCAGCGGTCGGACTTGATGCTCATGCGGGGGTGGCGTCCCAGGGTTCGTGGGCGTCAATTCTAGCGGGCACGACGGCCGGGCCGCGCCGCGCGCCCTGCGCGGCATCGGCGCGGCGTCGACGCGGTGGCCGGCGCCGGCGCGCCGAAACGACGAAGGCCCGGTCGAAACCGGGCCTTCGAAGTACCACGAGGAAGCGTTGCCGGGTCGATCAGAAGCCGCTGGCGTTCAGGCGACCGTTGCTGACGACCTTGCCGTTGAGCGACGGGGTCGGCACGGCCGCGCCCATGATCGCCGCCTTGATGTCGGCCGCCGAGGCGCCCGGGTGCGACGACGCGTACAGCGCCGCGGCGCCGGTCACGTGCGGGGTCGCCATCGAGGTGCCGTTGTAGCTGGCGTAACCCGACGCGAGTCCGCCCTTGACCGACCTCGGAACCGTCGACCAGATGCCCGAACCCGGCGCACCGATGTCGACCGTCGTGCGGCCCCACTGCGAGAAGCTCGACAGCCCGCCGGTGCTCGTCGTCGACGCGACGGCGATGATGTTGGCCTGCGGGTAGTTCGACGGATAGCTGGCCTGCGCGTCGTTGTCGTAGGCAGAGTTGCCGGCCGCCGCGACGAACAGGATGCCGGCGTTGTTGGCGCGGGTGATCGCGTCGGACAGCGCCTGCGAGAAGCCGCCGCCGCCCCACGAGTTGTTCGTGGCGACGATGTTCAGGCCGTGGCGCGCCTTCAGGTCGTTGAAGTAGTCGACCGCCTTGACCGCATTGGCGGTGGTGCCGCCGCGACGGCCGAGGAACTTGGCGCTGATCATCTTGACGCCGCTCCAGCACACGCCGGCGACGCCCTTGCCGTTGCCGCCGACGCCGCCGATGGTGCCGGCCACGTGCGTGCCGTGGTCGTCGTTGGCGCCGCCGGAGTTGATGTTGTTGCTGCCGCCGTCGAAGTCCCAGCCGCGGGTGTCATCGACATAGCCGTTGCCGTCGTTGTCGACGCCATCGGCGGGGTCGTACGGGTTGGTCCAGATGTTGGCCGTCAGGTCCTCGTGCTGCCAGTAGATGCCCTCGTCGATCACGCCGACGATGACGTTGGAGCAGTCGGTGTGGCCAGCGGCCCAGGCTTCAGCCGCCTGCGAGCCGTACTGGTTGGCCGGCGACGACGCGTCGCCGTACATGCCCCACAGCGA
>NZ_JAKFCB010000230.1:0-2312 GCF_036676885.1 Aeromicrobium sp.
GATGACCTTGTCGATGTTGCCGCCGTGGCCGGCTTCGGTGCGGTACACACCTGAGATCGTACGGATCACGGCTTGGTGGCGCCCGTAGACCTTCTCGAGCGCGTCGGAGATCTCGCCGACCGTCGCCTTGGCGCGGGCCGCGTTGACCGCCAGCGTGAGCAGGTTGTCGTCCAGCGAGCCGTCGCTGGCCGACCCGCGCTCGGCGCTGCGGGTCAGCGCCGCGAGGGCCGCGTCGACGTCGTCCTGGTTGCGCTCGGCGCGCAGCCGTTCGAGCTTGGCGATCTGGGAGGCGTACACCGCCTTGTTGTCGACCTTGAGCACCTCGAGCGGATCCTCGTCGGCCAGCCGGTACGTGTTGACGCCGATCACGGCCTGCTGCCCGGAGTCGATGCGCGCCTGCGTACGGGCCGCGGCCTCCTCGATGCGCATCTTGGGGATGCCGGCCTCGATCGCCTTGGACATGCCACCGGCAGCCTCGACCTCCTGGATGTGCGCCCAGGCGCGGTTGGCCAGGTCGTGGGTCAGCCGCTCGACGTAGTAGGAGCCGCCCCACGGGTCGATGATGTCGGTCGTACCGGACTCCTGCTGCAGCAGCAGCTGCGTGTTGCGCGCGATGCGGGCGCTGAAGTCGGTCGGCAGCGCGATCGCCTCGTCCAGCGCGTTGGTGTGCAACGACTGGGTATGTCCCTGCGTCGCGGCCATCGCCTCGATGCACGTACGCCCCACGTTGTTGAACACGTCCTGCGCCGTCAGCGACCAGCCCGACGTCTGGCTGTGCGTACGCAGGCTGAGGCTCTTGGGGTTCTTCGGCTTGAAGTCCGAGACCAGCTCGGCCCACAGCGCCCGGGCGGCGCGCAGCTTGGCGATCTCCATGTAGAAGTTCATGCCGATCGCCCAGAAGAAGCTCAGCCGCGGCGCGAACGCGTCGATGTCGAGGCCCACGTCGAGGCCCGCCCGGATGTACTCGACGCCGTCGGCCAGCGTGTAGGCGAGCTCGAGGTCGTTCGTCGCCCCGGCCTCCTGGATGTGATAGCCCGAGATCGAGATCGAGTTGAACCGCGGCATCCGCTGCGCGGTGTAGGCGAAGATGTCCGAGATGATCCGCATCGACGGTGCCGGCGGGTAGATGTAGGTGTTGCGGACCATGAACTCCTTGAGGATGTCGTTCTGGATGGTCCCGGAGAGCTGCTCGGGCGGCACGCCCTGCTCCTCCGCGGCGACGATGTAGAGCGCCAGCACCGGCAGCACCGCGCCGTTCATCGTCATCGACACGCTCATCTCGTCGAGCGGGATGCCCTCGAACAGCTTGCGGGTGTCGTAGATCGAGTCGATCGCGACACCGGCCATGCCGACATCGCCGACGACGCGCGGGTTGTCGGAGTCGTAGCCGCGGTGCGTCGCGAGGTCGAACGCGACCGAGAGGCCCTTCTGACCCGCGGCGAGGTTGCGCCGGTAGAACGCGTTGGACTCCTCGGCGGTGGAGAAGCCCGCATACTGGCGGATCGTCCACGGCTGCGTCGTGTACATCGCCGGGTAGGGGCCGCGCAGGTACGGCGCGAGGCCCGGGTAGGTGTCGAGGGCGTCGAGGCCCTCGAGGTCGGCCGGCGTGTAGAGCCCTTCGATGTCAATGCCCTCCGGCGCCGGCCACGGCTCGGCGCCGTCCGTGGAGCGGGCGTACGTGTCGGCGTCGGGCTCGTACGGCTGCTCGGGATCCAGCGGCAGCCCGGCGAAGCTCTCGGGAATCATGCGCTCAACTTCTCTCGGGTCTCGCGGAGGAAGGCCAGGGCATCGAGTCCGGCGGCCACGGTGGTGTCGGCGCCGATGTCCGCCTTGCCGGCCACGATGACGTACGTCGCCCCGGCTTCGCGCAGCGCCGTCACCAGGTCGGCGCCCCACGTCTCGTACGCCTTGTCGGTGCCGACCAGGCAGACGATCGCGGGCTTGCCCGCCTCGGCGTACGCCGTGAGGACGTCGTCGACGCCCTCGGTCGGCCCGGCGACGACGGTGTCGATGCCGCCGGCGGCAAGCAGGTTCGCTGCGAACGTGCCGCGCGCGGTGTAGGCCGCGACGGCGCCCATCGATGCGAGGAACACTGGCGATGCGGCGCGGTCGTCGCGCAGGGCCTCGTACTCGCCGGCGTAGCGGTGCACGTCGACCGGGTGACCGTACGGCCGGCGCTCCGGCAGCTCCTCGTGCAGGTTGGGGAACTCCGAGACTCCCGTGATCGGCCGCTTGCGCTTCGCGATGTCGAGCGCGCGCGCCGAGACGGTCTCGGCGATGGCGTCGCGGAGGAAGTCGAGCGACTCGACGAG
>NZ_JAKFCB010000231.1:0-1716 GCF_036676885.1 Aeromicrobium sp.
CTTGGCGAAGTAGCCGTTGGCGATCGCCTTGGCGGCCCGCGCCTGCGACTCCGCGGCGAACGTGTCGACGTCCGTACGGCTGTAGCCCTCGATCGTCGCGATCAGGTCGGCGCCGATGCCCTGGGGCACGAAGTCGGTGTCGAACGCCGTACGCGGGTCCATGGCCCAGGCACCGCCGTCGGTGCCCATCGGCACCCGGCTCATCGACTCGACACCGCCGGCGAAGATCAGGTCCTCCCAGCCGGAACGGATGCGGCCCGCGGCCTGGTTGACCGCCTCGAGGCCCGACGCGCAGAAGCGGTTGAGCTGGACGCCGGCGACGGTGTCGGGCAGGCCCGCGGCGAGCGCGGCGGTCTTGGCGATGTCTCCGCCCTGGTCGCCGACCGGCGACACGACGCCCAGCACGACGTCATCGACACCGTGGGGATCCAGCGAGGGGTTGCGCTTCTGGATCTCCTCGATCAGGCCGGTCATCAGCGAGATCGGCTTGACCTCGTGGAGTGATCCGGTCTTCTTGCCGCGCCCTCGCGGGGTGCGGATGGCGTCGTAGACAAAAGCCTCGGTCATAACTGGGTCCTCGCAGATCAGGTGAAAGACGTGTCAGCAGCGTGACAACCTCGATTGTGACACCAGCACTGTCAAAGTTCTAGACGAGTTCCTGTGGGCCGCGTCACGTGCCGCCGCGGTGGCATAGTCTCTGCACCATGAGCGCCGCACCAGCCGAGACGATGAGCGTCGAGCAGCTCGCGTCGCGCGTCGGCATGACGGTGCGGACCGTACGCTTCTATGCCGGCCGCGGCCTGATCCCGCCGCCACGGCGCGAGGGGCGCAACGGCTACTACGGTCCCGACCACCTGGCCCGGCTCGAGCTGGTCCGTGAGCTGCAGGCGCACGGGTTCACGCTCTCGGCGATCGAGGGCTACCTCGAGAACATCCCGTCCGACGCCACGCCCGAGCAGGTCGCGCTGCATCGCACCCTGCTCGCACCGTGGATGGCCGACCGGCCCGAGGAGCTCGACCGCGAGGCGCTCGAGCTGAGGGCCGGCCGCGAGCTCGACGATCACGCACTCGAGATGCTGATCGCCCTCGGGGTGCTGGAGCCGACGCCGACCGAGGACGTCTTCCGGGTCGCGCCGGCGCACCTCGCGGTCGGCATCCAGTTCATCGAGACCGACATGCCGATCGAGGTCGCACACGCCTCGCGGCGGATCTTCGACGCGGCCGGCAAGGCCGTCGCCGAGGAGATCACCGAGGTGTTCCGCACGCTGTGGTGGCCGCAGCTGCGATCCTCCGGGCGTACGGCCGAGGACATCACGGCCCTCGTCGAGCGCTTCAAGCCGCTCACGATCCAGGCGCTCGTCACGGCGTACGAGACCGCCGTCGACGAGGCCAAGCGCGAGACGATCCGCCGCCGCACCGAAGGCAGCTGACCCCGGGCGGTGACTTAGCGTCCACCGCGGGGCCATGAGTGGACGCTAGCTCACCGCTCCGCGCAGCTAGAGCCCCATCGTGCGGCCGATGATCTCCTTCATGATCTCGGTCGTGCCGCCGTAGATCGTCTGGATCCGGCTGTCGGTGTACGCCTTGGAGATGGGGTACTCCGTCATGTAGCCGTAGCCGCCGTGCAGCTGGAGACACTTGGCTGCCGCCTTGTTCTGCAGCTCGGTGGTCCACCACTTGCCCATCGCGGCTTCCTCGATCGTCAGCTCGCCCCTG
>NZ_JAKFCB010000232.1:0-4081 GCF_036676885.1 Aeromicrobium sp.
GGCTGGTCGTGCCCCTTCCTCGCCGTCTCGGACGCCGTCGGCAAGGTGTTCTGTGGCAATCACCGGGGTGAGATCGACGAGCGCGACCTCACGACGGGTCTTCAGACCGGCAACTCCCGGGAGCCGCCGATCGGCGGAGCGGGCGACCTCGCGGTCAGTGCAGACGGACTCGAGCTCATCGCCTTCAGCGAGCAGGCGGTGGTGTTGTCCAGATGGCACCTGGACGACTCCGGTCTCGCGGCCCGCCTGACCGCCGACAGCAAGCACCTCCTGGTCGACACTCCGGACGGTAGCCGGCAGGTGTTCCTCGAGAAGGAGAATCTGCTCATCGCGGCATGCCAGGTGGCAGGACGGAACCTCACGAAGGCGGAGTGGCAGAACTACATCGGCGCTGACCGCCCATACCGCAGGACCTGCCAGCCGTACGAGAAGCGGCTATTCGTCGGCGGATGAGAGCTGCGAGGCGGCGGCCTCGTCGAGGAGCCACGCCGTCTCGGTACGCCCGTGGGCTCCGCGGGCGGGTGTGTCGTCGAGCGTGCCGTCGCCCAGAGCGCGAGCGACCGCCTCGGCCTTGCCCTCGCCGGCGACGATGAACCACACCGCGTCGGAGTTGTTGAGCGCGGGGAACGTCAAGGTGATGCGTACGGGCGGCGGCTTGGGGGAGTCGAACACCTCGACCGCCAACCGCTTCGACTCGTGCAGCTGCGCGAAGCCGGGGAACAGCGACGCGACGTGCCCGTCGGGGCCGACTCCCAGCAGCGTGACGTCGAACGGCTCGGCCGGGAGCGCTGCGGCGTACTGATCGGCGGCTTCGGCCGTGCTGAGGTCGCACCCGTGCGCGGGCATCGAGTGGATGCTCGACGCAGGTACGCCCAGGCGGTCGAGGAACGCATCGCGCGCCTGTTGGTCGTTGCGGTCGGCGTGACCCTCGGGGACGAACCGCTCGTCGCCCCAGTAGAAGTCGACCTGCGTCCAGTCGACGAGCTCGCTCTCGATCAGCTGGTAGGCGTCGATCGCGATCGTCCCGCCGGTCAGCACGACGCTGGGCCGGCGGCCCTCGGCCTGGAGCAGTGCGATCCGGCCGGTCAGCCGCTCGGCGATCGCCGCAGCCAGCGCCGGGGCGTCGGGGTAGACCTCTTCGCCCAGGGTCATACGTCCGCCAGCATGTGCTTGATCGTCGCTTCGTAGACGTCGTCGGCATCGAGACGGCGGAGGTCCTCCGCCAGCAGCTCGGCGAGCGAGCGCGGGCCGAGCGGCACCTCGCGGGGCGAGGAGCCGGGCACGCTGAAGTGGCACGAGTGGTCGGTGATCCGCTCGATCAGCACGTCGCCGTCGGGCGTGTGGAGGACGACCGACATGATCTGCGCCCCGGTGTCGCTCTTGCGGGTCTTGATGTCGACGCCGAGGCGGCTCTCGAGCCAGGCGACCAGCAGGGTCGCCGCGGGGTTGCCGCTGCCGGCGACGACGGTCCCTCCGGTCACCCTGCCGTCGGACTGGTCGAGCGCCGCAGCCAGCAGCGCGCGCCACGGCGTCAGGCGAGTCCACGACAGGTCGGTGTCGCCGGGAACGTAGTGGCGGGCCACGTTCTTGAGCGAGCGGATGGGCGAATCCGTCGCCTCCGCGTCGGTGAGCCGGCGACGGGCCAGCTGGCCGATCGCGTCCTGCGAGGGGTCCGTGGGCGGCTTGCCGGGCCACCAGACGACGACGGGGGAGTCGGGCAGCAACAGGGGCAGCACGACGGACTCCGCGTGCTTGGTGAGCTCGCCGGAGATGCGCAGCAGGATCGACTCTCCGGAGGAGTTCTCGCCGACCCGGACCTTGGCGTTGAGCTCGGCGGCACCGCGGCCGTCACCGAGGATCACGCCGATGACGCGCGACGGGTGCTCGCGCGACAGCGTGGTGGCAGTCTTGAGCGCCTCGCCGACGTTGTCGTCGTCGGTCACGACGAGCAGCGTGAGCACCATGTCCATCGCCGGGCTGCCGGCCGCCACACGCGCCTTGACCATCGCGCGGGCGATGCGGGACGAGTTGGTCTTCTCGAGTGCGATCTCCATGTGGGTGCGCCTCTCTATCCGGCTCGATCAGGGAGCGGCGCATCCGCGCCCGGCTGGCAAGGCCGAGGAGGGAGACGCACCGGGGTTGTGCGGCGACCGACGAGAACGCCGCCAGACGGGATGCGGGGTGCCGCGAGCCGGGCCGGGTAGAGAGACGTACCCACTAAGGACGCCTCCAGGTACGGCCGTCGCGCGCGAGCATCTTGTCGGCCGACTCAGGGCCCCAGGTGCCGGACGGGTAGGTGTCGATGGTCTTCTGCCGGTCCCAGTGCTCGATCACGGGGTCGAGGATCTTCCAGGACAGCTCGACCTCCTCGTGCTGGGGGAAGAGCGGTGGGTCGCCCAGCAGCACGTCGAGGATCAGGCGCTCGTACGCCTCGGGGCTGCTCTCGACGAACGCGCCGCCGTAGGCGAAGTCCATGTTGACGTCGCGGATCTCCATCGTGGTGCCGGGGACCTTGGCGCCGAAGCGCAGCGTCACACCCTCGTCAGGCTGGATGCGCATCACGAGCGCGTTCTGACCGAGCTCTTCGACGTCGTTCTTGTTGAACGGCTGGTGCGGGGCGCGCTTGAACACCACGGCGACCTCGGTGACGCGACGGCCGAGGCGCTTGCCGGCGCGGAGGTAGAACGGCGTGCCGGCCCAGCGCCGGGTGAGGACGTCGATGCGCATCGCGGCGTAGGTCTCGGTCATCGACGACTGCGGGATGCCGTCCTCCTCCTTGTAACCCAGGACCTGCTCACCACCGGCCCAGCCGCCGACGTACTGCGCGCGAGCCGTGTGCAGGTCCATGCGCGCCGGAGGACGGGCGTTGGCGAGGATCTTCTGCTTCTCGATGCGCAGCGACGACGCGTTGAACGAGACCGGCTCCTCCATCGCGATGAGCGCCATGAGCTGCAGCAGGTGGTTCTGGATGACGTCACGGGCCGCCCCGATGCCGTCGTAGTAGCCGGCGCGCGAGCCGATGCCGATGTCCTCGGCCATCGTGATCTGCACGTGGTCGACGTAGTGGTTGTTCCAGATCGGCTCGAACATGCCGTTGGCGAAGCGGAACGCCAGGATGTTCTGGACCGTCTCCTTGCCGAGGTAGTGGTCGATGCGGAACACCGAACGGCGCGGGAAGACCTCGGCGACGATGCGGTTGAGCTCCTCGGCCGACGTGAGGTCGTGGCCGAACGGCTTCTCGATGACGACCCGGCGCCAGCCCTCCGACGACTCGGCGAGGCCGTGCTTCTTGATCTGCGAGACCACGACCGGAAAGAGGCCCGGCGGGATCGACAGGTAGAACGCGTGGTTGCCGCCCGTGCCCTGCTGCTGGTCGAGCTCGGCCATGGTCCTGCCGAGCCGCTCCCACGCATCGTCGTCGTCGAACTCACCGGGTACGAATCGGATGCCGGCGGCGAGCTGCTTCCAGACCGTCTCGCTCCACGGCGTACGCGCGCCGTCCTTGGCCGCCTGCTTGATCATGCTGGCGAACTTCTCGGTGCCGAAGTCCTGGCGGGCGAAGCCGACCAACGCGAATCCAGGCGGCAGGAGGCCGCGGTTGGCCAGGTCGTAGATCGCGGGGACCAGCTTCTTCTTGGCCAGGTCGCCCGTGACGCCGAACAGGATCAGGCTGCACGGCCCGGCGATGCGGGGGAGCCGGCGATCCTTCGGATCTCTCAGCGGGTTGTCGACCAGGCTCATGCCGACGCCCCCTCGAAGAAGCAATCGTGAGCGGGCGCCGGTATGAGATGCATTCGTTTCGCGCCCCCTGCTCGCAGGGCTCGCGGGGGGACCCCCAGCTGACGCTCGCTCATGCGGAAAAGGCCTCACGGAGGCGCTGGAGACCGGCCTCGACGTCGTTGAGGTGCAGCCGCAGCACGGGACGACCGTGCTCGCGCAGCACGGCGGCGTCGCCGGCAGCCTGCGAGTCGATGAAGGTGCCGAAGGTGAAGTCCCGACCCGGCACCGCGAGGTCCTCGGCGGGCGTGCCCGTGATCTGCAGGAACACGCCGTTGGGCGTGCCGCCCTTGTGGTACTGGCC
>NZ_JAKFCB010000233.1:0-3383 GCF_036676885.1 Aeromicrobium sp.
GCAGTTCTCCCACCGGATCCCCGAGTCCCGCGAGCGCCAGGCGCTCCGGCTGCTCGCGGTCTCGTTCTTCGCCCTGGCGGCGTACGTCGGGTTCGAGTCGGCACGAGCTCTGCTCACCGGCGCAGAGGCGGACCACTCGCGCGTCGGCATCGGTCTGGCGATCGCCTCGCTGATCATCATGCCGTTCATCTCGTACGCCCAGCGGCGCACGGGGCGGGCCCTCGGGTCGAATGCGGTCTATGCGGACGGCACTCAGACCCTGCTCTGCACGTACCTGTCGGCCGTCCTGCTGGTCGGCCTTGTGCTCAACGCGACGCTCGGCTGGGCATGGGCCGACCCGGTCGCCGGCCTGGTGATCGCCGCGGTCGCGGTCCGCGAAGGCCTCGAAGCCTGGCGTGGCGAGGGCTGCTGCGCGCCGACCGCCTCCCAGGGCTGCTCGGACGGCTGCTGCGGCTAGACCCGATTCCTCGATCGTGTCGGCCGTGGAGTGATCAGACCCGCAGCGTGTCGGCCAGCATCGGCAGCGCGCCGGGCACCAGCGCGTAGTAGGACCACGTGCCCCGCTTCGTACGCGTCAACAGCCCCGCGTCCACCAGGATCTTGAGGTGGTGTGACACCGTCGGCTGTGACAGGTCGAGGGGCTCGTTGAGGTCGCAGACACACGCCTCGCCACCCTCGTGCGCGGCGACGAGCGACAGGAGTCGCAGCCGGGTCGGATCGCCGATCGCCTTGAACCTCGCCGCGAGGGCGGTGGCCTCCTCGGCGCTCATGGCTCCGCCGGTGATGGGGGAGCAGCACGCGGTGGCGGCGGACTCGAGCACGGTGAGCTGGGTGGGCATGAGCCAAGCATACGCCTTTCATTGACATTCATCTATGAACGGGTACAGTCGCATTCATCGAAACTTTTGAATGAACCAAAACGCCCAGGAGATACGCATGCAGAACCCAGAGCTCCCTGTCGTCGTGATCGGCGCCGGACCGGCCGGCCTCGCGGCTGCCGCCCAGCTGCACAGCCGCGAGGTCCCGTTCCTCGTGCTCGAGGCCGGCGAGGTTGCCGGTGCAGCGGTTCGCGAGTGGTCGCACGTACGCCTGTTCTCCCCGTGGTCCGAGCTCATCGACCCGGCCGCCGCGGAGCTGCTCGAGAACAACGGCTGGACGAGCCCCAACCGCGACCGCTACCCCACGGGCGGCACCTGGGCCGACGACTACCTCCAGCCGCTCGCTGACGCCCTGGGCGACGCCGTGCGCTTCGGGACGAAGGTCGTCGGTGTCGCGAAGCGCGGCCGCGACCGCCTCGTCGACTCCGGCCGTGAGGACGAGATCTTCACCGTGCACGTCGAGACGGCAGCAGGCGAAGAGCTGATCGCCGCGAGGGCCGTCATCGACGCCTCCGGCACCTGGACCGGCCCCAACCCGCTCGGCGGCGACGGGTTGCCGGCGCTCGGCGAACGCGCCGCCGCGGACCGCATCACGTACCGGATCCCGGACCTCACCGACCCCATCACCCGCGAGCGGTATGCCGGTCGCCACGTCGTCGTCGCCGGCACCGGAGCCTCCGCCAAGGGAGCGCTCATCGGGCTGGTCGCGCTGGCGGAGGAGGACCCGTCGACCCGCATCTCCTGGCTGGTCCGGCGGGCCAGCGTCGGGGCCGCGTTCGAGGGCAGTGAGGACGACGAGCTCGCCGAGCGCGGCGCGCTGGGTCGCCGGGCGAAGGAGGCCGTGGCATCCGGCCCCGTCCGTACGCTCAACAGCTTCCGCACGGCTTCGGTCGAGCGTTCCGCCGATGGCACCCTGACGCTGACCTCGATGGACGGCCAGGTCCTCGACGGCGTCGACGAGGTCATCGCGCTGACGGGCTTCCGCCCCGACCTGTCGATGCTGTCCGAGATCCGGCTCGACCTCGACCCCGTGCTCGACGCGCCCCGCCAGCTCGCGCCGCTGATCGACCCCAACGTGCACTCGTGCGGCACGGTCTACCCGCACGGCGCCAAGGAGCTCGCGCAGCCCGAGTCCGGCTTCTACCTCGTGGGCATGAAGTCGTACGGGCGGGCGACCTCGTTCCTGACGCTCACCGGGTTCGAGCAGACCCGATCGGTCGTCGCCGAGATCGCCGGCGACCACGAGTCCGCCGCCCGGGTCGAGCTGATCCTGCCCGAGACCGGGGTCTGCGGCGGTTCCGGGGTGTTCGACGACGAGGCGGCCACGGGCGGTGGTTGCTGCGGCGCCACAGCGGAGCCCGAGCTCATCACCCTCGGGACCCGCGCCTCCTCGTGACGGAGCCGAGCCGGCCCGGGACCCTTGACGGTCCCGGGCTGCGCCGTGTGGTCTGGGTCCTGTCGATCACGGTCATCACCAGCTATGGCGTGCTCTACTACACGTTCGCCGTGCTGTTGTCCTCGATCGTCGGCGACACGGGGTGGAGCGCGGTCGAGCTCACGGCCGCGTTCTCGGCCAGCCAGGTCGTCTCCGGCATCGTCGGCGTCGTGCTCGGCAAGCGGCTGGACCGCTACGGTCCGCGGGTCATCATGACGGCGGGTTCGGCGGTCTCCGTCGTCGGCCTGCTCGCGATTGCCGCCGCGCAGTCGTACGCCTGGTTCTTCGGCGCGTGGATCGTCACCGGCATCGGCATGGCCGGTGTCCTCTACCCCTCCGCCTTCGCCGCCCTGACCCGTTGGGGCGGGAGCCGGCGAGTCGCCGCCCTCACGACTCTCACGCTCGTCGCCGGCCTGGCCAGCACGATCTTCGCGCCGCTCGCCGCCGGTCTCGAGGCGCTCACGGACTGGCGGACCACGTACGTCGTCATGGCGGTGATCCTCGGCGCCGTGACGATCCCGTTGCACTGGCGCGGCCTCGACCTGCCGTGGACGGGGCACGCCTCCGCCGACGAGGTCTCGGCCTCAGACGGTGCCGTACGTACGCGCGCGTTCCTCGTCCTGCTGCTGACCTCGGCTGCCGCTGCCTTCGTCGTGTACGCCGTCGTCGTCAACCTGGTCCCGCTGCTCGTCGAGCGCGGCTTCAGCTCGACCGAGGCCGCGATCGGCCTGGGCATCGGCGGCATCGGCCAGGTGGCCGGCCGCCTCGGGTATGCCCGCCTCGCCGCGGCCACCAGCCCGGTGTCCCGGGCGTCGATCGTGATCGCCTCCGTCAGCATCACGACGGCGATGCTCGCTGTCGCCCCGACGGAGGCCTGGCTCCTCTTCACCGTGTCGGTGCTGGTGGGCGTGTCACGAGGCCTCTACACGCTGATCCAGGCGACCGCAGTCAGTGACCGCTGGGGGACCGCCCGCTACGGGCACCTGAGTGCGATCCTCTCGGCGCCCATCCTGCTGGCATCTGCCATCGCGCCCTTCGCCGGTGCCGTCCTGGCGACTGCCACCGGCAGC
>NZ_JAKFCB010000234.1:0-6468 GCF_036676885.1 Aeromicrobium sp.
GGTGTCGGACACGGCGACGACGCTATCTGGTCTCGGCGCGTCACCGCAGGTTCGCATCCTGCGCGCCTAGGATGAGAACACGCTTCGAGTGAACGCCCACCCGGAGCCGGCGTCACATCGGAGGCGATGACATGCGTGATCTCGGTCTCGACGGACTGAGCGAGGACAGACGGTTCCTCATTGCGCGTGACAGGTCCACCGGTGAGAAGTTCCGCATCCCCGCTGATCACCGCCTCGCTTCCCTGATCGGCAAGCCGTCCCACTCTGGGAACACCTCCGGCCAGTTGGAGATCCGCATGGAAAGCTCACTCAGCCCACGCGACATCCAGACGCGCATCCGCCGCGGCGAGACGCCGCACGCGGTCGCCGAATCGGCCGGTGTACCGGTCGAACAGATCCTCGGCTTCGCCGGGCCTGTGCTCGCCGAGCGCGAATACATGTGCGAGCAGGCCCGCAAGACCTCGATCCGCCGCAAGCACGTCGGTGGTTCGGGCGTCCTGCTCGGCACCCTCGTCTCGGAGAACATCGCCTCGACCGGCGGCGTGCCCGAGGCCGCCGCCTGGGACTCCTGGCGGCGCGAGGACGGCCGCTGGAACGTCCAGGTCACGCCCGACGGCGCGGCCCACCCGGCGACCTTCCTGTTCGACGTCAAGAGCCGCTACGTCGTGCCGGCCGACGAGTTCGCCCACGACCTGGTCGGTGACGTCGCCCTGCCCGACTCGTCCGACATGGCGATCGCGGATGCCGTACGTACGCCGGCCAGTCCCGCGAAGGCTCCGGTCGAGGCGGTCGACGTCGTCGACGAGGACGTGCCGGTGGTCGAGGAGGGCCCGCAGGTCGGCGTCGCCTCACTCAAGGCCGCCCGTGACCGCAGGGCGCTCGAGCAGCTCGCGATCGGCGACGCCGAGGAGGCCGAGGACGCCGACACCTCCGCCGCGCTCGAGCACGAGGCGGACGACTTCGAGGACTCCCTCGAGCACGACGTCGCGGTGCCCGACACGATGGGCCCCCGCAAGAAGCGCCACGAGCGCCGCCGCGTCCCCAGCTGGGACGAGATCATGTTCGGCGACAAGTCCGACTGACTCCGTTGGGCGGTGAGTTGGCGTCCACTTCTGGCTCTGGTCTGGACGCTAGGTCACCGCTCGCACATGGTCGGTGAGTTGGCGTCCACTTCTGGCTCTGGTCTGGACGCTAGGTCACCGCTCGCTCACCCAAAAGGCAAGACGTCCGGCGACATGGCCGCGGCCTTGGCCGTGGCCGCCGTCATCCGCCGGCGATGGTGGCGGCGGCACAGCACCTCGTAGCCCACGACGGTCTCGTCCTCGTCATCCGGCGCGAGCTCATGGTCGACATCGCCCACGACGATGACATCGCCCTCGGTCACCATGACGCCGTCCTCGGTGCGGGCGTTGTGCGTCGCGCGCTCGCCGCACCAGCACAGCGCCTCGACCTGCAGGGTGTGCACGTGGTCGGCGAGCTCGATGAGCCGTGCCGAGCCGGAGAACAGCTGCGTACGGAAGTCGGTCAGGATGCCGAAGGCGAACACGTCGATCGACAACTCGTCGGTGATCTTGGCCAGCTGGTCGATCTGGTCGGCGGTGTAGAACTGCGCCTCGTCGCACACGAAGTAGTCGATGCGGCCGCCCTGGGTCAGCTCGTCGACGGTGTACTGCCAGAAGTGGAACTCGTTGTCGACCTCGATCGCCGGGACCGCCAGGCCCAAACGGCTCGACAGCGTCGCGGTGCCGGCCCGGTCGTGGGAGGTGAAGACCCGTCCGACGCGGCCCCGGGCCCGATGGTTGTGGTCCATCTGCAGCGCGAGGGTGCTCTTGCCGCAGTCCATCGTGCCCGAGTAGAAGTTCAGATCCGCCACGGGCACCATCCTGCCAGCCGCGTCACGGCGCCACGAGGACCGGGATGCGCAGCTCGGCCTCGCTGATCGAGCCGTGGAACCCGGTCATCTGGAACTCGATGCCGAACTCGCGTGAGGAGAACATCGCGAAGTCGCCGAGCGCCGCCACCACGACGTCGCCGATGCGACCGCGCACCTCGGGATCGATCGGGCCGAACCAGTCCTCGATGCCGTCCTGCGTACGTACGAGGGCGCGCTCCCCCAGCTCGGCCTGCCAACGTGCGGCTACGTCGGCGGCGGCCCCCGTGCGTGTGTAGACGTGCCGGAAGCGGGCCTCGCCGGCCAGCAGGGTGACGTCGTCGAGCAGCGTCGTCGAGGAGTCGACGTCGAACCGGTCGGTCATCGGCAGGTCGATCATGCCGTGGTCGGCGGTGACGAGCAGCACCGTGTCGCGCGGCAGCTCCTCGCGCAGGTCGGCCAGCTCCGCGTCGATCGTGGCCAGCATCGTGCGCCACTCCTCCGACATGCATCCCTTGGCGTGCCCCGTGTGGTCGAGCCGCGACTCGTAGGCGTACGTCATGGCGCGGGGCGCGGCCTCGACGACCTCGAGGACGACGTCGAGACGCTCCCAGATCGAGTTGATGCCGTGGAACGGCACGCCGCGCTGACTGCACAGGGTCAGGCCGGAGTCGACGAACTTGGCATCGTTGACTGACGACGCGGCGATGCCGGCGTCCTGCATCTGCTCGAGCACCGTGCGGTGTGGCTGCCAGATCAGCGGGTCGACCGGCTGGTCCCACTTGAGCGAGTTGAGCCGCTGTCCGCTGCCGGGAACGCGGGAGGTGTAGCCGACCATGCCGTGCCTGCCGGCGTGCAGCCCCGTGCCGAGCGACGTGAGACTCGTCGCGGTGGTCGACGGCACACCGCAGATGACGTCGTCGACGTTCTTGAGCGAGTTGAGGAACGGCGCCACGTCGGCGTGCTCGCGCAGCAGGTCGAAGCCCAGCCCGTCGACGAGGAACACGACGTAACGCGGCGCCTCCGGAAGCGCCAGGGTGTTGGCGAAGCCCGGGGCGCCCATGGCGGCGGCCACCGATGGCATGACCTGATCGATAGTCGCGCGACCCCCGAGTCCTGCCAGGGTCATGCGGTGCGGCCGGCGGTCGCGGCCGACAGCGTACGGGCGAAGCCGAGCAGGCGCTCCACGGCGGATCCGCCGTCGGCCGCCGCAGCGAGGCGCAGCGAGAAGTCGTCACCCGTGAGGCTGCCGGTGTAGCCGTGATCGGCCTCGCAGTCGGGGTCCGAGCAGCGCGCCGGCTCGAGCTCGACCCGCGAGACCGCACCCCAGCCGACCGTGAGCACGGCTTCCTCGAGCTGCTTGGACTTCGACGTCACCATGCGGGTCACGACGACGGAGCGGACCTGGCCGAGCGCGACCGCCTCCGACGTCGTCGAGGTGTAGGGCTTGGGCAGCAGGTCGTCGCCGGGGTGCTCGTCGGTGTGCACCAGGACGAGGCGGCTGGGGGTCAGCGCGAGCACCGTCATGTGGCGACGGATCTCGTCGTGGTCGAACGTCGGCTCGTGGTGCAGGACGTAGGCGGCCACGGGCTCACCGGCCAGGGCATCACGCAGACCTTCGGCAACGATCTCGGGGTAGTAGCCACTCGTGGAGACCTCGTCGAACAGGGACTTCGTGTCGTCGGTGGTCATCATGCCAGCGTATCTCCCATCGAGGCAGGCTGACTCAGGCGCCGTACGTACCACTCACCGCGACGATCTGCCGACGGAACGACCTTGGCGCGGGCGCTCAGCGCGGTGTAGCCCTCGCCGTGCACCAGCACCGGCTCGAGGTCGAGCTCGGCGATCTCGGGCAGGTCGTCCTTCATCGCGGCCAGCCGCACGATGATGTCCTGGAGGGCGTCGACGTCGACCGTGTCGGAGCCGCGGTAGCCGTAGAGCAGCGGCGCAGATCGCAGGTCGCGGATCATCGACTCGGCGTCGAGATCGGTCAGTGGCGGGATGCCGTACGAGCGGTCGCCCAGCAGCTCGCTCGGCGCTCCGGCAAGCCCGAACGAGACCAGGGGGCCGAACAGCGGATCCTCAGTGACGCTGAAGGACACCGGGATGCCGTCGGCCGCGGCGCGCTGCACGAAGAACTTGGTGTCCTTGCGCATGCCCTTCCAGGTCGTGAGCTCGTCCCAGGCCTCGCCCATCTCCTCGGAGCTGCGGATGTTGCGCCAGACGTGGGCCAGGTCAGGGCGCGTGCGCAGGTGCTCGCTGCCGGCCTTGAGGACCACGTCCCAGCCGAGCGTCTTCCCCGCTTCGATCGCCTCTTCGCGGGAGTGCACGTTGATCCAGGTCCACAGGTCGATGCCGTAGCAGGCCAGGAGCGCGTGGACCTGGTCGGTCGAGAGGATCGCGCCACGAGGTGCTGCTGAGAGCACCTGGCGCACGAGAGCGCGAGCGTCACCCGTGCGGTGGTCGAGCGCGATGTGGAAGTCGCCGTGGTCCTTGGCAGCCCACTCGGCGTAGTTGACGACGCGGGCCAACGCACGCACGGCTGACTCCGGCGCGGCGTACGACGGCACCGACCCGCGACCGGCGGACCCGCCGAGCAGGTCGGGCACGCGCAGCAGCACGGGAACGCCCTCGCTGCCGAGGAACGTCGACACGATGGGCTTGTCGGACTGCTCACCGACGGCCGCGAGCACGTTGGCGACCTCCTCGCCGCTGGTGTTGAGCGGAGGCACGTAGACCGCCACGAGGGCATCGGTGTCGGGACTCGCGATCGCCTGCTCGATCGCCGCCTCGAAGTCATCGGCATTGGCGTCGGCACCCAGCGAGACCGGCTCGGCGACCTGCAGCCCGGCCGCCGAGGCGGCGTCCGCGACGATCAGTGCCACGGCGTCGGAGTTGCCGACGATCGAGACGCGGTTGCCGCGCGGCAGCGGCTGGTGGGCCAGGAGCTGTGCGACGTCGAACATCTCGTCCAGCGTGTCGACCTGGATGACGCCGGCCTGGCGGAACATCGCGTCGACCGCCGACTGCGGCGCCGACGTACGCCTGACGGTGTGGCCCACGGGCACGCCCTGCGTCGAACGGCCCGACTTGACCGCGACGATCGGCTTGGTCCGCGAGACGCGGCGGGCGATGCGGGAGAACTTGCGCGGGTTACCGATCGACTCCAGGTAGAGCAGGATGACCTCGGTCGAGTCGTCCTCCTGCCAGTACTGGAGCAGGTCGTTGCCGGAGACGTCGGCGCGGTTGCCGGCCGACACGAACGTCGACAGGCCGAGGCCACGGCGGGACACCGACTCGAGGATCGCGGTGCCGAGCGCGCCGGACTGGCAGAAGAACCCGACGCGGCCCTGCGGCGGCATCGACGGCGACAACGAGGCGTTGAGCTGAAGGTCAGGTGCGGTGTTGATGAACCCCAGGCAGTTGGGGCCGATGAGCCGCAGTCCGTACGACCGGCTGAGCCCGAGCAGCGTGCGCTGGCGCTGGCGACCCTCCGGCCCCTCCTCGGCGAATCCGGCGGAGATCACGACGAGGCCGTGGACCCCCTTGGCGGCGCAGTCGAGCACGACGTCGTTGACCGACTCGGCCGGCACCGCGACGATCGCGACGTCGACCTCGCCGGGGATGTCCTGGACGGTCTTGTAGGCCGGGAGTCCCGACACCGCCTCGGCCTGGGAGTTGACGGCGTAGACGCTGCCGCTGAAGTCGCCGAGCACGAGGTTGCGCACCATGGCCTGGCCGATCGAGTTCTGCCGCCGGCTGGCGCCGATCACCGCGATGCTGCGAGCGCGGAAGATGCGCTCGATCGACGCGGCCTCGGCGCGCTGCTCGCGGGCCCGCATCACGCCGACCGCGAGGTCGGTCGGCTCGATCCGGAACGTCAGCCGGGTGACGCCACCGTCGACCATGCCGTCGACCTGGTAGCCCATCTCGCGGAAGATCTGCTGCATCCGGGAGTTGGACGGCAGGACGTCGGCGACGAACGTACGGATGCCGCGTTCGCGTCCGGCCTGCGCCAGGTGCTCGAGGAGCAGCTGGCCCACACCGCGGCCCTGGTGGGCGTCCTCGACGAGGAACGCGACCTCGGCCTCGTCGTCGCTGATCGCGTCGTAGCGGCCGACCCCGATGATCGTGGAGTGCAGCGTCACGACGAAGGCGACCCGGCGGTCGTTGTCGACCGTCGTGAAGCGCGTGACATCCTTGTCGGAAAGCGTCGGATAGGGCGCGAAGAAGCGGAAGTACTTGGATTGCTCGGAGACTCGTGAATAGAACTCCACGAGGCGTTCGGCATCGGCCGCGAGGATCGGCCTGAGCTGAGCCACCCGGCCGTCCTTGAGCAGGACATCGGCTTCCCAGTGCTCGACGGGATGCACCTCGCTGGTCACGCCTCCAACCTATCGGGTGGCTCACGGCGTGGCGCGGGAAGTACCGCAGGTCAGACCGGCGAAAATGGACCACTGAGCACCGCACGACAGGCAGCACAGGAGAGAAGGCATGGCCCGCAGCAGCAAGCAAGCTCCCGAGGAGGACTTCGAGGAGCACATCGTCGACACCGACGTGAGCGACGAGATGCGTTCGAGCTTCCTCGAGTACGCCTA
>NZ_JAKFCB010000235.1:0-21755 GCF_036676885.1 Aeromicrobium sp.
GGTCTTGCCGACGCGGGCCATCACGGTCATCGACGCCACGACGTACGCGGAGTCGGTGATCTCGACGCCGAACATCGGGTTGTCCGCGTCGAGGTGGCCCATGACGAACGGGATGACGTACATGGTGCGGCCCTGCATGCAGCCGTCGTAGAGGTCCGTCATGACCGCCTTCATGTCCGAAGGCTCCATCCAGTTGTTGGTCGGGCCGCAGTCGGCCTCGTCAACGCTGCAGATGTAGGTGCGGTCCTCGACGCGGGCGACATCGCTCGGATCGGAGGCGCACCAGAACGAGTTGGGCTTCTTGGTCTCGTCGAGTCGTACGAAGGTGCCGGAGGCGACGAGGCCATCGGTCAGCGAGACCCATTCCTCGGGAGTGCCTTCGACCCAGTGGATGGCGGCCGGTCTGGTCAGGGCGGCGACGTCGTCAACCCAGGCCTGGAGCCTGCGGTGTGTCGTCCGGTAGGTGGTGGATATGGCGGTGTCTGCGGACATGTGTGAACTTTTCCTTCTCGCGCATCGCGAACCAAGCGCATTGATTCGCACTCCCTCGGCATATAGGGGCCTCAGGTAGCTGATGTGTGATGAATCGTCACCGACGGGCGATGACGATTCAGCCGACTTTACGGGTCGCATCTTGGGGATGGGCAGGTCGGAAGGGGTGAACATAGTCACACGTATGACAGGAGCAACCCGGGTGCGTCGTCCGTTGCGGTGGCCAGATTTTCTCTCGGCTCGGGGCCACGCTAGACTCAGCGAGGCCCTTCGGGGCATGCGCCCGTAGCTCAACGGATAGAGCATCTGACTACGGATCAGAAGGTTAGGGGTTCGAATCCCTTCGGGCGCGCCAGACAGAGAAGTCCCGCCCGAGCCTCAGGCTCGAGCGGGACTTCTGTCGTTGCGGGGTCGACCTCGGTCAGGGCTCGAGGTTGGCGTCGAACGTGTCGGGCTTGTGGATGAAGCCGGCCCGGCCCAGCGGCCATACGCGCAGCCAGGCCTTGCCGACGACGCTCTGGTCGGAGATGAACCCGCCGCCCGGATCGCCCATGTGTGCGCGGGAGTCGCTGGAGTTGCCCCGGTTGTCGCCCATGACCCACAGGTGACCCTTGGGCACCTTGACCTCGAACGTCTTGTCCTTCGTGACGGTCTCGTCGAGGACGTACGGCTCGCTGAGCTCCTTGCCGTTGACCGTCAGCTTGCCGTCGGTGCAGCAGGCGATCGTGTCACCGCCGACGCCGATGACCCGCTTGATCAGGTGGCCGCCGGTGGGGAAGAGCCCCACGGTCTCGAGCGCCTTCTGGACGGGGTTCGACGCGTGCTTGGAGTCCTCGGCGCTGAGCCAGCCTCCCGGGTCGTCGAACACGACGACGTCCCCACGCTTCACATCGCCGCCCCAGTACGAGACCTTCTGCACGAGGATCTTGTCGTTGACGAGCATCGTCGGCTCCATCGACTCCGACGGGATGTAGAACGCCTGGAGAAAGAATGTCTTGACGATGACTGCCATGACCATGGCAGTTGCGACGAGAAGGATCGACTCCTGCCATACCGGCAGCTGCTTCTTCTTCTGTTCCGTCACGCAGCGAGCCTAGCGGGACGTCGCCAATCGAGCGGTCGCAGGATTCGTCCCGGTGATCTGAGCGGGTCAGGCAACGCAGGTCATGCAGAGGGTCGCCCGCGGGAAAGCCTCCAGTCGCGGCCGGCCGATCGCCGCTGAACACGTCTCACAGATGCCGTAGAGCCCCTGGTCCAGGCGTGCCAGGACGTGCTCGGTCTGCTCGAGGATCGCGGTGGCGTTCTCGATCTGGACGGCATCCTGCATGAGCTCGGCCCGATGGGCCGCGACATCGATCTCGTCGTGCAGCACCTCGAGCGTCGACTCCGAGACGGCCTGGGCGGTCGCGGTGTCGAGGATCGCGATCTCCGCCCGGAGCCGCTCGGCGGCCCGAAGCAGCCCGTCGCGGACGGAGCTCAGCTCCTCCGTCGTCCAGGCCGGGTCGATGTCAGTCGCCATGGGAGTCCCTCCGGGCATGAGTGGTTCAGACCGCATACCCACAACCGCAGGTGGTATTCGCCGCTGAACGCACGAATCCCCGGGCGCCCGCCCGGGGATTCGTGGCTGGCTCAGTCCGTCGTGGGAGGGGCTGAAGCCTTCTTGGCCGGCTTCGGCGGCGTCACGTCTGCCGGCGGCGTCGGCTTCGGCGGCGCCGGGAACGGCTCGGGCGGCGGCGCGGTGTGCGTACGCCCCTTGACCGCCGCGAATGCCGCGGCACCGGCGCCGGTCAGGACACCGAGGATCGCGACCCGCTTGAGCTTCGAGCGCTTCTTGGGCCTGACCTTCTCGGGCACCTTGTCGGCGACGCCGTCGGGCAGGCGCTCGAACAGGTCGTCGCGCAGGTCGCGCAGCTGGTCCTTGTCGGGGAGCATGTCGACGAGCTGATCGCGTACGCCGGGCGCACGATCGACAACCTGCTGACGGAGCTCTTCGGTCTGGCTCGCCAGGTCATCCAGACGGGCTTCTAGCTTGGTGCGGAAGTTCTTCTTCTTGAACGGCATGGAGTAACTCCTCGTGTCGTGATGATGTCGGGTCGGGCGCAGCCTTACTCCAGGGCGACCTCCTGCGGCTTCTTGTCCGTACGTATGCCGCGCCAGCTCGGCTGGCGCAGGTGGCCGCCGGACGTCCACTCCGCGAACGACACCTCGCCGACGAGGCGAGGGCTGACCCAGTGGGCGTCGCGTGCGATCTCGCGGGGCGTCTCGGCGAACGGGCTGGTCTTGCGGCTGAGCTTCGACAGCCGTTGCTGGAGGTCGGCGAGCGTGCGCTGGTCGAATCCGGTGCCGACCTTGCCGACGTAGCGGAGCCCGTCGTCGGTGGGGATGCCGAGCAGCAACGCGCCGATGGTTTCGCTGCGGGCGCCCTGGCCGGTGCGCCAGCCGCCGATGACGACCTCCTGCATGCGCTGGTGCTTGACCTTGGTCCAGGCGGTCGCGCGCTTGCCACCGAGATAGCGGCTGTCGCGGCGCTTGGCGAGCACGCCCTCGAGCCCGAGCGTCTTGCTCGACTCGACAGCATCGGCCAGCGAGCCGTCGAACGCCTGGGGGACGTCGACGACATCCGCCGCGATCCTGAGCCCGCGCAGCGCCTTGCGGCGTTCGACGTACGTCTTGTCGACCAGCGAGTCGCCGCCGGACCGCATGACGTCGAACACGAGGTACTTGACCGGTACGTCCCGGCGCGCGGCCTCGACGTCGGCCTCCTTGGTCAGCCCCATGCGCCGCTGCAGCCGGCCGAAGTCGGGGACACCGGCAGCGTTGAGGGCGACGACCTCGCCGTCCAGGACCGTGTCATCGAGGCCCAGCTCGGCCAGCGCGGTGACGATCTCGGGATAGCCGGCGGTGACGTCGTTCTCGTTGCGGGTGAACAGGCCGACGTCCTTGCCGTCGATCACCGCCACGACCCGGATGCCGTCCCACTTCATCTCGAACGCCCACTCGTCCTCGTCGCGGACATCGCTCGCCGAGCCGAGCTTGGCCATCATGGGCGGGACGAAGCCCTTCTTCATCGAGCGCGGCGGGGCCTTCTTGCGGCGCGGCGCGGCCGGGAGGTCCATCCGGTGGATCAGCCAGTTCTTGCCGGTCTTGATCAGCGCGAACCTGCGCGGCCCGCCGAGCCCGCCACCCTTGCGTCCGGTCAGCGTCGCGATGACCTCCTTGCCGTCGCGCCACTTCTCGAGCTCGTACGTCCCGGTGTCCCAGATCGTGACCTCGCCGCCGCCGTACTCCCCCTTGGGGATCGTGCCCTCGAACGTGCCGTACTCCAGCGGGTGGTCCTCGGTCTGCACCGCGAGGTGGTTCTTCTTGGGATCGGTCGGCACGCCCTTGGGCAGCGCCCACGAGACCAGCACGCCGTCGTGCTCGAGGCGGAAGTCCCAGTGCAGGCTGCTGGCGTGGTGCTCCTGGATCACGAACGAGTTGGCCTGTGCTGAGCTTGTCGAAGTGCCGTCGCCTCCGGCCGGCATCGCGTCGGGCACGGGTTCCGGTGTCTTCCCGGCATCGCGCTTGGACCGGTAGGTCGCCAGCTTGTCGCTCGCCGGCCTGGGCCCCGCGAGGTCGGCCATGGGGTCCTTGCGTCGCTTCATGCGCTGCAGGACCTCGTCCATCATGAGGTGCTGCAGGTCGTCGTTGAGCTCGCGCCAGGTGCGGGGCACCGCGACGTACGGCTTGAGCTGCCCGCGCAGCGAGTAGGGCGCGATCGTCGTCTTGTTGGCGTTGTTCTGGCTCCAGTCGACCAGGACCTTGCCGCCGCGCAGGCTCTTCTTCATGGAGCTGACGACGAGGTCCGGGAGCTCGGACTCCAGCACCTGGGCGAACTGCTTGGCGAACCGGTTGACGTAGTCCGCGTCGTGCTCGCCGTCGAGACCGGCGTACAGGTGGATGCCCTTGCTGCCGCTCGTCACGGGGTATGCCTCAAGGCCGAGGTCGCGCAGCAGCGCCCGGGCCCGTTTGGCGACCTCGACGCACTCGGGCAGACCTGCACCCGGCCCGGGGTCGAGGTCGAGGACGAGGTGGTCGGGGTTCTGCTTCACGCCCCGGCTGTCGACCTTCCACTGCGGGACGTGCAGCTCGAGCGCACCGACCTGGCCGGCCCAGGCGAGAGCCGCCGCGCTGTCGAACACCGGATACGTGTTGACGTGATCGCTGTGCTGGATCTTGACGCGTCGGATCCAGTCCGGCGCGGACGACGGGAGGTTCTTCTCGAAGAAGACCTCACCCGGTTTGTCGGCGGTGCCGACGCCGTCGACCCAGCGCTTGCGCGTCACGATCCGGCCGGCGAGATGCGGCAGCAGATGCGGCGCGATCTCCATGTAGTAGGCGATGACCTCGGCCTTGGTCGTGCCCGTCGACGGGTAGATGACTTTGTCAGGGTTGGTGAGGCGGAGGCGCTGTCCGGCGACCGACACGGTCTGGGTGTCGTTCGTGCGCGCCATCAGGCCTCCTCTCATGACCGGCCCGTACCCGGGGGGACCCGAGCGAAACGCGAGGAAGAGACGCGCCGAGACGCTGAGATGGTTCTCCAGAACCATATCGACTGATCGCGTGCGCGCAGCAAGACCTTGCGCTTCACACTCCACAGTGCCATGGTTGAAGAGCCGGTTGAGCAGAAGCCGGTTGACGGATCGAGACCCCTGGGGGTTTTACCGTGAACACTGCTCCCGCACTCACACAGCACGATGACACGCACGATCTGATCGAGGCGGCTCGGCACGCGAGCGACGCCGAGCGGGCACTTCTCGAGGACGAGGTGGTTCGCCGCCATCTCGGTCTCGCGCATCACCTGGCCGGGCGTTACTCCGGGCGAGGTGCCGACCGTGACGACCTGGCGCAGGTCGCCTGCTTCGCCCTGGTCAAGGCCATCCGCGGCTTCGACCATGAGCGTGGCGAGTTCGTCCCGTTTGCCACGGTCACGATCCTCGGCGAGATCAAGAAGTACTTCCGCGACTACTGCTGGGGCATCCGCCCGCCGCGGCGTATCCAGCAGATGCAGGCCGACATCTCGAGCGCGACCGAGCAGTGTCTGCAGTCCGACTCGCGGCAGCCCGACGTCGAGACGATCGCCGAGGCGATCGAGGCCGACGTCGACGAGGTTCGTGAGGCGATGGCAGCCCGCAGCTGCTTCACGCCGACATCGCTCGACCAGCCCGTACGCGAGAGCGGCCGGCCTCTGGGGGAGACGATCGCCGGCGACACCTCCGAGTTCGACTTCATCGACGACTGGGTGACGATCGAGCCGCTGTGCCGCGACCTCGACGACGAGGAGCGACTCCTGCTCCGGTTGAGGTTCGTCGAGGACAAGACGCAGCAGGAGATCGCCGAGATCGTGGGCGTCAGCCAGATGCAGATCTCGCGGCGGCTCGCCAAGCTCCTGAGTCGACTCCGGGAGTCAGCGATGGCCGTGGACGCGGCCTGACCATCCTCGCGGGTTGCTTGTTGGCGGTCACCGGAGCCGGTGGCCGCCAACTCGTATGTCATGGGTAGAGTGCCGTTGCCGGTTCAGCAGCAGCCGCACCAGCTTGCTGACCCGAGGAACGTTACTTGCGACGCACCACCCTGACCTTTCGGCTGAGCGGCGATGCCGTCCAGCGCGACCTCCTCCACGAGTTCGCCCTCCATCACGACGTGATCGTGTCTGCCGTCGACTCCGACGGTGCTCCGACGATCGCGGTCGAGACCCTCGACGCGCCCGCCGCACTGTGGGACGTACGCGCGACCGTGGGCATGTTCGACGACCATGCCCAGGAAGTTGATCGTCACTGATGCTCGGCTTCGACCACGAACGGTCGCGCCACGAATGCGGGTCGCCCCACCGACGGGTGCTCCACCATCTCGTCGGCCACCGACACAGCCAGCGCCCTGGTCGTGACCTGCGTACGGGCCGGGTGCTCCGAGGCGACGTCCCCGACGAGCGGGGGGTGCCAGATCAGCGACACGTCATGGTGCATGCCACACGCCCGGCACATGTCTTGGACCCGGTCGGACTCGGCGGTGGTGCCGGGCTCCGGACAGACCGCGATGACGTGGGACCGGGGTTGCTCGGTCTCGGCGAGCTCCTTGAGCGCGTCGACGCCCGCTGCGGTGTCGAGCCGCATGACGGCGTGAGTGGCCGAGCGGAGCCATCCGGTCGGGACCGACACGAAGTGCGTCTTCCACCCGCGTTGCCCCAGCTGGTCGCTGAGCGCGTGGTCGAGCGGAGCGCTGTCGCCGAAGAGTGTCACGGTGGTTCCGGTGGAGCCCGTTGCGTTCATCGGGCACCCCTTCCCGAGCGTCGAGGAGGCAGCCACTGCTGCCGCCCTGTTGGTGCATCCCCTTGCTGCGCCGACGTACCCAGCACTTGTGGCAGCAAACACCTGACCCCCGCGGCTATATATTTCGGTCAGGCGGTGTGTTTCTCTTGAAGGGTCGCCCGGTGAGGAGTTCCCACGTGGACAGCTCGACGTTCTTTTCCCAGATGGCGCTCGACCTGCACGACGAGCCCACCACGGAGCGCACGATCGAGCGCATCGCCGAATACGCCCGGATCGCCACGAGCTGCGACGACGCCGGCATCATGCTGGTGCATGCGCGCAACCAGATCGAGACGGCGGCGGCCACCTCTCAACGGGTCGGCGAGTCCCACAACCTGCAGATCGTGCACGACGAAGGCCCATGCCTCGATGCGATCGAAGGTGAGGCGATCTACCAGGCACGCGACGTCGGCAACGACCCTCGTTGGCTCAAGTGGGGGCCTGCCGTCGCGGAGCTGGGCATCCGCAGCGTCCTGAGCGTGAGGCTCGAGACCCGGGCGCGGCGCTACGGCTCGCTCAACCTCTACGCCAACCGCATCGACGCGTTCGACGAGGACGACCTAGCGGTGGCCACGATCTTCGTACGTCATGCGGCCGTGGCGCTCGCCAATGCGCACAACGAGGAGGGCCTGCAGGTCGCGATAGACGCCCGCAAGCTGATCGGCCAGGCGCAGGGCATCCTCATGGAGCGCTTCGACCTCGACGCCGACCGCGCGTTCGACTTCCTCCGCCGCCAGTCACAGGCCCACAACGTCAAGCTGCGCCATGTCGCGCAGTGGGTCGTCGAGCACCGCCGCTCACCGGACGCCCGCTTCGAGGCGCCGGAGCTGTCGCGTGACCAGGCCGCAGCGAACTAGGCGACCTAACCGGCCTTCTTCTTGGCGGCGCTCTTCTTCTTGGTGGCCTTCTTGGCGGGTGCCTTCTTCGTGGCATTCTTGCGGTCGACGCTGCGCTTGAGCGCCTCCATCAGGTCGACGACGTCGGCGCTCTCCTCTTCCTCCTGCTTGCCGAACGTGGCCTCGGTGTCGAGTGCGGCGCCCTGCTCGATCTTGGCCTCGATCAGCGTGCGGAGCTGCTCCTGGTAGTCGTCGGTGAACGCCGAGGGGTCGAAGTCCTCCGAGAGCGAGTCGACGAGCTGCGCCGCCATGTCGCGTTCCTTCTGGCTGATGCGCGGGGTCGAGTCGAGCACGTCGAAGTCCGGCTTGCGCACCTCGTCGTCCCACAGCATCGTCTGGAGCACCAGGACGTTGTCGCGGACGCGCAACGCCGCGAGCCGGGTCTTCTGCCGCAGGGCGAACTGGACGATCGCGGTCCGGTCGGAGTCCTCGAGGGCGCGTCGCAGGAGCGTGTAGGGCTTGAGGGCCCGCTCCTCGGGCTCGAGGAAGTACGCCTTGTCGAGGCGGAGGACATCGACCTGGTCGGCGGGGACGAACTCGACGACCTCGATCTCGTGGCTGCGCTCGGCCGGCAGGGCGGCGAAGTCCTCGTCCGTGAGCACGACGGTCTTCTCGCCGTCGTCGTACGCCTTGTCGATGTCCTCGTAGGCGACGACCTTGTTGCAGACCTCGCACTTGCGTTGGTAGCGGATCCGGCCGCCGTCCTTGTTGTGGACCTGGTGGAGCGAGACGTCGTGGCTCTCCGTGGCGCTGTAGACCTTCACGGGCACGTTGACCAGGCCGAAGCTGATGGCGCCCTTCCAGATGGATCGCATGCCTAAGTGAATCGCGGTTGATCCGCCGACGCCAGTCATTCACGTTTAACGCCTGAGGGAGGGGGCACGTCCCCCGCATGAGTCACGACGAATCCCCGGCCTTCCCGCCCCAGCAGCAGGAACCGCCCGGCCTGACGGGCGAGATGCGACCGGTGCCGGATCACGGCGAGGAGTCCTACCGCGGCAGCGGACGACTCGAGGGTCGCAAGGCGTTGATCACCGGCGGTGACTCCGGCATCGGCCGGGCCGTCGCGATCGCGTACGCCCGAGAGGGCGCCGCTGTCGCGTTCACGTACCTGCCGGAGGAGAAGTCAGACGCCGACGAGACGTCCGCCGTCCTCGAGCAGGCCGGGCGCAGGTACGTCGCGATCGAGGCGGACCTGCGCGATAGCGAGACGTGCGACCAGGTGGTGGCCGACACCGTCAGGAACCTCGGCGGCCTCGACATCCTGGTCAACAACGCCGGGTTCCAGATGGCGCGCGAGGAGGGCATCGAGGAGCTCACCGACGAGCGGATGGACCGGGTTTTCACGACGAATCTCTACTCGCTGTTCTGGCTGACCCGCGCCGCGGTCGCCCATCTCAAGCCCGGATCGGCGATCATCAACAACTCCTCGATCCAGGCCTACGACCCGTCGACCACGCTGCTCGACTACGCCGCGACCAAAGCCGCGATCAACAACGCCACGGTCAATCTCGCGGCACAGCTCGGACCCAAGGGCATCCGGGTCAACGCCGTCGCGCCCGGTCCGATCTGGACGCCGTTGCAGCCCGCGACCCAGTCCGTCGAGAAGATCGAGAAGTTCGGCAAGGACACCCCACTGGGACGGGCGGGACAGCCGGCCGAGGTCGCGCCGGCGTTCGTCTTCCTCGCCTCCGAGCGCGACGCGAGCTACGTGTCCGGCACGGTGCTGGGCGTCACGGGCGGCAAGGCCGTCTTCTGATCCACCTCACAGGAAGGATGAGTCATGCCAGGCAAGAAGAATCCGAGTCTCAAGAATCCCGACATGTACGAGGAGCTCCGCAAGGAGGGCGCCTCGAAGGAGAAGGCCGCACGCATCTCGAACGCGACCAAGCAGAAGGGCAGGTCCACGTCGTCGGTCGGCCGCAAGGGCGGCAAGTCCGACTCGTACGAGGACTGGAAGGTGCCCGAGCTGCGCAGGCGGGCCAAGGAGCTTGGCCTGAGCAACTACTCGGACAAGAACAAGTCGGAGCTGGTCACGGCCCTCCGCAACCACTGACATGGCACTTTCCGAGGAGGCCAGACTCGATCGCAACTGGCAGGAGCTCCTGCAGGAGCTCCGGGTCGCCCAGACCGGCGTCCAGATCCTCACCGGCTTCCTGCTGACCCTGCCGTTCACGCCTCGTTTCGAGGACCTCGCCGAGTCGCGGCACACGGTCTACGCCGCGGTCCTCTGCTCGGCCGTCGCGGCGACGTTCCTGCTCATGACGCCTGTGGCATTGCACCGGGCGCTGTTCCACCGGCACGCCCGCCCCTGGCTCGTCGAGGCCGCACACCAGACGTCCCGTTGGGGACTCGCCGCCCTCGCCCTGGCGAACATCGGAGCCGTGTGGCTGATCCTCGACGTGGTCGCGGCGACGTGGGTCGCGTGGTTGGTGGCGGCGATGATCACGGTGTTCGTGCTCGTCGCGTGGGTCCTGGTGCCGGCGCGTGAGCTCAGGGCGAACTGACCCCGGTTGGCGGCGTCGTGGCGTCCTGGTCAGGTGACGTGACGGCGCTGCGCCTCGTCGATCACGGCCCGGGCCGTTGCGGTCAGGGTGGCGCCCTCGTCGGCGGCGCGGCGTAGCAGCAGCCGGTAGGCCTCGGCCATCTCGACGCCGTGGTTCCACGCCAGGACGCCCTTGGCCTGCTCGATGACGATGCGCGCGGCCAGCACCTCCTGGACGCGCTGCCGCACGACGCCCAGGTCGATCGTGTCGGTCTGCACGATCAGCAAGGTGGCGAGGTCGGCGAACGCCTGGGCGACGGTCTCCTCCTCGGGGGTGAACATCGTGCCGGTGTGGCGGAACATGCCCATCGCGCCGAGCGCCACGCCGTGCCAGCGCAGGGGTGAGGCATGGACCGACGAGAACCCGGAGTCCAGCATCAGCTGGCCGAACCGTGGCCAGCGCGTCACCACGTCGGGGCCGTGGGCCCTGACGGGGCGACCCGACACGTGGGCGTCGACACAGGGCCCTTCCTCGAGCTGCGACTGATGCAGCTCGAGCTCGACCGCGGCGTGGCTCGAGGCGGCCAGCAGGTCCAGCCGATCGTGGTCCTCGACAAGAATTCCGCCGGCGTCGATCTGCAGCACGTCGGTGCTGCTGGCGAGCAGGGTGGCCAGGAATCCGGCGATGTCTGTCTCGCTGACGAGGGCTGCGGACGCCTTGGCGAGGGCGTGGGTCGCGCGGGATGTCTCCATGGTTAGTCCCCCTCTATCGTGAAGTCCCGGAAGTTGATGCGCCGCCCGATGATGTCGCGCGCCACCTCGACCAGCGACGTGTTGCGGGCGAACGCCTGGCCGCGCAGCAGCGCCATGGCATCCTCGGCCCGTACGCCGACCTGCGCCACGATCATGCCGGTCGCCTGATGGATCTGCGAACGGCTCGCCCACGTCTCCTTCGAGATCTGGTCCGGTCGGCCGACGCGAGGGTCCTGCAGGATCGCCGTGCCGACGGTGGCGCTGAGGAAGCGTGCCGACACGAGGTCCTCGTCCTGGTCCGGGCCGCGACGATGCAGCGAGAGCACGCCGAGGATCGCGAGCTCGGCACGCAGGGGAACCGCGACGAGCGTCCCGGCGAATCCCAGGCCGACCAGGCGGTCGGAGAACAGCGCCCAGCGGCTCTCGTCGCCGTTGCCGAGCCGGGCGACCACGACCTCCCCGGTGTGCGCGGCGTCGAACGCGGGCCCTTCGCCGACGACGTCCTGAAGGTCGTCGAGCGTGGCGGCCATCTCGTCGGTGGCGTGCACCATCAGCCGCCCGTCGCCCGCGTAGTCCAGGGTCATCGAGGCGCCGTCGGCGTCGAGCATCTGCCGGCCGGCCTCGCAGAGCCGGATCGCAAGCGACTCCTCGCGCTTGAGCGACGCCAGCACCGTCGCGAACTTCGCGAGAGCGTGCTGGTCATCGTCTGTCTCGGACATTCCTGGCCTCTCCAACCGGTGTGGCGTCGACTCTACGCTCAGGCGTCGTCGGGCGGTTCGGTCATCGACCGGTGGACCCTGGCGGCCATGGCGTCGGGCATCACGCCGGTGGCGACCGACTGCATCCGGTTGCGCCAGCTGCCGGTGACCACGTGGTCGTCGCCGGCCAGCATCGCTGCGACACCGGCACTGGCGACGTCGGAGGGATCCTCCTTGGGTCCTTCGGCAACCTTGGTGCCGTCCATGCCGGCGCGGTCGAAGAACTCGGTGGCGGTCGGCCCGGGCATCAGGGCCGTCACCGTGACGCCGGTGTCCTTGAGCTCTTCGCGCAGCCCCAGCGCGAAGGACTGGATGAAGGACTTCGAGGCGGCGTATGTCGTGTAGAACGGGCCCGGCATCTGCGACGCGACCGACGACGTGAACAGGATGCGGCCCTCGCCGCGCGCCACCATGTCCCGCGCGATCCAGTGGCCGAGGTGTACCGCCGAGACGATGTTGAGGGCGATGACGCGGAGGTGGTCCTCGAGCTCGGTGTCGACGAGCCGGCCGTGGACGCCGATGCCGGCGTTGATCGCCGCCGCCGCGAGCGGCCGGTGCTCCTGTGCCAGCAGGTCGACGACCATGTCGTTGCCGGCTCGCGTGGCCAGATCCGCGCGGATCGGGCGGACGTCGGCGAGGTCACTGAGCTCGGCGGCGGTGTCGAGGATGCCCTCGTCCTCAGCCACGACGATCAGGTCGAAGCCGTGGTGCGCCATCTCGCGAGCCAGCTCTTCGCCGATGCCGCTGGACGCGCCGGTCACCAGGCCCAGTGGTCTGCCGCCCCGGCTCTCAGCTGAATGCTCCATCTCGATTTCTCCCTCTGGTCGTAGGCCTGTGGGACTGCTACCCGGATCGTCGTTCGGCATGCGCGAGGTGGTCGCAGAGTGCATGGCCCCTGCAGTTCTGGGTACGCTGGCAGTGGTGCAGAAGGTCGCCACCCCCCGGATTTCCACGATTGAGGAAAGGCTCCGATGTCGACCGCCCGCCCCGCACGATCCGAGCGACCGAGTCGCGCCCGGTGGCATCGCAGGAGCCGCATCAAGGTCGCCTCCGTGCCCGCCGCGCATCCGTACGTGCGTCACCTGTCGCCGGTGCGGGAGCTCCGCGACCTGCCGCGAGTCATCCGGCTCGCAGATCCCGATCCGTCGAATCCCAGTCGGGTGACGCTCACGCGATGGTGGCCACCGGTCATGCTCGAGCCCGCATGGGTGCGTCAGCATCATGGCGACTTCGATGTGTTCCACCTGCACTTCGGGTTCGACGGAGTCGAGCCCACCCATCTCCGGGACCTGGTCGACACGCTCCGATGGGCGGGCAAGCCGTTCGTCCACACGGTCCACGACCTGCGCAGCACGCGCGAGTCCGAACGCGAGCTGCACGACGCGCGGTTGGACGTCCTGGTCCCGGCTGCCGACGCGTTGATCGCCCTGACGGACAGTGCCGCAGCAGAGATCGACGACAGGTGGGGACGCCAGGCACTCGTGCTCCCGCACCCGCACGTCGTCGATCTCACGACGATGGTGCGCATGCGGCACCGCCGGCAGACCCCGATCCATCGCGACCGCCCCTTCACGGTCGGCCTGCGCGTCTCGAAGCCGCGCGCGGGCGAGCGCCCGTTCACCCTCCTGCCGGCCCTGGTCCGGGCGGTGCGGTCGATTCCGGGTGCGATCCTCCAGATCGACGCCCACCCTGACGTCCTCGGCCCGGCCGGCGGACGGTTCGACGTCGACCTCGCGTCCGAGGTCGAGCGCGCGCAGCACCGGGTCCGCGTGCGGGTCCGCGAGTTCTTCAGCGACGCGCAGATGTGGGACTACCTCGGCGGGCTCGACGTGTCAGTCCTGCCATACCGCTTCGGACCCCACACCAGCTGGATCGAGGCCTGCCGTGATGTCGGAACCGCCGTGGTGGCCCCCACCGGGCGGTTCTTCGGCGCCGACTCACCGGTCTTCGGGTTCTCCATGGATGACACCGGCTTCGACGAGGAGTCGCTGATCGATGCGGTCCAACGGGCGTACGAGCACTCTCCCGTGGAGCCGGTCTCGGTCGACGAGCGGATCGAGCAACGCCAGCGGGTGGCCGCGGCGCATGCCCGGCTGTATCTCGAGGTGCTGGCCGGTGAATCGTCGAGGGTGGGGAGCTGACGGTCAGCGACGCCAACGGCGCCGGGGCTTCGGCGGCACCGGCTTGGGGATCTCGACGAATCCGGGATCGTACGGCTCGAGGCCCGCGTCGATCGTGGGGCGCAGCCGACGCACGGCCTCGGGCAGGTCGTCGTACGGGATGCCGCTGAGCTGATTGGGCGAGAACCGCCACCACTGCAGCGCCTGCAGCTCGTCGCGGAGGTCGTCGGGAACGCGCGGGCGGATGACCTTGGCCGGGATGCCGCCGGCGATCGAGTAGGCCGGGACGTCCTTGGTGACGACCGCGTTGGCGGCGATGATCGCGCCGTCGCCGATCGTGACGCCGCGCAGCACGACGACATTGGCACCGATCCACACGTCGTTGCCGATCGTCGCCACGTCACCCGCGACACTCCGGAAGGTCTGCCGCCCGCCGGCCTCGGGGTCGATGACCTGACCGGTGTTGGCCGACGGATGCCAGCCCCACGACGCCTTCTTGTACTGGAACGACGAGACGCTGAGCCACGTCGTGGGATGCCCGGTCGCGCCGATCAGGCTGCCGGGGCCGATCTCGCAGTAGCGGCCGAACGTCGCGGCCTGGGCCTCGACCTCGCGGCCCAGCTCGGTGAACGCGCCGATGTGCGTGTCCGAGCGGATGATGAACGGGCCGAGGAAGCGTACGGGCGGCTCGACGAACAGGCGTGACCTGCCGATGTGCTGCACGTGCGCCGCGCCGCGGGTGTGCTGGTTCACCTGTCCTCCTTCAGTCCCGGGTCAGGGTATCGACCGCGTGGAACGGAGGTGGCACCGCACAATGGACGCATGACTCAGCGCCCCGAGCACGTCCTGGTCGTGGGGGCCGGGATGGTCGGGTTGTCCGCCGCGTGGTTCCTGCAGGCCGAGGGCGTACGCGTGACGGTCGTCGACCGCGCCGGCGTCGCTGCGGGCTCGTCGTGGGGCAACGCCGGCTGGCTGGCTCCGGCCCTGACCCACCCGCTGCCGGACCCGGCGATCCTGGCCGGCGGCATCAAGGCGATGCTCAGGTCGTCGTCGCCGGTCTACGTGCCGCTGACCGCCAACCCGCGCCTGTTGAGGTTCCTGCTCGACCTCGCCCGGCACTGCACCGCGGCGAAGTGGCGCACCGCCATGACGGTGTTCGCCGAGGCCAACCGGCAGGCCCTCGACGCGTTCGACGAGATCGCGGCGGGCGGGCTCGCGGAGCCGACCCTGCCGGCGGAGCCGTTCCTCGCCGCGTTCGCCTCGGAGGTCGACCGGCAGGCGTTGCTCGACGAGTTCGGGCACGTACGCGAGCTCGGGGTCGACACGAAGGCCGAGCTGCTCGACCGCGGGGCGATGCACGCCCTCGTGCCGGCGCTCGGTGACGCCGTGACGTGTGGCGTACGCCTGCGGGACCAGCGCTTCATCAATCCCGGCCGCTTCGTCAACGCCCTGGCCGACGCGGTGCGCAGCCGTGGCGCCGAGATCAGGACCGACGTCGACGTCCGCGACATCACCGAGTCGGCGGAGGGCGTACGCCTCGAGGTCGCCGACCGCGCGCCGATGCGTGCCGATGCCGTCGTGATCGCGACCGGCACGTGGCTCGGCGCGCTCGCGCGAGACGTCGGCGTGAAGACGATCGTGCAGGCCGGTCGCGGCTACAGCTTCACGGTGCAGCCCGAGCACATGCCGGTCGCGCCGATGTACTTCCCGGCGCAGCGGGTCGCCTGCACGCCGCTCGGTGACGGGTTGCGAGTCGCCGGGATGATGGAGTTCCGCAAGCCCGGCGCGCCGCTCGACCCGCGGCGCATCGCGGCGATCATCGACGCGGCGAAGCCCATGCTGACCGGTGTCGACTGGTCGGCGCGTACGGACGAGTGGGTCGGCTCCAGGCCGTGCACCGCAGACGGGCTCCCGCTCGTCGGGCGTACACGATCGTCGCGGGTCTTCGTGTCCGGCGGCCACGGCATGTGGGGCATCGCGCTCGGGCCGCTCAGCGGCAAGCTGCTTGCGGCCCAGGTGGCCCGCGGGGAGACGCCGAGCCTGCTCTCGAGCTTCGACCCGCTGCGCTGAGAGCATGTCGCTGCCGTACCACCCGCCTGAGAGACTGGGGTCATGACCAACGCCCCGCAACGCTTCACGCTCCGCCAGAAGATCACCATGATGGTCAACCGCTACGAGCTGCGCGCGCTCGGCGACGACGGTGTCGAGGGCCCGCTGATCGCCATGGCGCAGCAGAAGCGCATGGCGTTCAAGGAGCAGGTCACGTTCTACTCCGACGAGGCGCGGACGCAGCCGGTGTTCGGGTTCAAGGCCCGCACGCGGATGGACCTCGCCGCGACGTACGACGTCACGGATGCCCAGGGCAACGCGATCGGTGAGTTCCGCAAGGACTTCGGCAAGTCGTTGCTCCGCTCGACGTGGCACCTGCAGACGCCCGACGGGCTGGTCGCCGTGGGCCAGGAGCGCAGCAAGGGCGTCGCGATCGCCCGACGCGTCATCGACCTGGTCGGTGACCTGCCGATCTTCCTGCGGTTCCACTTCGACTTCACCGCACCAGATGGCCAGATCATCCTGACGTCGGAGCGGCAGCGCTCGCTGCGGGACCGCTACGAGATCACGGTGCCGGTGCTCGACAACGGCTGGCAGCTCGACTGGCGCGTCGCCGCCGCGATGGCCGTCGCGCTCGACGCGCTTCAGTCACGCTGACGCGATTCATCGCTATCGTCTGGACATGACCCGCCTCTGGTATGCCGTGATGGTGGCGCTCGGCGCGATCTCGATCATCACCGCGACCGCGATGGTCATCGACAACGACGGCAGCCTCGTCAACATGTACAGCTACTTCACGATCCAGTCGAACCTCCTCATGCTGGTCAGCGCCGTGCTGTTGGCGATCAGGCCTGACCGCACCGGGGCGGCGTTCGAGGTCGTCTACCTGGCTGGGCTCGTCGGCATCACGGTGACGGGGGTCGTCTTCGCGACCGTGCTCGAAGGGGCGATCGAGCTCGAGGGCCAGGAGCTCTGGAACGACCGGATCTTCCACTACATCGTCCCGGCCATGGCGGTCATCGGCTACCTGCTCCTGCGGCCGCGCACGACGTTCCACCGGGGCGCCTACCTGTTCCTGATCTGGCCGCTCGGCTGGCTGGCATACACGCTGATCCGCGCCGAGCTCGCCGATCCACGGTTCCGCGGCGAGAACGGCACGACGATGAACGTGCCGTACGACTTCCTCGACATCGACGCCAAGGGCGGCGGGTCCGTGGCGGTCGCCTGCGTCCTCGTGCTGATCCTCGCGCTGGCGGTCGCCTGGGGCTACCGCACGTACGGCCAGCGGGTCTCTGGCGGAGTGATGGTGCCGCGATGATCGACCGGGACCGGCTCGCAGAGCTGCTGGCGCGGGAGCGCGCGACGTACGCGGTGACCTAGACGTCAGTCGGCGATGAAGAACATCCGCTTGTTGACGAACTCGTCCATGCCCAGCGGGCCGAGCTCGCGGCCGAAGCCGGAGCGCTTGACGCCGCCGAACGGGATCTCGGCACCCTCGCCGGCGGTCGTGTTGACGTTGGCCATGCCGACCTCGAGCCGCTGCGCGATCTTCTCGGCGCGGGCCGGATCGGCGCTGAACACCGCGCCACCCAGGCCGTACGTCGTGTCGTTGGCGAGCTTGAGCGCCTCCTCGTCGGAGCTGACCTTGTAGACCACCGCGACCGGACCGAACAGCTCCTCGGAGTAGGCCCGCATGTCCTTGGTGATGCCGCTCAGCACGGCGGGCGTGTAGTGCGCGTCGGGTCCGTCGCTCAGGACGCCGCCGGCGTGCAGCGTGGCACCCTTGCTCACGGCGTCGTCGACCTGCTCGGCCAGCGCCTCGGCCGCCTTGCGCGACGACAGCGGCGAGAACGAGTCGAGGGCCAGCGCCTTCTCGGTCAGCTTGCCGACGAAGTCGTCGAACAGGTCGTCCATGACGATCATCCGCTTGTTGGAGTTGCACGCCTGACCGGTGTTGTACATCCGGAAGTCCCACGCGTTGTCGACGACCTCGTCGAGGTTGTCGCTGTCGAGGACGATCATCGGGTCGGAGCCGCCGAGCTCGAGGACGCACTTCTTGAGGTTCTTGCCGGCCAGCGCGGCGACGACCGCGCCCGCGCGCTCCGAACCGGTCAGCGAGACGCCCTGGATGCGGGGATCGGCGATGATCGTCGCGATCTGCTCGTGCGACGCGAACACGTTGACGTACGCGCCCTCGGGCACCCCGGCGTCCTTCATGATCTGCTCGACCGCGAGCGCCGACTTCGGGACCGACTCGGCGTGCTTGAGGATGATCGTGTTGCCGAGCATCAGGTTGGGGGCTGCGAACCGGGCGATCTGGTAGTACGGGAAGTTCCACGGCATGATCCCCAGCAGCGGACCGATCGGCAGCTTCTGCACGACGGCCTTGCCGCCCGCGAACGTCTTGATCGGCTGGTCGGCGGCCAGCGTCGGGCCCTCGGTCGCGAAGTAGTCGAAGATCGACTGGCAGAACTCGGCCTCCTCGAGGCCTTCGCTCACGGGCTTGCCCATCTCCTCGTTCGCGATCGCTGCGAGCTCGTCGGCGCGCTCGGCGAACAGCCCGGCGACCCTCTTGATGATCTCGCCGCGCTCGGTGATCGGCACGTCCTTCCACACCGCGTACGCCTGGGTGGCGGCGGTGATCGCCTGCTCGATGTCAGCGTCCGATGCGGTCTCGAACGTCTCGACGACCTCGCCTGTCGCCGGGTTGACGACCTGGTACGCGGGTCCTGATGTCGTGGTGGTCATGCGCTTCTCCTCGTATGGGTGGGATGCTCGCGTGAGTGGGGCGAGACCTACCGCCAGTCGATACTCAAGTATTGCGTCTCGGTGAACTCTTCCAAGCCCGCGCGGGCGCCCTCGCGGCCGAGCCCGCTCTGCTTCATGCCGCCGAAAGGCGCGGACGGGTCCGACACCAGGCCGCGGTTGATGCCGATCATGCCGGCGTCGATCGCCTCGCCGATCCGCATCGCGCGCTGCAGCTCGCCGGCGAACACGTACGCCGCCAGGCCGAACTCCGAGGCGTTGACGAGCCGCAGCATGTCGGCCTCGTCGGTCCAGGTGATGACCGGAGCGACCGGGCCGAAGATCTCGTTCATGACGATCTCGGCGTCGGCCGGTACGTCGACGAGCACGGTCGGCGGGAAGTAGTAGCCCTTGCTGTCCGGCACTGCGGCGCGGTGGCTGATGCGGGCGCCGGCGGCGATCGCCGAGTCGACCAGCGCGGCGACACCGTCGACGGCCTTGGCGGAGATCAGCGGGCCGATCTGCGAGCCGTCGGCGGCGGGCCCGACGATGAGCTTCTCGACCTCGGCGCCGAGCTTCGCGGTGAACTCCTCGGCGACAGCGGCGTGCACGTACAGGCGGTTGGCGGCGGTGCAGGCCTGGCCGCCGCCGCGGAACTTCGCGATCATCGTGCCGGCGACGGCGGCGTCGAGGTCGGCGTCCTCCGTCACGATCAGGGGAGCGTTGCCGCCGAGCTCCATCGACGAGTTCACGACCCGGTCGGCGGCCTGCTTGAGCAGCACCCGGCCGATGGCGGTCGAGCCGGTGAACGAGATCTTGCGGACTCTGGCGTCGGCCATCCAGGTCGACACGACCGCCGAGGCGTCGGTCGTCGGCACGACGTTGACCACGCCGTCAGGCACCCCGGCCTCGACGAGCAGCCGGGTCACGGCGAGGGCGGTGAGCGGCGTCTCCGACGCGGGCTTGAGGACCACGGTGCAACCCGCGGCCAGGGCCGGAGCGAGCTTGCGGGTCGCCATCGCCGCCGGGAAGTTCCACGGCGTGACGAGCGCCGCGACGCCGACCGGCTTGTGGGTCACGACGGTGCGGGTGCCGCCAGCCGGGGAGACGCCGTAGTCGCCGCCCGCGCGTACGCCCTCCTCCGCGAACCAGCGGAAGAACTCGGCGGCGTACGTGACCTCGCCGCGCGCATCGACCAGCGACTTGCCGTTCTCGGCGCAGATCAGCGCCGCGAGCTGCTCCGCGTCGCGGACCATCAGCTCGTACGTGCGCCGGAGGATCTCCGAGCGCTGGCGCGGCGGCATCGCGCTCCAGGCCGGGAGGGCGGCGGCCGCGGCGTCGACGGCGGCGGTCGCGTCGGCCGGACCGCCGTCCGCGACCTGGTCGATGATCGTACGGTCGGCGGGGTTCTCGACGTCGAACTCGCCAGCGGAGCCGGGCAGCCACTCGCCGCCGATGAACAGCCCGTTCATCGGTTGTCCTCGAAGGCCGCGGCGACGATGTCGAGGCCCTCGTTGAGCAGGTCGTCGCTGATCGACAGCGGCGGCAGGAAGCGGAGCACGTTGCCGTACGTGCCGCAGGTCAGCACGATGACGCCGGCGAGGTGCGCGGCGGCGGCGACGGCGCTGGTCAGCAACGGGTCAGGCTCGTCGGTGCCGCTCTTGACGATCTCGACGGCGATCATCGCGCCGCGACCGCGTACGTCGCCGAGGCGGTCGTCGTCAGCCTGCAGGCGGTGCAGCCGGTCGAGCATGAGCCGCTCGATCTGTCGGGCCCGCTCGACGAGCCCCTCGGCCTCGATCGTCTCGATCGTCGCGAGCGCGGCGGCGCAGGCGAGCGGGTTGCCGCCGTACGTGCCGCCGAGGCCCGAGACGTGCGGCGCGTCCATCATCTCGGCGCGGCCGGTCACCGCCGACAGCGGCAGCCCGCCGGCGATGCCCTTGGCGGTGACGATCAGGTCGGGCACGACGCCGTCGTGCTCGCAGGCGAACAGCTCGCCCGTACGCGCGAAGCCGCTCTGCACCTCGTCGGCGATGAACACGACGTTGTTGGCGGTGCACCAGTCGGCGAGCGCCGGCAGGAAGCCCTCGGCCGGCACGATGAAGCCGCCCTCACCCTGGATCGGCTCGATCACGACCGCGGCGAGGTTGCCGGCGCCGACCTGCTTCTCGATGTACGTGATCGCGCGGCGTGCGGCCGCCGCACCGTCGAGGTTCTTCTCGTCCCGGTAGGGGTAGGACAGCGGGGCCCGGTAGACCTCGGGGGCGAACGGCCCGAAGCCGCTCTTGTAGGGCATCGACTTCGCGGTCATCGCCATCGTGAGGTTGGTGCGCCCGTGATACGCGTGGTCGAACGCCACGACGGCCTGCTTCTTGGTGTGCGCGCGGGCGATCTTGACCGCGTTCTCCACCGCTTCGGCGCCGGAGTTGAACAGCGCCGTCCGCTTGTCGTGATCGCCCGGGGTCAAGCGGTTGAGCGCCTCGGCGACCGCGACATATCCCTCGTACGGCGTGATCATGAAGCACGTGTGCGTGAATGCCTCGACCTGCTCGCGTACGGCCTCGACGACCCGCGGCGCGCTGTTGCCGACCGTCGTGACCGCGATGCCGGAGCCGAGGTCGATGAACGAGTTGCCGTCGACGTCCTTGACGATGCCGCCGCCGGCCTCGGCCGCGAAGACCGGCATCGTCGTGCCGACACCCTGGGCGACGGCGGACTTCTTGCGGGTCATCAGCTCCTGGGAACGGGGCCCGGGGATGGCGGTGACGAGGTTGCGGCGTTGCTCGATCGAGGCAGACATATGTCGATTCTCGCGCCCCGCCGCCTATGCCGTCCAATACTCAGTCCTGATCGAGGCTATGCTCTGCAGGCATGGAGCTGCGTACGCTCGGATACTTCGTCGCGGTCGCCGAGACCGGCTCGGTCAGCGCGGCCGCGGACGTCGTGCACGTGACCCAGCCGGCGATCTCCCGGCAGATCCGGCAGCTGGAGTCCGAGCTCGGCGTCGAGCTGTTCGCGCGGTCGGCCGGACGCCTGCAGCTCAGTGCGGCCGGCCGGCAGTTCCTGCCACACGCCCAGGACGTCCTGCGCCGGGCGGACGGCGCCCGCAA
>NZ_JAKFCB010000236.1:0-9676 GCF_036676885.1 Aeromicrobium sp.
CGCCCTCGGCGTTGGCGATGACGGTGGGCTCGCCACCTTCGAGTACGGCGACGACCGAGTTGGTCGTGCCGAGGTCAATTCCGACCGCTCTGGCCATGGTGTTTCCTCCTGCTGTTGGGTGCTGATGATGACTTCAAGAATGTGTGTCAAATGACTTGAGTCTGATGTTATCAACTTTGACCTGAGCCGATTCATTCCGGGTCGCAGACAGGAATCAGATACGTTTCGGGTCATGAAGTCGCTCCCCCGCTCCGCAGCAGCGGTCGCCGCCGTGCTCGTCGCGACGCTCGCCGCATGCACCGGCACCGGCACCGGGACCGGGACGGACAGGAGTCCCGCACCCACGATCGAGACCAGCACGACGCCCCTGAGCGCCGAACCGGCCGAGGGCAGCATGCTCTCGAACGACGACTTCAGCTTCACCATGCCGGAGGGCTGGGCGGAGTCCGAGCAGACGCGAGCGATCGCGCTGGCGATCGATCTCGAGGACCACGACGCGTTCCCCGACAACATCAACGTCGTCACCGACGACACCGTCGTCGGGCTCGAGGGTGCCGAGCTCGAAGAGGCGGCGGAGCAGATCCTGGCGGACGCCAGCGCGACCCACATCACGACCAAGGAACCCGTCCAGATCGACGGCGAGCAGGCCGTGCACACCAGCGCGTACGTCGAGCTGAGCAACCCGAAGCACCGCGTCGAGCAGTACGTCGTCGTCCACGACGAGACCGGCTACATCGTGACGGTGTCGTTCAGCCCGGACGTGCCCGCCGCAGAGCGCGATGCCCTCAGCGAGTCGATCCTCACGACGTGGAGATGGGACTCCTGAGCCAGCTCCTGTGTTCCCGCACTCCTCGGGTTGCGCGCTGCTACGTTCTCGGACATGAAGTCACTTTCGCGAGCGATCGCGGTCGTTGCCACGGTCGTCGCGACAGTCACCGGATGCGGTGGCAGTGGCTCGGACGACGAGTCCCGACCCGGCGCGGCCACTCACAGCTCGACGGTCAAGCCTGCCGGCGGCGACACGATAACCGCCGACGGCTTCAGCTACACGGTCCCAGAGGACTGGAAGGAATCGCCCCAGTCGACGTTGCTGTCGCTCGCCTTCGATTCCGAGCCCACGAAGGGCTTCCGCAGCAGCGTCAACGTCGTGAGCGATGACACGATCGTCGGCTATCACAGCGAGAAGCTCGAGAAGGCCGTCAAGAAGGTGCTCAACAACATCAAAGCATCGGACGTGACGATCAGGGATCGCACCGAGATCGACGGCGAAGAGGCGGTGCACTCTGCCGCGGTCATGGACATGAACGGGAACAAGTACCGAATCGAGCAGTTCGGCGTCGAGCATGACGGACGGGGCTATTTCGTGACGGTGTCGTTCCACCCCTCCATCCCGGAGCCCGAGCGCGACGAGGTCAGCGAGTCGATCCTCACGACCTGGAAATGGGACTCCTGAGCCAGGCGCTGTGACGCTGCACCGACGGTGCTCTACTGTGACGGCATGAATCAGGTCGACGAGCGCAGCGAAGCCTGGGCCCGCGCAGCCCACGAGCTGGTCACCGAGACGGCTTCGCGCCAGATCTCGCGGGACATCGCCCACCTGGCCGAGATCGAGGTCGACAGCTTCGGCACCCATGCGGTCTCGCCTCCTGAGGGCTACCAGGCTCCGTCCTCGGGCGTCATCACGACGCATGTGCTGGCCCGCTCGCGCGACGTCCCCGAGGCGACCGTCGAGACGCGGGTCGCCGTCTGGGTCGCCAAGGAGCCCAACGAGCCGGCCGTGTTGCTGACCCGGGTCGGCAGCGACCGGGTCCTCGAGCTCTCCGCCACCGATCTGGATCCCGAGCCCACCGCGCAGGCCCGTGGCCAGGTCAACGACTACGTCGCGGTCGTCATCGCCCACATGGTCTCGTCGCTCAACGCGGCGATGCAGCGTACGTACGGCCACGAGAGGTCCGAGCCGGGCGAGGCGGAGTACGGCGAGAGCTGACCACCGCCTGTCACTCGGCGACGGTGGCGGCCCGCTGCAGCAGCAGCGCCCGTTCGCGCTCGTTCTGGGTCAGTCCGGCCGCGCGCTCGAACTCCGCGCGGGCCTCCTCGACGCGCCCCAGCCTGGCCAGCAGGTCGCCGCGGATGCTGGGCAACAGGTGATAGCCCTCCAGCTCCGGTACGCCCACCAGCTGATCCGCCAGGGCGAGCCCGGTCGCGGGCCCCTCGGACATGCCCAGGGCGACGGCCCGGTTGAGCTCGACGACGGCCGATCCCGAGAGGATCGCGAGCGACTCGTAGAGCCCCGCGATGCGAGCCCAGTCGGTGTCGTCGGCGGTGCGGGCGCGGGCGTGGCACGCGGCGATGCCCGCCTGCAGCACGTACGGTCCGGGTGGACGGCCGAGTGACTCGGCACGCTCGAGCGCGGCCAGGCCGCGGCGGATCAGCAGGTGGTCCCAGCGGGAACGGTCCTGCTCGAGCAGCAGGATGGGGGTTCCGTCGGCGTCGGTGCGGGCGGCGGTGCGTGACGACTGGATCTCCATCAGCGCGACGAGACCGTGCACCTCGGGCTCGGCCGGAGCCAGGGTCGCCAGGATCCGTCCGAGGCGTACGGCCTCGTCGCACAACGCCGGCCGCAACCAGTCGTCGCCGGCGGTTGCCGAGTAGCCCTCGTTGAACAGCAGGTAGAGCACGCCGAGCACCGCCGAGAGGCGAGCCGCGCGCTCGTCCTCCGCAGGCTCCTCCATGGGTGCGCCGACCTCGGCCAGCATCTTCTTGGCACGCGTGATGCGTGCGCCGATCGTGGACTCCGAGGTCAGGAACGAGCGTGCGATCTCCTTGGTCGTGAGGCCCGCGAGCAGCCGCAGCGTCAACGTGACCTGGGCGCCGGAGGACAGGGCCGGGTGGCAGCAGATGAACATCAGCCGCAGGACATCGTCCTCGACGTGGTCGATCGACGACTCGATGCCGGCCACGACGTCCTCCTTCCGCTGCCCGATCTCGCCGTAGGCGCGATCCTGTCGCTCGCGGCGCCGGAAGGTGTCGATCGCGCGGCGCTTCGCCACCGACATCAGCCACGCGCCGGGGTTGTCCGGCACGCCGGACTCCGGCCACTGCGCAAGCGCCGCCTCGAGGGCGTCCTGCGCGAGGTCCTCGGCCAGCCCCACGTCACGGGTGATGCGTACGAGCGCGGCGACGAGCTTCGTCGACTCGACGCGCCACACCGCCTCGACCGTGCGGTGGAGGTCCTGATCGGCCATGACACCGATCAAACCATCACCGCCGGTCGGCGGGTGTCACTCCTGCGGATCGTGCGGGTCAGCCTTCGGTGATGCTGCCGGCCACCTGCCGCAGCTCGGTGACGACCTCGAGGTCGGGCCAGTGCTCGGCGTGCAGGTCGACGAAGCCGCGAGTCCAGGCCACGGCGTCCTCGGGTGTCGGCGCCTCGATCAGCATGAAGCCGCCGACGACCTCCTTGGTCTCCGCGAACGGGCCGTCGGTCATCATGACCTCGCCACCCCGCGAGGCGACGCGGATCGCGGCCGAGGTCGGGGTGAGACCGGCATCGGTGACGACCTTCGCGTGCCGCTCGTCCGCCACATGGGCGAACATCGCGTCGATCAGCCCGGCCGGAGGTGCCTCCTCGACGTTCTCGTCGACATGGATCAGCACGAGAAATCGCATGTCAGGCCTCCACGTCGTCGGGGCCGAACACCTGACGGACAACGCTGGTGCCCTCGAACCCGGGCCAGACGTCCAGGTGGATCTGCATGAACCGGCGGGACCACTCGACCGCCTCCTCGACGGAGCGGACGTCGTACATGCCGTAGCCGCCGATGACCTCCTTGGCCTCGGCGAACGGGCCGTCGGTGACGGTCATCTTTCCGCCGGAGATGCGGATGTGCGGGCTGGTCTCGATCGCGCCGAGTCCACCCTGGTCGACGACGACCCCGGCGGCGACCGCTTCGGCGCCGAAGGCGGCGATGGCCTCGAACAGCTCGGGCGGCGGCGGGCCCCACGGCTGGGCGGGATCGGACTCGATGTAGCTGAGGAATCGCATGATGTCTCCTTGTGTCGGTGGCGGCCCGTCCGGACCAGCCTTTCACTCGTACGTCGACGGGTGGGGCCCGAATTCGACACGACCCCCACAAGAATCTTCCAGAACTTCTCGGCGAGACGTATGACACAAAGTTGAACAGGTTCAGAAAATTGCCCTACAGTCGGAGATGTCATAGTTGAACACGTTCAAAAGATGGAGCAATGCCATGAACTGGACCGTCGGCGCGTACGTCGCCTATCTCCTCATCGCCGTGCCGATCACGGTGTGGGTCGCCTCGACGCTGTCGCACAACGGCCGCGTCTTCCTCGCGGATGTCTTCGACAGCAACGAGCAGCTCGCGGATGCGATCAACAGGCTGCTGGTCGTCGGCTTCTACCTGCTCAACCTGGGCTTCGTGATGCTGTACCTCCGCGGTGGCGGTGCCGTCGCGGACCTCACCGGGCTGTTCGAGACGCTCAGCGTGAAGATCGGCATCGTCATGCTGGTGCTGGGCGTGATCCACTTCGTGAACGTCATGGTGTTCTCGTCGATGCGTCGCCGGGGCCGGGCCGACGCACGCCGCGCGCAGATCCCCCCGACGATGAACCAGCCGTACGCGTCGCCGTACCCGCCACAGCCCCAGCGCTGAGCCGGGCGGGGCGACTAGATTGGCCAGCGTGACCGACACCGCCCCCCGCTCGACCAAGGCCGAGCAGACCAGGCAGTCGATCATCGACGCGGCGATGCGGCTGTTCCGGTCGGGCGGCTACGACCAGGCGACGATGCGGGCGATCGCCGACGAGGCGGGGGTGTCGGTGGGCAACGCCTACTACTACTTCTCGTCCAAGGAACACCTGATCCAGGCCTACTACGACCAGATCCAGGCCGCGCACGCCGAGGCCGCCGAGGCACCGCTCGCCGGCGCCGACGATTTCACCGGCCGGCTGCGCGGGGTGCTGCTCGCCTGGGTCGACGTGGCCGAGCCCTATCACGAGTTCGCCGGCAAGTTCTTCAAGAACGCCGCGGAGCCCAGCAGCCCGCTGTCACCGTTCAGCGAGGACTCCACCGCTGCGCGGGAGGCGGCGATCGAGCTGCATCGCCGGGTCATCGACGGCTCGGACCTCAAGCTCGTCAAGGGTCTGCGCGAGGAGCTGCCCGAGCTGCTGTGGCTCCTGCAGATGGGCATCGTGCTGTTCTGGGTGCACGACACGAGTGCCGGTCAGCAGCGCACGCGCGACCTGGTCGATCAGGCCGTGCCGATCATCGACCGGATGCTCCGGCTCACCCGGCTCCCGGGCGTACGCGGTGTGGTCGACGACATCGTGGGCCTGATCCACATGATCCGGCCCTAGCCGTCAGCGCATCGCGGCGACGACGACGCCGACAGTCGCGCCGAGGATGAGGATCGCGACGACAGCCGCCATCAACAGCGGACCACCGAACCCCGGCAGGGGCTGTCCCGTGCGAAGGGCCCGGTCAGTGGCGCGCCAGCGCCACCACGCCTGACCGATCGACAGGCCGGCGGCGGCCAACAGGCACAGCGACACGGCTGTCTCGACCCGATGGTCGAGGTCCACTGCGGGCGTGTGGACCGCGATCGCCCCCGCCACCAGCGCCAGCGAGGTCCGCACCCATGCCAGGAACGTGCGCTCGTTGGCCAACGTGAAGCGCAGGTCTGGCTCCTCCCCGTCGGCCGCCCCGCCCCCGATGGGCCGGCGCGTCATCGGTGGCCCTGGCAACGGTCGTTGCGCGACCGGCACCCGTCACAGCGGTTCATCTGGCGTACGCATGACACGTCGCCGCAGTCCGCGACCTGGTTGGTGGGCGCCTCGCACGTGTCGCAGCTGCCGACCAGCACGGTGTGGTCGGAGAAGTCCATCGTGATGCGGTCGTCGAAGACGTACAGGGAGCCCTCCCAGAGCCCGTCGTCGCCGTAGGCCTCGCCGTACGTCGCGATGCCGCCGTCGAGCTGGTAGACCTCCTGGAACCCGCGGTGCTTCATGAGCGGGGTGAGCACCTCGCAGCGGATTCCCCCGGTGCAGTAGGTCACGACCGGCTGGTCCTTGAGGTGGTCGTACGCCCCACTGTCGAGCGCAGCGATGAACTCCCGCGTCGTCTCGACCGGTGGGCGTACGGCACCGGCGAAGTGTCCGATCGCCGACTCGATCTGGTTGCGGCCGTCGAAGAAGACGACGTCCTTGGACTCCACGAGGGCGTGCAGCTCGGCCGGCGTCAGGTGGGTGCCGCCGTCGACGACCCCGGTCTCGTCGACCTGAAGCTCATCCGGCGCGCCGAACGTCACGAGCTCGTCGCGCACCTTGACGCTGAGTCGCGGGAAGTCGGCGGTCGTCCCGTCCTCGAGCGCCCGGCCCTCGCTCCACTTGAAGTCGATGTCCTTGAACGGGGCGTAGGCCCGGGTGCCGCGGACGTACTTCTTGAGCTGGACGACGTCGCCGCCGAGCGTCGCGTTGATGCCGTCCTTGGTGATGATGATGCGGCCCCGTACGCCGAGCGAGTCGCAGAGCGTGTGCTGCCAGAGCCGGATCGCCTCGGGGTCGGCCAGGGGGGTGAAGGCGTAGAACAGCAGGACTTTCGGGGTGGCCACGGGGCAATCCTAGAAGGCTCGCGACGCATCAGGCGCGACAGGCTGATGGCCCTGAGGCCACCGGCGGGGTTGAATGAGGCCATGGACCCCTTCAACGTGTACACCCAGGCCGCCGAACTGCTCGACAACGCGCGGGCGAGCTCGGCCGGGCGAGCGGCCTACATGCCGGTGGGCGGGCCGGGCACCGAGATGACCCAGACGATCATCGCGCTCGCCAGCGGCTTCCGCCTCGACGAGCACGAGAACCCGGGGGAGGCGACCGTGCTCGTCCTGTCGGGCGAGGTCGAGCTCGGTTCGGGTGATGAGGTGTGGTCAGGGTCCGAGGGCGACCTCCTCGACATCCCCGACGCCCGCCACCAGCTGCTGGCGAAGACCGACGCGACGATCCTGCTGACCTCGGTGAAGCGCCGCTCCGGCCTCACGGCGTGAGCGAGCTCCACGAGCTCGATGCCACGGCGCAGGCGTCTGCCCTCCGGTCCCGCGAGGTCTCGTCAGTCGAGCTCGTCCGGCACCACCTCGACCGCATCGCGGCGCACGCGTCGGCGCTCGGCGCGTTCGTCACGATCACCGCGGAGCAGGCGCTCGCCCAGGCGGCCGAGGCGGACACGCAGATCGCCTCGGGAGAGGCTCCCCCGTTCACCGGGGTGCCGACGGCGTTCAAGGACGTGACGTTCACGCGCGGCATCCCGACCTCGATGGGATCCGCAGGGATGCGCGACTTCGTGCCGGAGATCAACGCGTACGTCGTGGACCTCGTGGAGTCGGCCGGGTTCATCAGCCTCGGCAAGACCAACACCCCGGAGTTCGGTCTCTCGTCATACACCGACAACGACATCATCGGGCCGGCCCGCACGCCGTGGGACCTCACCCGCAACGCCGGTGGGTCCAGCGGCGGGGCAGCGGCTGCGGTCTCGGCCGGCCTCGTGCCGGTGGCGCAGGGCAGCGACGGTGGCGGGTCGATCCGCATACCCGCGAGCGCGTGCGGGATCTTCGGCTTCAAGCCCAGTCGCGGCCGGGTCAGTGCGGGACCGGTCGGCTCCGACTGGAGCGGCCTGGCAGGCGACGGGCCGTTGACGCGTACGGTGCGCGACGCGGCCGCGCTGCTCGACGCCATGGCTCATCCGGAGCCCGGCGACGTACGCCCGTTGCCCGAGCCGGCCGTCCCTTACTCCGAGTGGGCGCGGCGGGCGCCGCGGCGGATGCGCATCGCGCGGTGGTCGCGGACACATCTCGACGGCATCGCGCCGGGTGATGACGCGGTCGAGGCGTGGGAGTCGGCGAGCCGGCTACTGGAGTCGCTGGGCCACGTGGTCGTCGACGTCGGCAACCCGTTCCCGCCGGACCTCGAGCCGCAGTTCAACATCATCTGGTCGAGTGGCATCGCCTCGGCGGCGATCCCGCCGGAGGCCGAAGCCCTGCTGCGGCCCAACACGCGCTACTGGCGTGACCGCGGGCGCGCGTCGACGGCGATCGAGCTGACCCAGGCCCTGCAGTACCTCGAGCTGACGACGCGGCAGGTCATCACGGACCTGCAGGCGTACGACGCGTTCCTGACCCCGACCCTGGCGCTGCCGCCGCAACCGGTCGAGTGGTTCAACGAGTCGGGCGACCCGGTGGAGGACCACCGCCGGGAGCTGCTGTTCACGCCGTACACCGCGCTCTACAACATGAGCGGCCAGCCGGCGGCGAGCCTGCCGCTGCACTGGACCGCCGACGGTCTCCCGGTGGGCGTCATGCTCGCGGGGCTGCCGGGACAGGACGGTCCGCTGTTCAGCCTGTGCGCGCAGGTCGAGGCGGCCGCGCCGTGGCACGACCGACGTCCGCCCGGCTTCGCCTGATCGCTCAGTCGCGCGTGGTCATGACGATCGGATCGCCGTCGGTGATCGCGATCGTGTGCTCGACGTGCGCGCCTCGCGAGCCGTCAGCACTGCGGATCGTCCAGCCGTCGTCGTCCATCACGATCTCGTCGGTCGTGTGCAGGAACCACGGCTCGATCGCGATCACGAGGCCGGGCTTGAGCGGGAAGCCGCGACCGGCCCGGCCGTCGTTGGGTACGTGCGGGTCGCCGTGCATCGTCCGACCGACACCGTGGCCACCGAACTGCGTGTTGACCTTGAGGCCGTGCGAGCGGCCGACCGCGCCGATCGCCGCCGAGATGTCGCCGACCTTGTTGCCCGCGCGGGCGACCTTGATGGCTGCGTCGAGCGCCTCCTGGGCGTGGTCGATGAGGCGTAGGTCCTCTTCGCGCGCAGTGCCGACGACGACGCTGACCGCCGAGTCGCAGACCCAGTTGTCGACCGAGGCGGCGAAGTCGAAGCTCACGAGGTCACCGTCGCGGAGCTTGTACTTGTGCGGGAGACCGTGCAGGACGGCATCGTTGACCGACGTGCAGAGCACCTTGCCGAACGGCATCGCGCCGAAGGACGGGTGGTAGTCGATGTAGCACGACTCGGCTCCGCGCTCGCGGATCATCTTGTGCGCGAGGGCGTCCAGCTCGAGCAGGTCGACGCCCACGTCGGCGGCTTCGGAGACCGCGGTCAGCACGGAGGCGACGAAGCGGCCGGCCGGCCGCATCTCGTCGATCTGGGTGGGCGTGAGGAGCTCGATCATCGGCGGCCTTCTGTGCTGATCGGGGTGGGTCGGGAACCGGCGAGGCCGAGGGCCAGGCCCGCGACTCCGGCTGCGGCAGTGAGCGAGTTGCCGAAGATGTGTCCTTCAGCGGCGCTGAACGCCGACGAGGCGGCGAGTGCACCACCCAGGAGCGCGGCAGCGACGGCGGCATGATCGCGCGGGGTGTGCTGTGTGCGGACACTCCACAACTGGTAGATCACGCCCGCACAGACGACGGCGCCGGCGATCACGGCGATGCGGCCAGTGGCGGCGGCGCCCTTGCTGAGGTCGTCTTTGGCCGCGAGGTCGACGACGTACGCGATCAACACGACTGCCCCCGCGATCGTCGCTGCCAGCAACGTGCGGCTGCCCCTCATACGTCCTGCTCCATGTGTCGTCTCATCGGCGCCAAGCGTACGCCGGGGTGATGGAGCGGT
>NZ_JAKFCB010000237.1:0-4105 GCF_036676885.1 Aeromicrobium sp.
CCCTCGATCGTGCGCTCCTGGCGCTCCTTGAACTCCGGCTCGAGGGCCATCTTGAACGCGACGGCCTTGGCCGCGATGACGTGCTCGAGCGGGCCGCCCTGCTGTCCGGGGAACACCGCGGAGCGCATCTTCTTGGCGATCTCCTCGTCATTCGTGAGGATCGCGCCACCGCGCGGGCCGCCGAGGGTCTTGTGCGTCGTGGTCGTGACGATGTGCGCGTGGGGCAGCGGGCTGGGGTGCAGGCCCGTGGCGACCAGACCGGCGAAGTGCGCCATGTCGACCCACAGCTTGGCGCCCACCTCGTCGGCGATCTCGCGGAACAGCGCGAAGTCGAGCTGGCGGGGGTATGCCGACCAGCCGGCGATGATGACGGTCGGCTGGTGCTCGTGCGCCAACGAGCGGACCTCGTCCATGTCGACGAGGCCGGTCTCGGGCACGACGTGGTAGGGCACCACGTTGTAGAGCCGGCCGGAGAAGTTGAGCTTCATGCCGTGCGTGAGGTGACCGCCGTTGGCGAGGTCAAGGCCCAGGATCGTGTCGCCGACCGTTGCGATGGCGTGCAGCGCGGCGGCGTTGGCGGTCGCGCCCGAGTGTGGCTGGACGTTGGCATAGCCCGCGTCGAACAGCTGCTTGAGCCGGTCGATCGCGATCGTCTCGACCTGGTCGACGAACTCGCAGCCGCCGTAGTAGCGCTTGCCGGGATAGCCCTCGGCGTACTTGTTGGTGAGGACGCTGCCCTGGGCCTCGAGCGAGGCGACGGGGGCGAAGTTCTCCGACGCGATCATCTCGAGCGTCGACTGCTGACGGTGCAGCTCGGCGTCCAGAAGCGCGGCGATGTCAGGGTCGAACTCGGAGAGATGCTGGTTGTGGCTCATGGCCCAAGGGTATCGGGCCGACGATGGTCCTTGCCCTCGCCCGGGGGGTGACGGGCCGCTAGCACGGCGGCCTGCGTCCGGCGTTGCAGTCCCAGCTTGGCCAGCAACTGCGAGACGTAGTTCTTGACCGTCTTCTCCGCGAGGAACATCTCCGCGGCGATCTGCCGATTCGTCAGGCCTTCGCCGATCAGCTCCAGCAGGCGGCTCTCCTGCGGCGTGAGCTGGTCGAGCGGCCCGGCCCGCGGATCGCCCTCGCGGATGCGGGTCAGCACCCGCTGCGTCACGACGGGGTCCAGCAAGGACTGGCCCGTGGCGACGCGGCGTACGGCCTCGACGAGGTCATGGCCACGCACCTGCTTGAGCACATATCCCGCGGCGCCGGCCATGATCGCGGCGAACAAGGCGTCGTCGTCGTCGTACGACGTCAGGATGATGACGGCGATCGCCGGGTGGGTGGACCGGATGGCGCGGCACACGTCGATGCCCGACCCGTCAGGAAGCCGCGCGTCGAGCACCGCGACGTCCGGCACGATGGCGGGTATGCGCGCGAGAGCCTCGGTGGCTGAACCGGCCTCACCCACGACCGTGATGTCCTCCTCATGCTCCAGGAGGTCGCGCAGGCCGCGCCGGACGATCTCGTGATCGTCAAGGAGGAAGACGCGGGTCATGGCCGGCCCCTCGGCACGACCCAGGTGAGCTCCAGGCCACCGTCCGCCAGGTCCTCCGCAGCGAAGTGACCGCCGAGCAGCTCGGCACGAGCGCGCATGTTGGTCAGTCCACTGCCGGGCTCCTGGCCGCCGAGGCCCGGACCGTCGTCGCGGACCTGCAGCGTGATGTCGTCCCCCACGTCGAGCAGGACCTCGACCTTCGTGGCCGAGGCGTGACGCACGACGTTGGAGATCGACTCGTTGAGCACCGCGATCAGGTGCTCCCGCACCTCCTCGGGGACGGAACTGTCGATCGGTCCGCGCGTGTCGAGGCTGGGTGGGAACCCGAGCGTCAGCGCGGCGTGGCTGAGCAGGCGCTCGACACTGGTCTTCAGGTCGGCGGCGACCGCATTGGCGCTCAGCGCGAAGATCGTCCGGCGGATGTCCTTGATCGTGGCGTCGATCTCGTCGATCGCCGACGACAGCCGCGTCATCGCGTCGGGTGCCTGGACCAGCCGCACGGTGTTGTCCAGCATCAGCCCGATCGCGAACAGCCGCTGGATCACCAGGTCGTGCAGGTCCCGGCCGATGCGGTCGCGGTCCTCGAACACCGCAAGGCGGGCCTGGTCCTCCTGCGCCTGGGCCACCTGGAGCACCAGCGCAAGCTGCTCGGCGAAGCGCTGCGGGAGCTCGGGGTCGAGCTCCCAGCGGTCGGTCTTCAGCACTTCATGCCAACCCACCGTGAGAGCGCCCGTGACGTCACCGCTGCGCAACGGCAGGACCAGGACGGACCCGAGGTCGGGCCACAGCGGGGTCGTCGCCGCCGTGTATCGCGACTCCACGGCGGTGTCCGGTACGACCGCCGTGACCTGCGTACGAGCGACCTCGCCGGCCAGGCTCCCGAACGCGCCGACCGTCTCGCCGATCAGCTCGTGCACAGCCGCCCCGGAGACCGCTCGGATCTCGAGGACGTCTGCCTCGGTCGGCATGAGGAGCGCGACGAAGTCGGCGTCCGCGACATCGCGGGCGCGATCGGCCACGAGCTGCAGCGCGGTGTCTCGGGAGATCGGCCCGAGCAGCGCTGTCGTGATCTCGGCCGCCGCCTCGAGCCAGCGGCGCTGGCGCTCGGCCTCGTCGTAGAGCCGCGCGTTCTCGATCACGACGCCCACGGCGGACGCCAACGCGACCGCCACCTCTTCGTCCTCGCGGGTGAAGCCACCGGGAGACTGCTTCTCGGTGAGGTAGAGGTTGCCGAAGATGCGGTCGTGGATGCGGATCGGCACGCCCAGGAACGTGCCCATCGCGGGATGTTCCGACGGGAACCCGAACGTCGCCGGGTGGTGTCCGAGGTTCTGGAGCCGCAGCGGCTGCGGATGATCGATGATGTGGCCGAGGATCCCGTGGCCGCGTGGCAGCTCGCCGATCGCGGCGATCTCGGCGTCGGTGAACCCATGGGTGACGAACCGGGTGAGCCGGCGGTCGCCGTGCAGCCCGAGCACGCCGAGGGCGCCGTACTTCGCGTCGACCAGGAGGCAGGCCTGCCGCACGATGCGCTCGAGGAGGCTCTCCAGCGAGAGATCCGACGAGAGCGCCACGACGGCGTCCAGAAGCCCACCGAGACGTTCAGTCGTGACAGCGGTCCGTGCTGCGGTCATGGTTCCTCTCCCGTCGGGGAGCGTACCGCCAGAGGCCTTGAGCCCGCCATTAAATCCCGATGAATTCAGCGAAATCGGCGGCACTCCGCCGCTGAGCGTACGAAATCGGTCGAAAGGACTAGACCCGACCTAGTCAATTCGAGTGATGAGCACATACCTTCGCCGAGACCGTTAGGGACTTTGGTCCCTAATGCGACCTGCTGGACTACGGGAGCGTGATGACTACAGAGCAGGACCCCGGCGCTTGCAGGATCTCCCTCCTGCGAGCCGACGTGGAGGTACTCCCAGTTCCCTCCCGAACCCTCCGCCTCGGTGCTTCGACTGCCCGCTTCTCTTACCCAGCGGCAGCCCGGGGTCCAGCTCTGCCCACGTTGCCCGGCGACCGACGGTGTCGCAGCGGAGCAGGCCTTCGGTAACCAAACTGCAATCTCGCAGGGCGGTTCTGCCACCGTGGGCGCGTGTAGCGTGCGGAAAGGCTCAGTCCCATCATGTGGACATTCCCGCCGCGACCACGCGTTGCGGCTCGACTCGTAGGAGAGCAATGAAGAACTTCCGTCGGGGGACCGCCATCGTCGCGGCCTCCACGCTTGCCGGCATCACGCTGGCCGCGTGTGGACAAAGCAAGGACGATGGCGGGGACTCCGGTTCTGGCATCGTCGTCGGCACCACGGACAAGGTCGTGTCGATCGATCCGGCCGGTTCGTACGACAACGGCTCACTCAACGTCCAGACGCAGGTCTACCAGTACCTGCTCAACTTCCCGGCCGGCAGCACCGAGCCGACGCCCGACGCGGCGGAGAAGTGCGACTTCGACACCCCGACGACGTACGTCTGCACGATGAAGGACGGGCTGAAGTTCGCCAACGGCAACGAGCTGACGGCGTCCGACGTCGCGTTCTCGTTCACCCGCATCGGCAAGATCGCCGAC
>NZ_JAKFCB010000238.1:0-5668 GCF_036676885.1 Aeromicrobium sp.
TCAGTCGAAGTTGAGCTCGCCCTTGCGGGTGCGCTTGAGCTCGAAGAAGTCCGGGTAGCTCGCGAGCAGCCGCGCGCCGTCGAACACCGAGCCGGCGACCTCGCCCCGCGGGATGCTCTGGAGCACGGGCCCGAAGAATGCCGTTCCGCCGATCGAGATGACCGGCGTGCCGACCTCTTCGCCGACCCGCTCGATGCCGCCCTGGTGCGAGGCGCGCACGGCGTCGTCGAGTGACTCGTCCTCGGCCGCGTTGACGAGGTCGAGCGGCAGGCCGATGTCCTCGAGCACCTCTTCGTACAGCGCCTTGTCGAACTCACGTCCTTCGTTGTGGTGCTTCGTGCCGATCGCCGTGTAGAACGACCGCAACGCGTCCGAGCCGTGCGACTGCTCGACGGCGATCGCCAGGCGTACGGGACCCCAGCCGCGCTCCAACATGTCCTTGTAGCGCTGGTCGACCTCCTTCTCGGCGTTGAGGACCGAGAGACTCATGACGTGGAACGTGGTCCTGACGTCGCGGACCTGCTCGACCTCGAGCATCCAGCGCGACGTGATCCAGGCGAACGGGCACAACGGGTCGAACCAAAAATCAACCGCCTCGGTGGAGTTCGAGGCGGTCGCGGGCGTGACGGTGTCAGTAAAGGTCATACAACATTCAACAACGGATGACCCGCGCGCATTTCCTGGACGAGGGATCCGACGACGGCGTCGAGCTCGCCGCCGTGCATCGCGGCGACCTTGCGCTGGCGCTGGTAGGACGCGCCGCCGGAGATGATGTCGTGGATCCCCGCGAGCTCGTCGGTGCACTTGAGCCGTTCGGCGACGGGCTCGAGCATGTCGAGGACGCGGTGGAGGTGGGTCGTGACGAGCTCCTCCTCGGCGTACTTGTCGAGGATCAGGATCGCGTCCATGCCGTATCGGGCGGACCGCCACTTGTTCTCCTGGGCGAACCACGGAGGCACGGTCGGCAGCTCGCGGCCGGCGTCGAGCTCCGACGAGAAGTGCTCGACCAGGCAGTGCGTCAGCGCCGAGATGCTGAGCAGCTCGGCCATCGACGGGATGCCGTCGCACACGCGCACCTCGAGCGTGCCGAACTTGGGCGACGGCCGCAGGTCCCAGCGGATCTCGTCGAAGACGTCGATGACGCCGGTGTGCATCATGTCGTCGACGTAGCCCTCGAGCTGGCTCCACTTCTCGAACTGGAACGGCAGTCCAGCGGTCGGCAGCTGCTGGAACATCAGTGCGCGGTTGGAGGCGTAGCCGGTCTCCTTGCCGCCCCAGAACGGTGACGACGCGCTGAGCGCCTGCAGGTGGCCGTAGTAGGTCAGCATCGCCCGGCTGATCGGCAGCACCTTGTCGCGGTCCTCGATGCCGACGTGGACGTGGACTCCGTAGATCAGCATCTGCCGGCCCCACCACTGCGTACGGTCGATCAACGTGGCGTACCGCTGCTTGTCCGTGACCTTCTGGTGGTCCCACGCGGCGAACGGGTGCGTGCCGGCGCACATCAGCTCGACCCGCAGTGGGTCGGTCACGGCCCGGATCTCGTCGATCGCACGGTCGAGGTCGGCGCCGGCCTCCCGGACCGTGTGGCACACGCCGGAGACGATCTCGACGGTGTTGAGCAGCAGCTCCTGGCGAATGTGCTGATGCTCGCCGCCACCGGCCGGCGCGACCGCGTCGAGCACGGTCTGCGCGACCTGGCGGAGGTCGCCGGAGTCCGCGTCGACGAGGGCGAGCTCCCACTCGATGCCGATCGTCGAGCGTTCGGACTGGGCGAACGGGATCGTCATGCCTCCATCCTGCCCGAGATATTCCATTCCACCCCCCTCGTCCGCGTGACGAGAGCGTGAAACCATGGCGCTCATGCCTGGTAAAAATCTCACCCGCGAAGAAGCCAGCGAGCGCGCGTCGATCGTCTCCACAGAGACGTATGACGTGCAGCTCGACCTCACCCTCGACTCCGACACCCGCTTCGGCTCGATCACCACGATCCGGTTCGGCGCGACGCCCGGGGCCTCGACGTTCGTCGACCTCGTCGATGCGGAGATCTCATCGATCACGCTCAACGGCGCAGCGGTCGACGTGTCGGCCTACGACGACAACCGCATCGCCCTCTCCGGCCTCGCCGAGAGCAACGAGCTCGTCGTCGACGCCACCTGCGCCTACTCCCGCTCCGGCGAGGGCCTGCACCGCTTCGTCGACCCCGTCGACCAGCGCGTCTACCTCTACACGCAGTTCGAGGTGCCGGATGCGCGGCGGGTGTTCACGACGTTCGAGCAGCCTGACCTCAAGGCCGTCTTCACGTTCCACGTCACGGCGCCGTCCGGCTGGGCCGTCGTGTCCAACTCCCCCACGCCCGAGCCCGTCGCGGCCGGCGAGGGGACGGCCACGTGGCACTTCGAGCCGACCAAGCGCATGTCGACGTACATCACCGCGCTGATCGCCGGCGAGTACGTCTCGGTGACGGACTCCTACCGCGGGGTGTACGACGAGATCCCGCTCGGCATCTTCTGCCGCCAGTCGGTCGTCGAGCACCTCGACGCCGACGACATCTTCCTCGTCACGAAGCAGGGCTTCGAGTTCTTCGAGGGTGCGTTCGAGATGGCGTACCCGTTCGGCAAGTACGACCAGCTGTTCGTGCCGGAGTACAACATGGGCGCGATGGAGAACGCCGGCGCGGTGACGTTCCGCGACGAGATGATCTTCCGCAGCCGGCAGACCGTCGCAGCGTACGAGCAGCGGGCCAACACGATCCTGCACGAGATGGCGCACATGTGGTTCGGCGACCTCGTGACGATGAAGTGGTGGGACGACCTGTGGCTCAACGAGTCGTTCGCCGAGTTCGCCGCCTCGCACTCGGCGACCAACGCGACGCGGTTCACCGACTCGTGGACGAGCTTCACCAACGCGCGCAAGAACTGGGCCTACCGCCAGGACCAGCTGCCGTCGACGCACCCCATCGCGGCCGACAACTACGACCTGCGCGCGGTCGAGGCCAACTTCGACGGCATCACGTACGCGAAGGGCGCGTCGGCGCTCAAGCAGCTCGTGGCGTGGGTCGGCGAGAAGGACTTCTTCAGCGGCCTGCGTGCGTACTTCGGCAAGTACGCCTACGGCAACACCGAGCTCAAGGACCTGCTCGCTGAGCTCGAGGCGGCATCGGGTCGTGAGCTCGGCGCGTGGGCCGACGAGTGGCTCCAGACGTCGGGCGTCAACACGCTGCGCGCGGAGTTCGAGACCGATGACAACGGGTACTTCACGTCGTTCTCGGTCGAGCAGTCCGCGATCGAGGCCTACCCGACGCTGCGTCGCCACCGCATCGCGATCGGCCTGTACGACCGGGTCGACGGCAAGCTGGTGCGCACGGAGCGGGTCGAGACCGACATCCGCGGCGCGTCGACGCCGATCACCGAGCTGCTCGACACCAAGCAGCCCGACCTGATCCTGCTCAACGACGACGACCTGACATACGCCAAGATCCGGCTCGACGAGCGTTCGTTCGCGACGCTGATCGAGAGCATCGCGACGTTCGAGGAGTCACTCCCCCGCGCGCTGTGCTGGGGGTCGGCGTGGGACATGACGCGTGACGCCGAGCTGTCGTCGTCCGACTTCGTCACGCTGGTGCTGGCCGGTGTGGGCTCGGAGACCGACCTCACGGCGGTCGGCTCGCTGCTCCGTCAGGGGTCGAGCGCGGTCAACCTCTACACCTCCGATGCCGCCCGGCCCGAGCTCAAGCAGCGCTGGGAGTCCGGCGTACGCGCGCTGATGGAGGCCGCCGAGCCCGGCAGCGACCACCAGCTCGCGCTCGTACGGGCATACGCCTCGGCCGCCTCCGGTCCTGAGCGGCTCCGCGAGATCCTCGACGGCGGGCTCGACGGACTCTCGGTCGACACGGACCTGCGCTGGACGATCGTCACGGCGCTCGCCCGGATCGGTGCCGCGGACGACGCCGAGATCGCCGCCGAGCTCCAGCGCGACAACACGATCTCCGGCCAGGAGAACGCCGTCGCGGCGCGGGCGATCCGGCCCCTCGCCGAGGCGAAGGCCGAGGCGTGGCAGATCGCCGCCGTCGATCCGTCGACGCCCAACGAGACCCGGCGTCAGGCGGCAATGGCGTTCCAGGTCGCGGGCCAGGCCGAGGTCCTCGAGCCGTACGTCGACCGCTACCTCGAGATGGCTGACACGATCGTCGAGGACATGGGCGTGTGGATCGGGCAGGTCGCGCTGATCCACCTGTTCCCGTCGGCGAACCCGTCGAAGGCGAGCCTCGACAAGGTCGATGCGTGGCTCTCGTCGACGAGCGCCAACCCGGCGGCGACGCGGTACGTGTCCGAGGGCCGTGACGACCTCGCCCGCGCCCTGAAGGCCCAAGCCGCCTTCTAACCCACTCACCCCCCCTGGGAGTGACGTTCTGCAGGCCCGCTTCGGCGTGTCGCCTGCAGATCGTCACTCCCAGCGGGGGGATGGCTGTGGACGCGAGATGACTGTCCACAGCGACCCGGGATCGAGTCGCGCGGTTCTCGGCCTGAGGCCACTTTGGCTGGATGCCTGACCTTCGACCCATGACACGTCGCGACGCCCTCCAGCTCGAGCAGACGCGGTGGAGTCTCTCCAAGAGCCCCTGGACTCATCCTCACCACGGCGTGGTTGCTCCCGACCATCTGGATCCCGACGATCCACTTGTTCGTGTGCAGCACGCCCTCCCCATCCTCTCGGCCGGCAGTGTCCTGACGGGGTGGGCATCTGCTCGTTGGCAGGGCAACGTCATGCTCGACGGGAATGACCCCCACGGCAACGAGCTGCCCGTCACGTTGGCGTCGCCGGGCGGTGGCCAACATCGCCATCGCCGTGGGATTCGGGCCACCCGCCGGTCCATGCTTCCGGACGAGACACTTGTCTTCGACAACGTGCCGGTCACGACGCTCGCGCGCGCGGTCTACGACCAAGCACTGGACGCACGCAGTGTCCGCGAGGCCGCCGTGATCATCGACATGGGCGTATCCCGCGTCGTCTCCCAGGCGCGCACGACACTCGCCAACGTCCACCGTCTGGTCGAACGTCATCACAAGACACGTGGGATCGTGCGGGTCCGAAACGCGCTCTCCCTGGCGACGGATCGTTCGGCGAGTCCTTGGGAGACACGAACGCGGTTGCTGGCAACCCTTGACGCGGACATCAAAGGCCTGCTGCAGAACGCTCCCGTCTTCGACCTCGCCGGCGATCTGCTCGGTGTCGCGGACCTGATCGATCCTGAGACGGGGCTCGTCATCGAGTCGGACGGCGCACATCATCGCCAGGCAGAGCAACACACTGACGACGATCGGCGTGAGGAGCGCTTCGAGCGTACGAACGCCGTCGTGTGCCGGGTCACGGCTCTGGACCACAAGGATCGCTGGGAGACGGTTGCACGCATCCGAGCTGCACACCGGGACGCGGCTCGCCAGACCGACCGATCCTGGACGCTGGACAAACCGGACTGGTGGTGGCGCTGGGAACCCGGCCGACGCTGGGACTGACCCAAGCCACCCTGGGCGTGACGATGTGCAGGCGACACGCCGACGCCAGCCTGCAGATCGTCACTCCCAGCGGGGTTGTGCCCGTGGGTCAGTGGTGCTGGGCGGGGGTGGTGTCAGAGAGCACGTGGATCTCCTTGCCCGGCGCCGGCGGT
>NZ_JAKFCB010000239.1:0-7430 GCF_036676885.1 Aeromicrobium sp.
TGCTCGTCATCGCCGCCGCGGTCGTCGGGGGGCGCTGGGCCGGTGGTGAGGTCTCTGCGGACTCCCGCTCGGCCATGACGTCGGCGCTCGACTCGCTGCCCGCGGACACCCAGGTTGCGGGCTTCACGGACTGGTCGCGGGTCCGGCGGGTTCTCGGGGTCGGCTCGACATCGACCGCGACCGGCCGGGCCGTCCTGACCGACGACGCCGCGCTCCGCGACCTCTCGACCCGCTCGGTCATCGGCCAGTACGCCGAGGAGATGCACGACGCCTACGGCTGGTCGCCCGCCGACCTCGACTGGGAGGCGTACGGGCAGGCGCAGGACGGCGCCGCCATGGTCGTACGACTCGGTGAGACGGTGTCGTTCGAATCCGTGCGGTCGCACCTGCGAGAGCTGGGCTACTCGCGGGACGGCGAGGTGTGGACCCTCGAGGCGGAGAGCTCCGCCGCGCGGTCCGAGCTCGGCTCGGCGCTGCGCGCGATCACGCTGGTGCCCCGCCAGCGCCTGCTGGTCGCTGCGGATCGCCCGGCGTACGTCTTGACGGTCCTGCAGACGATCGACCGCGACGCGCCGTCGCTGCTGAGCGTGCGGAGCGCGGCCGACGTCGCGACGACGCTGGCCGGGGCCGACAGCGCGCTGCTGCAGTCCGGCGGGTTCACGTGCCAGTCGACCTCGCTCGAGGGCGCCGGCGCCGACGTCCAGGCGCAGGCTCGTGCCGCGATCGACCGGGCCGGCACCCTGGTCGAGCCGGAGTTCACGGGTCGCGCCCTCGATGCCGGCTCGAAGACCAGCGAGACGATGCGGTTCGCCCTCGGGTTCAGCTCGCCGACCGCAGCGGCGCAGCAGCTTCGTGTACGCACCGCGCTCGTCTCGGGTCCCTTCATCGGGCGCTCCGGGCGGATCGAGGAGTCGCTCGTGCTGCGCTCGTCATCCGTACGGGGGAGTGTCGCGCTCCTGCGGTTCAGGCACGACCCGGACAGCACGGCCTACATGACCGGCGACGGTCCCCTCCTGTTCGCCGGCTGCGGTTCGTAGGACCGCTGTCGCTGAACGCTCGCGCGATCGTGCAAAGGGCAACAGGCTCAGCGGCTGCGGCGAGCCTTGGCGCGCTCGATCAGCACCGACTGCAGGTCCGACGATCCGATGTGGCGCGTCCACTGGCCGTCTGGGCCGAGGCGCCACGACGTGGTCTCAGGGTCGACCGAACGGGCGAGCAGCTCGCCGAGCTTCTCGGTGTGCGCCGCGGTCGGTACGCGTACGAGCACCTCGACGCGGCGATCGAGGTTGCGGTGCATGAGGTCGGCCGAGCCCATCCACGCCTCGGGCTCGCCTCCGCCGGCGAACCAGTAGATCCGGCTGTGCTCGAGGAAACGGCCGAGGATGCTGTGGACCCGGATGTTCTCGCTCAGGCCCGGCACGCCAGGTCGCAGTGTGCAGATGCCGCGGATGACGAGGTCGACCTGCACGCCCGCACGGGATGCCTCATAGAGCTTGTCGATCACGGCCTCGTCGACCAGGGAGTTGACCTTGATGCGTATGCCCGCCGGTCGTCCCGCCGCCTGGTGGGCGATCTCGGTGTCGATCCGCTCGATGATGCCGTCGCGCAGGCCCGCGGGGGCGACCATCAGCCTGCGGTAGGAGAAGTCCTGCGCGAACCCCGAGAGGTTGTTGAACAGGTCCGTGAGGTCGTGGGTGATGTCGGGATCGGCGGTCAGCAGGCCGAAGTCCTCGTAGAGGCGCGCGGTCTTGGGGTTGTAGTTGCCGGTGCCGATGTGGGCGTAGCGGCGCAGCCCGTCGGGCTCGTCCCGTACGACGAGCGCGAGCTTGCAGTGGGTCTTGAGCCCGACCAGGCCGTACACGACGTGGCAGCCGGCCCGCTCGAGCTTGCGGGCCCAGCGGATGTTGGCCTGCTCGTCGAAGCGGGCCTTGATCTCGACGAGCACCAGGACCTGCTTGCCGGCGCGGGCGGCGTCGACCAGCGAGTCGATGATGGGGGAGTCGCCCGACGTCCGGTAGAGGGTCTGCTTGATCGCCAGCACGTGCGGGTCCGCGGCGGCCTGCTCGATGAAGCGCTGCACGCTCGTGGCGAACGAGTCGTAGGGGTGGTGCACCAGCACGTCGCGCTTGCGCAGGGCGCTGAACAGGTCGGCGGGCTTGGCCGTCTCGACCTCGGCGAGGTGCTCGTGGGTGCCGGGCACGAACGGCTCGTAGCTGAGCTCCGGCCGGTCGAGGTCGGCGATCTCGTTGAGGCTGCGCAGGTCGAGCGGACCCCGCAGGCGTACGACCTCGTCGACCCTGATGCCGAGCTCCGAGACCAGCAGGTCGAGCACGCCGGGGTCGATCGACTCCTCGACCTCCAGACGTACGGGCGGGCCGAACTTGCGCCGCAGCAGCTCCTTCTCGAGGGCCTTCAGCAGGTTCTCGGCGTCGTCCTCCTCGACCTCGAGGTCCTCGTTGCGGGTGACCCGGAAGGCGTGGTGGGCGATGAGCTCCATGCCGGGGAACAGCAGGTCGAGATGGGCCGCGATGACCTCTTCGAGTGGCACGAAGCGGCCCGGGTCGGCTTCCATCCACCGGTTGATGATCGGCGGCACCTTGACCCGCGCGAAGTGGTCCTTGCCGGTGTCGGGGTTGCGCATGACGAGGGCGAGGTTGAGCGAGAGCCCGGAGATGTAAGGGAACGGGTGGGCCGGGTCGACGGCCAGCGGCGTCAGGATCGGGAACACCCGGTCGCGGTAGAACGCGCTGATCTGCTCCTGCTCGGAGGGCCGCAGCGAGTCCCAGTGCAGCAGCTCGACGCCTTCCTTCGCGAGGGCGGGCACGAGCTCCTGGTGGTACATCTCGGCGTGCTCGACCATGAGCTCCTGGCTCGCCGCGAGGCTGCGCGAGAGAACGTCGCGGGGGTTCAGGCCGCTGGCGGACGGCACCGCGACGCCGGCGGCGATGCGGCGCTTGAGGCCCGCGATGCGCACCATGAAGAACTCGTCGAGATTGCTCGCGAAGATCGCCGCGAAGCGTACGCGCTCCAGCAGCGGCAGCGAGTCGTCCTGTGCCAGCTCGAGGACGCGGGCGTTGAACGCGATCCATGACAGCTCGCGGTCGAGGAACCGGTCGTGCGGCAGCGCGCTGTCCGCCGGGTTGAACGGCGGGTCGACGTCGAACTCGTCAGGCGACGCCGGCGCCTCGAGGTCGGCGACGGCCATGTCATGGGTCTCCACATGACTACTTTGACAGGCCAAGATGAACGCGGATTGAACGGACCCGGATGCGCTACGTTGACCACCATGTCGCTCGTGGCCCAGCTGGCCGGTACCGCTCGCGGGGTCAGTGCCCGCTCGATCCTCAAGCTGCCCAGGCCGGTGGTCCGGCGCCTCGCGGGAGCTCCGGTCGTGATCGACGGCCGGACTCTCGACCCCGAGATGCAGTTGCTGCTGCGGCTCCAGCGCATCGAGGGCCCGGCCGCGGAGACCTTGCCGATCCGGAAGGGCCGGGCGAAGGTCGTCGACGACGCGAAGGTCGTGGGTGGCTCCCCGCCGATCGGCGCCGTGACCGACAGGACGATCGACGGGCCCGGCGGCCCGCTGACGCTGCGCTTCTACACCCCGCGCGGGCTCACCGGCGACGCACCGGCGCTCGTGTTCTTCCACGGCGGTGCGTGGATCTATGGCGACCTCGACAGCCACGACGCGGTGTGCCGGTTCCTCGCCGAGGAGGCTCAGGTCAGGGTCATCGCGGTCGACTACCGGCTCGCACCGGAAGCGCCGTTCCCTGCGGGCTTCGAGGACGCCTGGGCCGCGTGGACGTGGATCACCGAGCACGCCAAGGGCATCGGGATCGACGCCACCCGCATCGCCGTCGGCGGCGACAGCGCGGGCGGCTGCCTCGCCGCGCTCGTCGCGCAGCATGCAGTCAAGGCTGCGGGAATCCAGCCGGCCTTCCAGCTGCTGATCTATCCGGTGACCGACTTCCTCACCACCGGTGGGAGCCGCAAGACGTACGCCGAGGGGTTCTACCTCACCAAGGCGTTCATGGATCTCGGCGAGGAGAGCTATCTGCTCGGTGACGAGGACAGGGCCGATCCGCGCCTGTCGCCGTTGCACCAGGACGTCACGGGCGTCGCGCCGGCCTACCTCGTCACGGCCGGTTTCGACATGCTGCTCGACGAGGGCAAGGCGTACGCCGACAAGCTGCGGGCGGCCGGCGTACCGGTCGAGTACGTCTGCGAGGAGGGCCTGATCCACTCGTTCGCCAACATGGTCGGCGTCGGCACCTCCGCCCCCCGCGCGATGCGCCGCGCCGCCGCCGCCCTCCAACGCAACCTGACCTGACGCTCGGGTTCCCGTCCACTGACGAGAGGGAAGTCGCGCACTGACGAGAGGGAAGTCGCGCACTCACGAGAGGGTTGCCGTCACCGGTGGCGCCAGAATGCTCTCGCGGGTAGTCCGCAACCCTCTCCTGGGCGGACGGGAACCCCCATCCTCAGCGGGCGTAGAGGACGTCCTTCTTCCAGTCCTGGAAGCCGAGGTTGCGATAGACCTTGAGGGCGGCGGCGTTGTCACCCTCGACGTAGAGGTCGACGACCGGGAGCCCCCGCTCGTACAGGTGCCGCAGCCCGCGAGCCGTGAGCGCCGTGCCGAGCCCGCCACCCTGTGCCTCCGGGGCGATGCCGACGACATAGACCTCGCCGACCATGTCCTCCACCTTCGTCCAGTGGAACCCGACGATCCGCCCCTGGCGCTCGGCAACGAACAGCCCTGCAGGATCGAACCACGCAGCGGACGTACGCCGGCCGAAGTCCTCGGCGTCCATCGCGCCCTGCTCCGGGTGGTGGGCGAACGCTCGCGCGTTGACCGCGATGATCTGCTCGGCGTCGCCGGGCGTGTAGGACCGGATCGTGATGTCGTCGGGTACGCGCTCGGGTGCCGGTGGCCCGTCGAACGTCAGCCGGAGGACCAGCAGGGTGCGCTCGGCGGTCAGACCCGCGGAGGCCGCCAGCGCCTGGGCCGCCGGGAGGTCGCCGTGCGCCCAGTAGCGCTCCTCGCCGTCGGCCAGGAGCTCGTCGAGGATGCGGCGGCCCTTGCCGGCGCGCCGATGTGCGGGGTCGACGACCAGCTCGACGGGTGCGTCACCGACCGCGAACGCCGCCGCCGAGATCGTGCCGTCGGGCTCCGTGTGCTGCACCAGGACCCGCGCGGGCGAGCGATCCCTGAGCGCGAACACGCTCGCCTCGTTGAACGGCTCGACACCGTCGACGGCCGCGGCCCGCTCGGCCAGCTCGAGGATGCTCATCTGGCCCGCAGGGCCACGAGCTGCGCCCCGACCTCGGCGGCGATCGCCTGCGCCAACAGCTCAGGCGTGTCGCCCTCGGGTTCGGCGACGATGTGGTGCACCGTGCCGTTCTCGAACAGGTCGATCGCGCTGACCCGCTGCGCCTCGGCCATCTCGGCGGCGTGGTCGAGGTCGCCGTGCACGATCGCGCTGGCGCCCTCCGGGGGCAGCGGCGACAGCCACGCATTCTCCGCCGCGATGACTACGTCGGCCGGCAGCAGCGCCAGCGCTCCACCGCCGCAGCCCTGGCCGAGGATGACCGACACCGTCGGCACCCGCATCGTCGACATCCATGAGATGCAGCGAGCGATCTCGCCGGCGATCGCGCCCTGCTCCGCCTCCGGCGACAGCTCGGCGCCGGGGGTGTCGATGAACGACACCAGCGGCAGCCGCAGCTCGTTGGCCAGTCGCATCCCGCGGCGGGCCTCGCGCAGCGCGGCCGGGCCCATGGGCTTGAAGCGCGTCTGGGTCGTACGGTCCTGCCCGATCACGATGCAGGGCTGGCCGTCGATCCGGGCCATCGCCACGATCATGGCGCTGTCGCGCTCACCCTTCTCGGTGCCCTGCAGGCGCAGCGTCGCGTCGCTGCCGTATCGCAGGACCTCGCGCACGCCGGCGCGATGCCGACCACGCGTGATCTGGATCGACTCCCACGCCGATCGCTTGCGGGTGACCTCGCCGGTGCGCAGCTCGCGGGTCTGCGGCTTCGGCGGGTCGATCAGCAGGCTGAGCGCGCGATCGACCAGGAGCGGCAGCTCGTCGGGCAGGACGACGGCGTCGATGATGCCCCGATCGGCGAGGTTCTCGGCGGTCTGGACGTTGGGCGGGAACGGCTTGCCCTCCATGAGCTCGTAGACCTTGGGTCCGAGGAACCCGATGAGTGCCCCCGGCTCGGCGACCGTGACGTGCGCCAGCGATCCCCACGAGGCGAACACCCCGCCGGTCGTGGGATGCCGCAGGTAGACGAGGTACGGCAGTCCCGCCGCTCGGTGGTCCATGATCGCCCGCGAGATGTCGACCATGTGCACGAACGCAGGGGTGCCCTCCTGCATCCGGGTGCCGCCGGACGCCGTGGTCGCCAGCAGGGGAATCCCCTCGGCGGTTGCCCGGCGTACGGCCGACACGATCCGCTGAGCCGCCGCCTGCCCGATCGAACCCGCGAGGAAGCGGAACTCGTTGACGAGCACCGCCACCGGCCGGCCGTGCATCAGCCCGCGACCGGTCAGAACCGACTCGTCGGTGCCGGCCCGCTCGGCCGCCGCGGCGAGCTCCTGCCGGTACTTCGGATCGAGGCCCGAGTGGTCGACCGGTTGGTCCCACGACTCGAACGAGCCCTCGTCGAGCACCAGATCGAGCAGCTCCTGGGCCATCAGCCGATCGCTCATGCGGTCTCCTCCAGCTGGCGCTCACTCATGCCGTCTCCTTCAGCCAGGCCCTGATGTCGTCACCATTCTCGTCCAGCACGGGCGGAGAGTCGTGCGAGGCCACCGTCACCTCGCCACCGTCGGCGTCGAAGAACCGCAGCGGAGGCCCCGGCAGGGTCAACCTACCGAGCGTGCTGTGCTCGACGTCGATCAGCAGCCCCTGGCTCGCGGTCTGCTCCCACGCGTAGACCTCGTCGATCGTGCGCACCTTGCCGGCCGGGATGCCGATCACGTCGAGCCGGTCGAGCAGGTCGGCGGCGTCCCACTCGGCGAACGCCTTCTCGACGATCTCGACGACGCGTTCGCGCTGGGCGACCCGCTCAGGGTTCGTCGCGATACCGGGCGCCGCGGGATCGAGGCCGAACCCTTCGCAGAGGTCGTGCCACAGCCCCTCGCTGCCCACGGCGATCTGCACGGCACCGTCGCGGCAGCGGAACAGCCCGTACGGCGAGATCGACGGATGATGGTTGCCCTGCGCCTGGCCGACCTCGCCGGCCACGGTCCACCTCGTCCCCTGGAACCCGTGCACGCCGACGGTCGCTGCCAGCAACGACGTACGCACGACAGTGCCGACACCGGTCGCCTCGCGCTCGTGCAGGGCCGCCATGACGCCGTACGCGCCGTACATCCCCGCGAGGATGTCGGAGATCGGCGTGCCGACCTTCTGCGGGTCGTC
>NZ_JAKFCB010000240.1:0-23237 GCF_036676885.1 Aeromicrobium sp.
ACGACGCCCGAGCAGCAGGCGCAGGCCGAGGCGTCCCGCGAGGCGTACCAGGTGCGCATGACCGAGGCCGGCTACGGCGAGATCACCACGTCGATCCTGCCGCTCGACACGTACTACTACGCCGAGGACTACCACCAGCAGTACCTGGTCAAGAACCCCTTCGGCTACTGCCCGCTGCACGCGACGGGCGTCTCGTACGCCTGACCCTCGAGCGGTGACTCAGCGTCCACTCGCGACCCGCGTTTGGACGCCAAGTCACCGCCGGACGGCGCGTCAGAGCTAGGGCGTTGTGGCGGGCCCGCGCGGTCAGCCGGCGAAGGTCACCGGGATTGACATGGCCTCCCAGACCGAGCCGTCCTCGGCGCTCTCGGTGTAGAGGACGAGGACGCCGCGACCCGTGCCCGGGTTGTCCCACCGCACCTCGTCGCTGAACGCGCCGAGGACGCCGTCGCCGCGGCCGGTGACGAATCCCTCTCCGACGGGTCTCGCGCCGCCGAGCTCGAAGACGGACACCTGCACCGTGCCCTCGAACGCACGGGCTCGCCCGGCGAGGGACAGCGGATCGTCGATCGAGGCGCCGGCGGCCGGCGTCTCGAGCTCGATGTTGGGTGTCGACGACCCGAGGACGTACCAGTTTCCGTCACCCATCTGGCGGACCAGCACGGTCGTCACCGCGCCCCTGGCCGTCGCGCGCAGCTCGACCTCACCGGAGCGCGAGTCGCCCGGCATGAATTCGCCGTACGCGGGGGCGTCGAATCCGATGAGCTCCTCGGCGTAGCCAGCCACAGCAGTCATCGGGTCGTTGTAGCGGAGCTCGCCGGCGGGATCGGGCCACACCACGGTGGCGGCCTCCTGCTGCGTGATCGCGCCCGGCGCCGTTGTCGTGGGCGCGGGTTCGGACGTGGCGGTGGGCTCGGTCGGCCGCGGCGAGTCGTCTCCGCCCTCGTCACAGGCAGCCGCGCTCACCAGGAGCATCGCGACGACGGCCAGCCAGACACGGCCTTTCGCACCCCCGGACTTCTTCGCCATCACGGCCACCCTTCTCCCCTTCAACGGTACGCCCGCACAGGGCTCACGACGGCGACTCAGCGATCGGTCTGGCCGGGGCAGCTCGCAGGCGTGTCCCAGTCGCCAGCATGCGCCTCGATCGTCGAGCGCGCCCGCGACCGGCCGACGTTCCACTCCAGCCAGTCGTCGTGCGTCCGGCCGTCAAGCGACACGGCGCACCCGACGAGCTCCGGCGGCAGTGTCGACAGCACCGGGACCGCGTCCTCGGAGAGCCCCTGCAGGTACGTCCAGTCGACCTTGCCCGTCGTCTCGAAGCGGTCGATGTTCTGCTGCGCGATCCACGCATCGGGGTTGAGGACGGCCAGGCCGAGCAGCATCGCCACCCCGCTGAACAGCGCGAACCGCGGCAGCCACATCGCGCGCAACGCGAACCCTCCGGCGAGCGTCGCCAGCACCAGCAGGCCCAGCCAGCCCTCGAATACGTCGACCAGCAGGCGCAACCGGGTGAAGCCATATGCGTCCTGGTAGACGTGCATCCGGTACAACGCCGACGCGACGACGACCAACGTCAACCCGCACAGCAGGCCGAGGGATCCACGGATCCAGGCCCGGTCGGACGGCGTCTCCCTGGGCGCCTTGCGCGACGCCGCCCACACGACCAGCAGCGTGAGGGCGGTCGCCACGGTGAGCTGCCCGAAGCCCTGGTGGACGTACTCCGCATACGTGAGCCCGGTCGTACGCCTGAGGTAGTCGTGGCCACCGAAGACGACCGTCGCCTGCGCCACCAGGAACACGGCGAACACCGCATCGACGACCAGCACGGGCGCCAACCACTCGAACCGGTGCGCCACCGGGCGGGCCGTACGCTCGCCCCGATTGACCTCGGGCGGGTTGAGCGCCAGGTACGCGCCGGCCAGCACGATGCCGCCGACGAACACCGCGACGAACACGCGGAGGGCGAACTCGGCAGACCCGATGTCGGGGACGATCGCGTCGGCCCACTCCGCGAACAGGGCATCTGCCGAGGCGAACAGCAGGGCGAACACCGTCACCCCGAGCACCGAGATCAGCGCCGTGCGTACGAGCGCCGCGCCACCACCCTTGCCCGTGACGAGCCGCAGCGTGCGACCGAGCCAGGGCATTCCGCGCAGACCGGCGAGCGGCCACGCAACCCCCGCCAGGACGTACGACAGCAGGTTGCGACCGCGGACCAGCCCAATGGCGCACACCCCGGCGCCGGCGATGAGGCAGAGCGCCACGATCCATTCGGCATCCCTGAGGAGGACCATCGTCGACAGTGCCAGGCACAGCCCTGCACAGGCCAGCGTGAACGGGTCGCGCCTGTTCCGGCTCGCGGTCAGCAGGACGGCTCCGGCCGCCACCAGCACGAGGAACACCGCGAGCCCGTGGTCGCGGAACGGGATCAGCACACCGGCAAGCACGCCGACGCCCAGCGCGCCGAGCAGCACGCGTACGTTGCCGGGCACACCCGCGTCCGGCCAGAAGTCACCGAACGTGCTGTCGGTCAGTGACGGCATGGCTGGCGCGGCGTATCGCGGGAGCGGCGCCGGGATGGGACCTGCTGTCGACTCGGACATGGGGCTCTCCTTCGGACGGGCAGACGTGGGGTTGCGCGGGAGGTCGGCCAGCACACGTGCACCGGGCTCACCGGGCCCCGGATTCGCGAAGCCGATCGTTCCGGCATGCAGGTCGGTGACCCAGCGGGCGATCGCCAGCCCGAGGCCGGTTCCGCCGCCCCCGTCGACGTCGGAAAGCGTCCCGAACCGCTCGAAGGCACGATCGCGGTGCGCGGGCGCGACACCTGGGCCCTGGTCGGCGACCACGAGGTGCCAGTGATCGCCGAAGACGTCTGCGCGCAATGTCACGGTCCCGCCCGGCGGGCTGTGTCGTGACGCGTTGTCCAGCAGGTTGGCGACGAGCTGCCGCAGCCGGGCCGGGTCGCCCTGGACCACGAGGTCGGGCGGGCTGACGTGCACGGCATACGTCACGTCGCGACCACCGACCCGGAACTCGGCGACGGCGGCCTCCAGCAGCGGCCCGACCTCGACGTCCTGCAGGTTGAGTGGTGCCTTGCCGGCGTCGACACGGGACAGGTCGAGGAGGTCGGTGACCAGCGCGGTCATCCGCTCCCCCTGGTCGAGGGCGGCGCGAAGCGTCTCGGGATCGGGATCCGCGACGCCGTCGGCGAGGTTCTCCAGCAGCGCGCACAGGGCGGCCAGCGGGGTGCGCAGCTCGTGGCTGACGTTGGCGACCAGCTCGCGGCGCTGCCGGTCCACCCCGGCCAGCTCCTCGGCCATCCGGTTGAACGCCCGCGCCAGCTCGCCGATCTCGTCCCTGGACGTCGCGGCGACCCGTACGGAGTGGTCCCCGGTTGCCATCTGCCTGGCGGCCGCGGTCATCTCGCGCAGCGGGGAGGTCATGCCGACCGCAAGGAGCTGGGTGACGGCGAGCGCGAGCGCGATCGTGACGGGGATGCTGAGCCAGATCGGGACGCCTCCGGCGGAGCCGATCGTGGCCACGATGGACGCGACGGTGACGCTGGCCGCGACCAGCAGCCCGAGCTTGACCTTGACCGACTGCACCTGGTCGAGGGGTCGCGCGGTCACCGGTCGGTCCCGGCCTCGAGGGCGTACCCGACGCCGTGCACGGTCCGCACCCGGTCGGCACCGATCTTGGCGCGCAGGGCCTTGACGTGGCTGTCGACCGTACGAGTGCCCGAAGCGTCCGGCCAACCCCACACCTCGGCCAGCAGGTGCTCGCGGGTGAGCACCACGCCGGGGCTCTCCGCGAGGCACAGCAGGAGGTCGAACTCGGTCGGCGTCAGGTGCACCTCGTCGTCGCCCGTCCACACCCGCCGGGCGCCGGGATCGATGCGCAGGTCGCCGAGGTCGGCGATGCCCGTGCCGGCGAGCTCGACCGCACGGTCGACCCGGCGCAGGAGCGCGGCGACGCGCGCGACGAGCTCGCGCATGCGGAACGGCTTGGTGAGGTAGTCGTCGGCTCCGACCGCCAGACCGACGAGGATGTCCGCCTCGTCGTCCCGCGCCGTGAGCATCAGCACCGGCACCGGCCGCACGGCCTGGATGCGCCGGCACACCTCGTGCCCGTCGAACCCGGGCAGCATGACGTCCAGCAGCACCAGGTCAGGGTCGTGGGTGTTGAACGCCTCGACCGCGCCCGGTCCGTCCCACGCGCGTACGACGTCGTAGCCCTCGGCGACCAGCCGGTCGGTGACCGCGCCGTTGATGATGGGCTCGTCCTCGACGACGAGGATGCGGCGAGGTGCGGTCATGTCCTCAGCGTAGGAGCGCCGCTGGTCGGGAATCGGGGTCGACTCGTGAAGATCCTGTGCAGGTTGGTGGGGTGACGGCGCCGTCAGCGGATCGGCAGGTCGTACTCCCGGCGGATGCTCACGCCGTCGGCACTCAGGTCGGCGCCATAGATGTGCAACGAGATCGCGGTGACATCGCCGGTGTTGTGCACGCGGTGGATGTCGCCGGGAGGTGCGAAGCCGCTGACCTCGCCGACGCCGTTCTCGACCCGGCCGATCTCGGTGAGGTGGTCACCGTTGTCGCGGTAGAGCGTCTCGTACTCGATGCCCTGCAGCACGCCGAATGCGCACCAGGCCACATGATCGTGGATCGGCGTGATCTGCCCGGGCTGCCACACCACGGCCTTGACGGAGAAGGTCGCCTCGGTGTGCAGCACGTGGCTCACCAGCTCGTCGGCGTCGCCGATGCGTTCCTGCTCGGTGAGCAGCTCGACACCGGGCATGCGCTCTCGCAGGACGTCGGCCACTGCCAACGCCGTACGCCGAGGATCGAGGTCTCGGCTGGTCTGTTCCCGGATGCCGTCCAGGAGCTCGGGCAGGCCCGTCCGGACCGGCTGCTTGGGGTAGGTCGTGTGGTTCATGCCTTCAGCATGGATCCGCTGACTCATCACGTCTAATGCCAGTTTGACTGGTGAATCATCGATATGGTTGATGAATGCTCGACCTCAACCGCCTCCGGGTCCTCGCCGCCGTCGCTCGTCACGGCTCGGTGACGGCTGCGGCCAACGAGCTGCACTACTCCCAGCCCTCGGTCAGCCACCACCTCGCCCGGCTCGAGGCCGAGACCGGGGCCAAGCTGTTACAGCGGGTCGGGCGTGGCATCCGGCTCACCGAGGCCGGGCGGGTCCTCGCGGAGCGGGCGACAGAGATCCTCGGGCGGGTCGAGTCCGCGTCGGCAGAGCTGGACGCGCATGTCGGACTGAGCGCCGGCCGGGTCCGCGTCGCGGTGTTCGGGTCGGCACTCGTCGCGCTGATGCCGGAGGTCTCGGCCGAGCTGGCATCGCGGCATCCCGGACTGCGGCTCGACCTCGTCGACACCCATCCGCCCGAGGCCATCGCGATGCTGCGGGCCGGCGAGGTCGACGTGGCCATCGTCTTCCGCTACGACGAGACCGAGCCCGATCCCCCGGGCCTGCGACTGACCCATCTGCGAGACGACCCGACCTACCTGCTGACGACTGACGATCGTGGCCAGGTCGCCGAGCACCGCGACGAGCGCTGGGTCGCCGGCTGTCTCCGCTGCCGATCCCATCTGGTCGAGGTCTGCAACCGCGAGGGCTTCGAGCCCGAGATCGCCTACACGACCGATGACATGGTCGCGATCCAGGCGCTCGTGGCGGCCGGCATGGGCGTCGCCACGATCCCCGGACTCGCACTCCGAGCGCATCGCAACCTCGACCTCAACGCGTACGAGGTCCCGGGCGCGCCCAGGCATGTGTACGCAGCGACGTACGGCGAACCGCCCGATCCACCGCCCACGGCCGCCCTGCTCGACGTCCTGGTGTCACTCGCCTGACGTCCGGCGGTGCCCCCTCGGGAACCCCGTCCAGACCAGGAGCTGGACGACCGTGACACCCAGGACCACCCACAGGGCCCGGGCGTCGGTCCCGGTGAGGTGCAGAACGCTCGCCACGATGGTCGGGCTCACCGCGACGACGACCTGTGCCTCGGCCAGCGACGAGCCAGTCCCCCCGTCCAGCGCTTCTCGTGCTCGGTCGGTCCGCAGGTACGTGAACAGGCCGGCCGCGACCGCGCAGTACGCGAGAGCGAGGATCGACGGCCAGGGACTTTCGTAGGTGCCGTCCTCGCTCGCCCAGCGGGCAGTCCCGACCAGCACGAGAGCCGCCGCGGCGACGCCTGTCGCGACCGCTCCTCGATGACGCAGGAGGAACCCCGCCATGCCTCGAGCGTACGGTCGCGGTCGCCCTGGCGTCCGGCGAATTGCCTCGCACTTCAGGCCACATGCGCGATTGGCGCGGGGAAAAATGGGAACAGATCCTGTGACATCGGCGCTCATGCCTGCGCCCAGCAGGCGAACGCCCCACCACATCAGAAGGGAGGTCGGTGGACATGGCAGAGTCCGACCGCCACGACAAGGAGTTGACCTCCTGGAACCCGTTCCGGGAGCTCGATGACATCCAGAACCGCATGTCACGGCTCCTGGAGTCCACCTTCGGCGGCGCCCCCACGACCGGCGCCTGGTCGCCACCGGTGGACATCGAGGAGACCGACGACACCTTCGTCGTCGAGGCCGAGCTGCCCGACGTCAAGCGAGAGGACATCGATGTCGAGCTCAAGGACAACGAGCTGTCGATCCGCGGCGATATCAAGGAGCGCGAGCGCACCGGCGTCCTTCGCCGGCAGACCCGGCGCACGGGCCGGTTCGACTACCGGGTGACGCTTCCCGGACATGTCGAGGCCGACCGCACCGAGGCGTCGCTCAAGGACGGCGTGCTTCGGCTGACGCTGCACAAGAGCGAAGGCCACAAGCGCAGGCGGATCGAGATCTCCGGACCCTGACCGCCCACCGTCACCTTCTGGGCCGCTGACGAGCAACGAGAGGAGGAATGAGATGTATTCGTCAGATGACCCTCGCCAGATCGGGGTGCTGCTCCGGATCAGCAGGTCGCTGGACATCGTGGGTGATGTCAGCGTCAACCTGAACGACCCCTCTGAGCTCCTCGCCTGGGCCACGACGCTGCCCGAACCGACAGCCCTGGCCTGGCGCGCCATGGACTCGGAGAAGCGCTACGTCCAGGTCAACGCCGCGCATCACCGCAGCCCGGTCCACGGCAACATCACCGCGGTCCTGTGCTGCGAGCAGCATCGACCGTTCTGGGACGAGCTGCTCGACGCCGACCTCGAGCCGGGGAGCGAGCAGGTGATCACGGTCGAGGCCCTGTCGCAGGCCTGGGCCTCGGCAGTTCCGCTCGCGCCGACAACCCCATGAGCTGAGCCGGCCGGAAACCGCCCGGTCCACTTCCGGGCGTCAGTCCGAGAGCGCGGCGGACACCACGACGATCGTCGTGCCGATCGCGAGAAAGGCCAGGAAGAACGCCACGGCCAGCCAACGCGTGCCCGACATGGGGTTTCCTTCCGGTCCGTACGAGAGCCGCTCGTCCCGTACGCCGTTGCACTACCCCGGCAGGTTCGCGGCCAATCTCAGCGGGCTGCCTGATCCTCGGCGTCGAAGGCTTCCCGCATACGGACGTCCCGCGACGGACCGTCGCCTGGCCCGGCCGCGCAGGGTTCGCGCGACCGGGCCACGGCGTCAGGACTGACGCATCGCCGACATCTTCTTGATCTCGGCGGCCTGGTCCTTCTGGACCTTCTTCGCCAGCGCGACGGCGTCCGGGTACGTTCCGTCGGCCTCCTCGGTCGATGCCATCTCGATCGCGCCCTCGTGATGCTCGATCATCATCGTGAGGAACTCGGCATCGAATGCCGGGCCGGACAGCGACTCGAGCCTGGACAGGTCCTCATCGCTCATCATCCCGGGCATGTCGGACGACGAGCCATGATCCATGCCTTCCATGCCGCCGGACTCGCCCGGTACGTCCTCGTCCCAGGACTCGAGCCAGCCGGTCATCGTGTCGATCTCCGGCTGTTGTGCGGCGATGATGCCGGACGCGAGATCCAGCACCTCCTGGCTGGACGTACGGTCCTCGGCGAGCTTCGCCATCTCGGTGGCCTGGCGGTGGTGCGGGATCATCTCCTGCGCGAACGACACATCGGCGTCGTTGAACGCCTTCGCGGATGGCTCGTCCGAGTCCGAGCAGGCCGCGAGCGCGACCAGGGGCAGGGCTGCGAGCAGGGTCGCAAAAGTACGGTTGATACGCATGGTTCTCCTTGAGGGGTTGCTGAATGTACGGGGCGGTCGAGTCGTCGACAGCGCCCCTCAGCACCTCAGGATCGAGCTGCGTTGAAGCGGGGTGAGGCCTTGGAACGGCGGGAGCCGCAGGACAGTGCCGAGGCGGAATGGCGGTGGGCGCTCCCACAGCACTCGATCTGACGAGCGGCGACGGAGGACCAGGAAGGCGCTCGCGCCGATCATCATGGCGAGGCACAGCATCATCAGGCCACAGCAGTCGGACGTCGCCCCGTCCGGGTGGTCGTCGAGGTCGAGACCGGCCGCCAGGCTGTGCGGGCTGTCCATCTGCATCACGCTCGAGACCGTGGCGTCATGCGGGAGGTGGGCCGGATCGTCCACCAGGACGTGAAACATCGCCAGAATGCCGAGGATCAGGCACGAGTTGACGCAGACGCGCAGCCACGACGGCATGGGGTCGAGCGGAGCGGAGGCATGCATCGGACTCATCGTATCGACCGGGTCGAACTGCGAACCTTGCCGCGCCTCGGCGCCCGGTGGCGCGTCAGACGTCGTGGGGTTCGGGGTCAGCTTCCGCCGGTTCGGCGTCCGGGTCGCCGCTGGGTTCCGCGGGTGCCGGCGCGCCGGGGTCGAGGCTGGGCTCGCCCTCAGGAGGCGTCGAGACAGGATCGTTGGGGACGGTGGTCATGGCGTGCTCCGTTCATTTGGTCGGAAGATGGACGTACCCGGGGCGCAGGGTCGCTACGCACAGCAGACCGCACCGACAGACCTGCGCCTGCGGGCGTTATCGACCTCGCCCGGCGGGTACGCCCTCGGCAAGCACCGACTCCAGGAGGACTCATGACCGTCCCACCCCTAGAACCCGACCCGGACGTCGACATCCCCGGCAGTGAGCCGGAGGTGCCGAACCCCGACGTACCGGGCGATCCGGACGACGTCGGGCACCTGGTGCCGGACGGCGACCTCGCGGCGCAGAACGAGAGCGCGTGGCCGGACGACGTGGACGAGGGCATCGTCCCCGACGAAGACCGCGTGGTCCCCGACCTCGACGAGGGATGACGGTCGACCGAGCACCCGCCTGCTAGTTTCACGCGATGGGCTTCACCCGCGAGGAGCTGCTCTCGTACGCCGACCGCACCGTCCCGGACCTGGTCGGCGATGACCTGAGGCTGTTGTTCGTCGGCATCAACCCCGGCCTCGTCAGCGCCGCGACGGGACTGCATTTCGCGCGGCCGGGCAACCGGTTCTACCCCGCCCTTCGGCTCGCCGGGATCATCCCCCCGGATGTGATGACGCCGGAGGCCGCCAGGCCGGCCCTGCTGAGTCGGGGCATCGGCATCACGAACATCGTCGCGCGGGCCTCCGCGCGGGCCGATGAGCTGGGGGCCGCCGAGCTGGTCGAGGGGCGGGCGCGACTCGAGGCATTCGTCGACGAGCACCGGCCACGCGTCGTGGCGGTCGCCGGCATCACGTCGTACCGCATCGCGTTCGGGCGCCGGCTCGCACGGGCTGGGCGCCAGGAGGAGACGATCGGCGACGCGCAGCTGTGGGTCGTGCCCAACCCGAGCGGGCTCAACGCGCACGAGACGATCGAGTCGCTCGCGGCGGCCTATCGCGAGGTGGCCGAGGCCGCCGGAGTCGTCTGATCGGCGACCGTCCGCCGGCAACGACCACTCAGGCGGAGTGCGCCCTGGACTCCATGACCTGCGGCATCACGCCGTAGAGCGCCAGGATCAGCCCCTTGACCGCCTCGGCGACCTTCTCGCCGTTCGGCGTCAGGCGGTAGTCGACGTTGGGTGGCAAAGTCGACTGCACGTGCCGCTCGACCAGGCCGTCCGCCTCGAGGGCCTTGAGGGTCTGCGACAGCATCTTGTCGCTGACGCCGTCCACGCAGCGGCGCAGCTCACCGAACCGGGCCGGCTCCGGGCTCAGCGCTGCGAGCGTCAGGGAACCCCACCGGCTCGTGACGTGCTCGAGCACCTCGCGCGACGGGCACGCGCCATTGAACACGTCGAACGGTCGTCTCGGGTCCTCAGCCATGGTGCGTCCTCCTGTTGTTGCCATGCTAGCACTTCGTTAGTACTTACCCAGAGTTTGCACTTTCTATTGGTTAGTGTACGGTCGTGGTCATCGCCAACCGAAAGGAACCACCCATGACCATCGCCGTCACCGCAGCCACCGGCCAGCTGGGCACCCTCGTCGTCGACGCGCTGCTCCAGCGCACGACCCCCGACCAGATCGTCGCGATCGCCCGCGACGCCGCCAAGGCCGAGCCGCTCGCCGCCAAGGGCGTCGAGGTACGCATCGCGAGCTACGACGACCCGACCGCCCTCACGGACGCCCTTGCCGGCGTCGACCAGGTGCTCCTCATCTCGGGCAACGAGTTCGGCAAGCGCGGACAGCAGCACCGCAACGTCATCGATGCCGCCATCAGCCAAGGCGTCTCCCGCGTGGTCTACACGAGCGCACCCCAGGTCGACACGTCCACGCTCCCGGTCGCACCGGAGCACCTCGAGACCGAGCAGTACCTTGCCTCGACGGACGTGGACCACGTCCTGCTGCGCAACAACTGGTACCACGAGAACTACGCCTCGAGCGTCGAGACGGCCGCTGCGACCGGTTCGGTCCTGACCAGCGCCGGCGACGGCCGCGTTGCGAGCGCCTCGCGACAGGACTTCGCCGAGGCCGCTGCGGTCGTTCTCACGACCGATGCTCCGGTCAAGCGCGTGTACGAGCTGGCCGGCGACGTCGCCTGGACGCAGGCCGACCTCGCCACGGCGCTCACCGATGTCGTCGGCAAACCCGTCGAGGTCGCGAACGTGTCCTCCGAGGAGCAGGCGTCGATCCTGACGTCCGTGGGCCTGGACGCCGGCCTCGTCGACTTCATCGTGGCGGTCGACGCGTCGATCAAGCAGGGCGAGCTGGAGCTCGCGACCGGCGACCTCAGCTCGCTGATCGGCCGTCCGACGACGCCGCTCGCCGAGTCGCTTCGCGCTCTGGCCTGAGCAGAAGCGAGACGAATCACCCGGACACCGACATCATGAGGTATGCGGCTCGCTGTGCGGATCCTCGCCCTCGTGCTCGTCGGCGCCTTCGTGTCGGTCACCTCGTCGCCGGCCGTCGCCTCGTGCGCGGCCGGCGCGGGCCCGGCCGGCTCCCCGACGATCTTCCTCGGCGTCGCCGGCAAGACGTCGGGCGGCTACACGACCATGACGGTGGAGGAGGTGTGGGCCGGGCCTGACCTCCCCCTCACGGTGCGCGTGCTCTCCGGGCAGACCCAGCCCAACACGGTCAGCTCCGTCGACGCCGACCTGCGGCCCGGTCACCGGTACGTGGTCGGCGCCGACGACGAGCTGCGGACCAATGCCTGCACCGTCGAGGAGGTCGCGTCGACGAGCTCGACCGACGGGGCGATGGCACTGCGACCGGACCACGTACGCAAGCCGGCCGTGCGCACCGATGACGCCGGCGAACCCGAGTCGAGCCGGCCTGTGCTCCTCGCCGGACTCGGGCTGGTGCTCGGCATCGGCGCCGCGGTCTGGATCGTGCGCGTCCGCAGCCGGCGTTAGCGTTGGACGTATGGAGCAACGACTCAGCCTGATCACGCTCGGCGTCGCCGATCTCCCGCGAGCGCGCCGCTTCTACGAGGCCGGCCTCGGCTGGACGCGGGGCAACACCGAGGACGAGGTCGCGTTCTACCAGCTCAACGGGCTGGTCCTCGCGCTGTGGACCCGCAAGGACCTCGCCGACGACGCCCACGTCACCGACACCGGAGCCACGTTCAGCGGCATGAGCCTGGCGTTCAACACGCGCAGCCATGACGAGGTCGACGAGGTCCTCGCCCAGGCCGAGGCGGCCGGCGGCACGATCCTCAAGTCCGGCGAGGAGCAGCCGTGGGGCGGCTACTCCGCCTACTTCGCCGATCCGGACGGGCACCCGTGGGAGGTCGCCTGGAACCCCGGCTGGTCGATCGACGACACCGGGCACACCTCGCTCGGCTCGGCCTGATCCGTCGCCTGAGCCGGTGATGCCACCGCGGGGGTGCGGGGCGTCATCGCCAGCTCGAACCCCTTGGGCATCAGGGTGAGCCGCTCAGCGATCTCCAGCTCGTAGTCCGGATCGCCGGCGATGTCGTAGCGGTGCAACAGCCGCGCCAGCACCAGGATCGCCTCGTGCAGCGCGAACTGCCGGCCGATGCACGACCGCTCACCCGTGCCGAACGGCTTGTACGAGTGGGGCTGACGGCCGCGCGAGTTCTCCGGCAGGAACCGGTCGGGATCGAACATGTCCGCGTCGTCACCCCACACCGCCGGGTCGCGGTGCACCATCGGCAGGACCACGATCGCCCAGTCCTCGGGGCGCATCGTGTGCCCCGTGCTCAGCACCGTGGTCTCGCGGGGGCTGCGGGTGAACGCGGGCGCCGTGGGCCACAGCCGCAGGGCCTCGTCGAGCACCCGGCGCAGATAGCGGAACTTCGCGACCTGCTCGAACGTCGGCTCCGCATCCCGGTCCGGGCCGAGGACCTGGTCGACCTCGGCCTGCGCCTTGGCCAGCACCGCGGGATCACGGGACAGGTAGTAGAGCGCGAACGACAGCGCACCAGACGTCGTCTCGTGCCCGGCGACGAGGAACGTCAGGATCTGGTGGCGGATGTTGAGGTCGTCGAGTCGCTCACCGGTCTCGGGGTGCGGCGTGTGCAGCATGATGCCGAGCAGGTCACTGTGATCGACCTCGTCGGCGTTGCGTCGCTCGGCGATGATGCCGTCGAGCATCGAGTCGACGTATGCCTGGTGGTGGGCGTTCCTCCTGTCGATCCGCCTGGCCATGAGCGCCGCGCCCGGCATCGCGTTGAGCGACCCCTTGCGCTGGCCGGCCTTGAGCGCCGCGATCATCGCCGGGATGAACGGGTGCGGCTCGGCCCGGCTGAATGATCCGAAGTCGGTGCTGAACGCCGCCCGGCTGATGGTCTCCATCGTCAGCTTGGTCATGTCCGCCGAGACGTCGACCCGACCCTGACCCCGGTCCCACGTGTCGAACAGCTCCTGCGCCGCGGCCAGCATGATCGGGTGATAGCGCTGCATCGCGGCCTTGGTGAACGCCGGCCGCAGCAGGTCGTGTGCCAGCGCCCAGTTGGTCTCGTCGTTGTACGCCGTGAAGAGCCCCTGCCCGGCGAACTCGCGCAGGGCGACGAGGGCCGGCGACAGGCTCTTGGCGAAGCGCGACTCGTCCGCGAGCTCGGCCGCGAGCTCCGCCCCCGTCACGAAGACGAACTTCTGGTCGAAGATGTGCAGCTCGAAGATCGGCCCGAGGCCCTCGGCGCGCCGCATCGTGCTCTGCAGCGGCGCCTTCACGTCCGCGCCGAACACGTCACCCACGACCGGCTTGCGGCCGGGCGGGTGTGGGAACGTCTGACCTGACCAGTCGTTGCGCACGCTTGCTCCTTATTGAACGACAATCCAATAATGTCAGACTAGCCCCTGCTGAATCGGTGTCAAGTAGTCTGTCCGTCATGGCCACCCGCACCCGACTGAGCCGCGAGGCGCGTCAGGACCAGCTCCTCGAGCTCGGCGCCGAGCTGTTCGCCGACCGGTCCTACGAGGACGTCCACATCGAGGAGCTCTCCGAGGTCGCGGGCGTCTCGCGTGGGCTGCTCTACCACTACTTCCCGACCAAGCGGGCCTTCTTCGCCGCGATGGTCCGGCGCGAGTCGACACGGATGATGGAGCTCACGGCCCCGGACGAGACGCTGCCGATCCTGGACCGGCTGCGCCAGGGCATCGAGACGTACCTCGACTACTGCCAGGACCACAAGATGGGCGTCAAGGCGATCTTCCACGGCGCCGCGTCGGCCGATCCCGAGATCCAGGCGATCATCGAGGACGACATGCAGCGCCAGCAGGATCGCATCACTGCCGGGGTCGAGCCGACCGGTCAGCCCTCCGAGCTCATGCAGATCGCCGTCCGCAGCTGGCTGCACTTCATGCGCAACGCCTGCCACCAGTGGCTCGACTCGACCGAGACGAGTCGCGACGAGGTGCGCGACCTGTGCGCCCAGGCCCTCGTGGGCACCCTCCTCGCCCTGCCGGAGGGCTCGCGCCCGTCGGCGCTGCAAGAGCTCGAGGGTTAGAGCCCGCTCCGCTTGCTGAAGGCGGTGACCGCGCGTTGGTAGCCCGAGCCCGTGAGACGTACGAACGCGTCGAGCACCCACGCGTCGGCGCCGATCAGCACCCGGGCCCTGTCGTTCTCGACACCCTTGAGGATGACCTTGGCGGCCTTCTCGGGAGACGTGCGAGCCAGCTTGTCGAACGAGCTCGCGAGCTTGTCGTGGTCACGGCCCTCGACCTGCTGGGCGTTGAGGGCGATGTTGGTCTTGATGCCGCCAGGGTGGACGCAGGTGACCTTGACCGGGCGCTGGTCCCGCACCATCTCCTGGCGCAGCGCCTCGGTGAAGCCGCGAACCGCGAACTTCGCGGCGTTGTACGCGCTCTGCGTCGGCACCGCGAACAGCCCGAAGATGCTCGAGATGTTGATGACGTGACCGTCCCCGGACTCGACCAGGTGCGGGAGGAAGGCCTTGGTGCCGTTGACGACACCCCAGAAGTCGACGTCCATGACCCGGTCGATGTCCTTGAACGACATCTCCTCGACATCGCCGGTGAACGCGATGCCGGCATTGTTGAACACGAGGTTGACCCGGCCGAAGTGGGCGGCCACGTCGTCGGCGTACGCCAGCACCAGCTCGCGCTGCGAGACGTCGAGCGGGTCGGCCTTGACCTCGGCCCCGGCCTGCCTGACGAGCGCCTCGGTCTCTGCGAGGCCGTGGGTGTCGACGTCGCAGATGGCGAGCCTTGCGCCGCGGCGGGCGAGCTCGACGGACAGCGCCCGGCCGATGCCGGAGCCCGCGCCGGTCACGACGGCGACCTTGTCGGTGAAGTGGGTCATGTCGTCCTCTCACATTCAGATACTGAGGGTATCTGAATGTGAGGCTACCAGATAATCGGGTTAGCCCGGGAGGGGTTGATCGACTGCCTCGGTGAGGTCGCCGGCATCGAACTGCGTCCGGTGGAGCTCTTCGTAGCGTCCGCCCTGGGCCAGCAGCTCGTGGTGCGTGCCCTGCTCGACGACCCGGCCGTCCTCGATGACCAGGATGCGGTCGGCCGCGCGTACGGTCGACAACCGGTGGGCGATGACGACGGACGTACGCCCGGCAAGGGCGACGGCCAGCGCCTCCTGCACCGCGGACTCCGACGTCGAGTCGAGGTGGGCTGTCGCCTCGTCGAGGATGACGACTCGCGGGTGGGCCAGCAGCAGGCGGGCGATCGTGAGCCGCTGCCGCTCGCCGCCGGAGAGCCGGTAGCCCCGCTCGCCGACGATCGTGTCGAGCCCGTCGGACAGCGACGCCACCAGGTCGTCGAGCCGCGCGTCGCGGAGCGCCGCCCAGAGCTCGGCGTCGGTCGCCTCGGGCCGGGCCAGCAGGAGGTTGGCGCGGACGGACTCGTGGAAGAGGTGGCCGTCCTGGGTCGCCATGCCGAGGGTGTTGCGCAGCGAGTCCATCGACAGGTCGCGGACGTCGACGCCGCCCAGGCGCACCGACCCGGCGTCGACGTCGTAGAGACGCGGGATCAGGCTGGCGATCGTCGACTTGCCGGCGCCGGACGTGCCGACCAGCGCGACCATCTGGCCGGGCTCGACGCGGAAGGACACGTCGTGCAGGACGTCGACACCACCCCGGTTGTCGAGCATCGCGACCTCCTCGAGCGAGGCGAGGGAGACCTTGTCGGCCGACGGGTAGGCGAACGTCACGTGCGAGAACTCGACCGACACCGGGCCGTCGGGCACCGAGACGGCGTCCGCGTGCTCGCGGATCAGCGGCCGCAGGTCGAGCACCTCGAAGACCCGCTCGAAGCTCACGACGGCGCTCATGATCTCGACCCGTGCGCTCGCGAGTGCGGTGAGCGGCGCATACAACCGGGTCAGCAGCAGCGCGAGAGCCACGACCGCACCGGGGTCGAGCGAGCCCTTGAGCGCGTAGAAGCCGCCCAGCCCGTAGACGACGGCCAGCGCCAGGGCCGACACGGTGGTCAGCGCGGTGACGAAGACCGACTGCAGCATCGCCGACTTCACGCCGATGTCGCGCACGCGCTTGGCGCGGGCGGCGAACTCGACGGACTCCTCGTCGGGCCGGCCGTAGAGCTTGACGAGCGTCGCGCCCGGCGCCGAGAAGCGCTCGGTCATCCGGGTGCTCATGACGGCGTTGTGGTTGGCCGCCTCACGCGACAGCGCGGCGAGCCGGCCGCCCATCCGCCGGGCCGGCACCACGAAGAGCGGCAGCAGCACCAGCGCCACGGCGGTGACCTGCCACGAGATGCTGACCATCACGATCAGGGTCAGGGTCAGCGTCACCAGGTTGCTGACGACGCCCGAGAGCGTGCCGCTGAACGCGCGCTGGGCACCCAGCACGTCGTTGTTGAGCCGGCTCACCAGCGCCCCGGTGCGGGTCCGGGTGAAGAACGCGATCGGCATGCGCTGGACGTGGTCGAACACCGTCGTGCGGAGGTCGAGGATCAGCCCCTCACCGATCGTCGCCGACAACCAGCGGGTCCAGATGGCGAGCGCGGCGTCAGCCAGCGCGATCAGCGCGATGAGGCCGGCGATGCCGAAGACCGTGCTGCGGGAGTCACCGTTGACGATCGCGTTGACGACGCGGCCGGCGAGGACCGGCGTCGCGACCGCGAGGCACGCCGAGACGACGCTCAGCAGCAGGAAGTGGATCAGTCGCCGCTTGTGGGGCGCGGCGAAGCCCGCAATCCGCTTGAGCGTCTCCTTGGTCAGCCGCTGGGGACCGTTCTGTGTGTTCATCACACGGTGCAGCGAGTTCCATGCTGCGACGTCCATGCTCATGTGGTCCTCCTGGATCGGCGTACGCCCTGCCCAGTGTTCACCCTGGGCACGACAAACCTAGAACCTCAATCAGAGTTGAGGTCAATCGAGCGCGACGTCAGGCGACCGTGCGGCGCCGTGGCTTGAGGCGCAGCTCGGGCATCGGCGGCGCCGGGATGCGCTGGCCGTGGTGCCCGGCGACCTCGCCGAACCGCTCCGACTCCTTCTCCCAGTCGAGCCGGGCCTGCACGATGTCCTCATGCGAGCGCCCGATGAAGTTCCACCACATCACGAGCTCCTCCTGGAACGGCACACCGCCGATCAGCAGCAGGGTCGTCGCGGCCGGCACGAACAGCTCGACGTCGTCGCGGCCGGGGGCGAGGTAGCGCATCTGGCGGTGGACGATCTCCGTGCCCCCCACGAGGGCTTCGCCGTCGACAGCCAGGACTGCGTGCTCGAACTCGGGCCGCAGCGGGATGATCGCACCGCCAGGGCGTACCTTCAGCTCGGCGCCGACCATCGGCGAGTGGGTCGTGGCCGGAGATGCAGCGTCGTCGAGCTCGCCCATCAAGACCTTGGCCGTCCACCCCTTGCCCTCGGCAACCGGCAGGTCGGGGTGATGCTCGAAGCCGGCGACGCCCGTGCGCCGGACGTTGGGGAGCGCGACCCAGAGCTGCAGGCCGTGCATGGGAGCCGTCGTGTCGCCGACGGAGACCTCGGAGTGGGCCACTCCGTCGCCCGACGTCATGAGGTTGAGCTCGCCGGGCTTGAGCACGACATCGCTGCCGAGGTTGTCGCGGTGGCGTATCTCGCCGGCCATCGGCCACGTCACGGTCTGCAGCCCGGTGTGCGGGTGCGGAAGCACGTTCATGTGCTCCGTGGTCGGCCCGAAGTGGTCGACGAAACACCAGGGCCCGACGGTGGGCAGGCCACGATGGGGAAGCGTGCGGTGCACCGTGATGCCGCGGACCCCGCCCAGCGGGACCTCCCGCGCATCCAGTGAGAGGTCGAGCGAGGTCATGTCAAAAGCGTACGTCGGAGCTGCTCGACGAGGTCATGACTGCCGCCGATGCCGACGAACCAGCCGTGGACGCCACCATCGTGTGAGTCCCAGACATCGAGCACTCCCTCGATCGCCTCGACCGGCACCGCGAGGAACTCCGGGGGAAGCGCGGCCCGGTGGTGACGGCCCGGAAGCCTGCGCAGGCGCGAGGTGATGGCCTGCTCGGCATGCTGGGTCTCGAGGAAGTCCGCGACGACGTCGTCGCGCGAAGCGCCGAGGAGCCGCAGCAGGAGCGCGATCGAGACACCCGTGCGGTCCTTGCCGGCCGCACAGTGGATCAGCGTCGCGCCGCGGGCCGTGCCGACCTCGCGCACGAGCTCCACGAGATACATCGACGCGTGGTCGAGCAGCAGGAGGTAGAGGCCCGCGAGGCTCTCGGCGGGAGCCGTGCCGGGACGCAGCGCGCTGAGCAGCGGCAGGTTGACGATGCGCGCGCCGGATCGGGCGAGCGGGTGGATGTCTTCGGACTCGTTGGCCGACCGCAGGTCGATCACGAGCGACGGCGGCCAGACGATGTCGTCAGGCGCGACGTCCTTGTGGGACGGCACCGCACTGCGCAGGACACGGCCCCGTTGGACCACCAGGCCGTCCGCCGTCTCGATTCCGCCCACATCTCGAAGGTTGGGGACGAATTCACGCACGGGGCCACCCTAAGCGCAAGCAAGGACACATGGCTGAGGGGCTCTTTTCGTGTGTTTCCGTCATCTGGCCGACGTAAAATGACAACGTGCCTCGTCCCCGCCGCATCGCTGCCGCCACCCTGATTGGCGGCAGTGCCACGCTCTCGGGTTTCTACGGCTTCCTCGTCGGCGAGGCGATGCTCGCCCGCCGCGCGATCGGCACGACCGATGAGCGCCCGCCCTCCCCCGACGGCATCTACGGCGACGACCTCCCGGGGCGCACCATCCGCGTCCTGGTGCTGGGCGACTCTGCCGCCGTCGGCTACGGCGTCACCCGCGCCGATGCCACACCCTCGGCGATGATCGGCGTCGGCCTCGCGCACGTCATGGACGCGCCCGTCGAGGTGCAGTGTCGCGCCGTCGTGGGCGCGCAGACGGCCGACCTCATGGACCAGATCGACCTCGATCCCGACTGGAACCCCGATGTCGCGGTCATCGTCGTCGGCACCAACGACGTGACCCACAACGTGACGCCCCGCACCTCCGCACGCCTGCTCAGCAAGGTCGTCCGGCGGCTCGTCGCCGAGGACTGCGATGTCATCGTCGGCACGTGCCCCGACCTGGGCACCGTCCAGCCCATCATGCAGCCGCTGCGCACCGTCGCCCGCAAGCTGAGTCGCGCTCTGGCCCGCAAGCAGACCATCGCGGTCGTCGAGGCCGGTGGCCGCGCGGTGTCCCTCGGCGACCTGCTCGGCACACTGTTCGCCGAGCGGCGCGACGTCATGTTCGGCGCAGATCACTTCCACCCGTCGGAGACCGGCTACGCCAACATGGTGTCGGTCCTGATCCCGGCCATCTCGGCATCCTTGCGGCAGAAGCAGACGAAGCACGCCTACGCCGGCCACGCGCGCGATCTCGTGTCGGTCGCGGATGCCGCCGCCGTGTCGGTCGACCACCCGGGCACGCAGGTGGCACCGGACGCGGGCCCCGGCGGCAGGTTCGCCTCGGTCCTGCGGCGCCGCCGCGCCTCCTGACCCTGGGTTCGCGGTCCGCAGTCCGCGGTCCGCGGTCCGCAGTCCGCGGTTCGCGGTTCGCGGTTCGCGACAGAAGAATCGGGTTTTGTCCGCCTATGCGCGGACAAAACCCGATTCTCCTGTCCCCATGACGAACGGCCGACCCCGGGAGGGATCGGCCGTTCGTGTGTCTAGCGCTTCGTGTCAGTCGCCACGCAGGATCGCGAGGATGCGCAGGATCTCGATGTAGAGCCACACCAGGGTGACCGTGAGACCGAAAGCCGCACGCCAGGACTCGCGCTCCGGAAGGCCGGCCGCAACGCCTTGCTCGATGTAGTCGAAGTCGAGGATCAGCATGAACACCGCGAGCACAACGGCCGCACACGAGACCAGCAGGCCCAGCGTGTTGAAGCCGCGGATGCCGCCGTCGTCGACGACTCCGGTCCAGCTCAGCAAGAGGTTGAGCATCGTCGCGCCGAAGAACGCGAAGACCGAGATCATGACGACCTTGCGGAACTTGGCGGTGACCTGGATGTTGAAGAACTTGTAGGCCGCCAACGTTCCTCCGAAGGCGACCATCGTGCCGACGATCGCCTGGAACACGATGCTCGCGTCTCCGACGAATGCTGCGATCACCTTGGAGAAGGCACCCACGAACACGCCTTCGAAGACGGCATAGGCCAGGACGAGCGCCGGGCTGACGACCTTCTTGAACGAGTTGACGAAGGCCAGCACGAGGCCGATCAGCGCACCACCGATGGCGAACGTGAACGCACGGCCGTAGGCATCGCTCGCGGTGGCGTCGCTGCCGAGGTCACCGATCATGACCCACGTGATGCCGGCGACGACAGCGAGGACCAGCAGGGTGATGCCAGTCTTCTCGACGACCGTGTCCATGGTCATCCGGCCGGTGCCACGCTCGGTGTGAGTGGGTGATCCGCCGAGGTCGACCTGCCACTGGGACGGATCGTTGGCGACTGCGCCGCCGCGGCCGTTGAACTCGGCGCTGCGGGCGAAGACGGGGTTGCTGCTCTTCATGATTCCCTCCGTGGGATGGCTCCGGAAGTGGAGTCGTTGTCCTTCACTGTATCCAACGTCGCAGACAGCCGGTTTGATCCCGGGTTACATGTCGGAATCGGCAACTTTTGCGAATACCTCCACGGCCAAACCCTCGCGAACGTGAGTGCGGCCCGGCGTGTCGGCGATCAGGAGATGCGGTGGGCTCCGGCGTACGCGTTGAAGCCGCCGTCGCGGCTGAAACCCAGCAGCGTCATGCCGGCCGACTCGGCGTGCTCCACCGCGAGCGACGAGGGCGCCGACACCGCTGCCAGGACCGGTATGCCGGCCATGTGCGCCTTCTGCACGAGCTCGAACGACGCACGCCCGGAGACTTGCAGCGCCGTGCCGGCCAGTGGCAGCCGGCCCTCCCGGACCGCCCAGCCGACGACCTTGTCGACCGCGTTGTGCCGGCCGACGTCCTCACGCAGGCACAGCAATGTGCCGGACGCGTCGAAGAGACCGGCGGCGTGCACTCCCCCGGTGCGCTCGAAGACCTTCTGGCCCTCACGCAACCGGTCGGGAAGCGACCCGAGCAGCGCCCGGTCCCAGCTCGTCGCGTCGTCGAGGCGCCCGAAGTGCGCGGCCTTGTGGACCGCATCGATCGACGCAGTGCCGCAGATGCCGCACGAGCTCGAGGTGTAGACGTGGCGCTCCAGCGAGACGTCGAGCGGCGGGGTGTCGGCGCTCAGCTCGGCGTCGATGACGTTGAACGTCTGGAGGCCGTGGTCATCGGTGCCGGCACAGAACCGCATCGAGACGAGCTGGTCGGCGGACCAGATGACGCCCTCGGAGACCAGGAATCCCGCGACGAGGTCGAAGTCGTCTCCCGGCGAGCGCATCGTCACCGAAAGCGACGTGCCCCCGACCCGGATCTCGAGCGGCTCCTCCACCGCGAGCGCGTCCTCGCGGACCGTCGCCGGTCCCTCCGGAGCGAACCGGGTGACCTTGGTACGCCTCGTCAGCCGGCCGGCCATCTAGGCGTCTTCCTCCTCGACCCGCTCGCAGAGTGCTGTGGCCGTCTCGATCGCGTCGCGGAGGTCGGACTCGGACCCGCCGGCCATACCGGCGGCGAGACCCGCGAGGAACGTGGTGAGGGGCGCGGCCGGGCGCACGACGGCATGCGCGGCAACCGCGGCCAGGTCGAGCACCGACTCGGTGTCGAGGTCCAGCTCCTTGATGCCGAGCTCGGCAGCAACCGTGACGACCCAGTCGTCGAGCGTGATGTCAGCCATCGTGAGTCCTTTCTGCGAGCGCCTTCTCCTGATCGTGCCACGTGTCGATGTCGAGCGCCGCTCGTGCCGGAATCGCGATCTCCATGAGCTCCAGCGGCACCAGCAACGTACGTACGGGGAGGTCGACGAGCGTCACCTGGGTCGCGATCGAGGCCCGCAGCGCGGCCGCGTCGAGGACGCTCATGAGGTATTGCCGGCGGCCGTCGCTGTCGACCGCGATGACGCCGTCGCCAGACGCCTCGTCGAGGAGCAGGTCGACCGCATCCGCCAGGAACGGGTGGTCGCAGCTGACCAGGAACACGTACGACTCCCGGACCTCGGCCATCGCCGCCCCGATCGCTGCGGCGGGACCCGCGAACCGGGGCTCCTCCTGCACGACGATCGTGCCCTCGGGCACGGACTTCGGGTCGCCGACGACGATGACGCGGCCCGCGCCCGATACGGCGCGGAGCGTACGGGCGAGCAGCGTCTCACCGTCGAACTCGAGCGCTGCCTTGTCGACACCACCGAGCCGCGAGGCGCGGCCGCCGGCCAGCACGATCGCGTCCCAGTCGGCCGTAGGAGGCACGTCAGCCCCGGACGTCGTGGAGGTGGTGGGCGATGTCGTGCAGGTAGTACTGCGCCAGCGTGGCGATCGTGAATTCCGAGCCGTTGCTGCGGTAGCCCCTGCGGTCCCAGGCGTCGTCAGGGACGGACTGCAGGACCGCGACCATGCCCTCGCCGGCCTCGACGAGCTGCGCCGCAACGGTCGCCGGATCCTGGGATGCGTAGTCGTCGGCGATCGCGGTCTCGTCCTGGTCCCAGTTGGGGAACTGCGGGGCGTCCTGCTCGAGCATCAGGCGGATGCGCTGGGCGAACAGCGTGTGGACGTCGCGGACGTGGCAGGCGTACTCGGTCGCCGACCACGTGGTCGGCGCCGGACGCTCCCGTGCATCGGGGCGCTCCAGGACGGCGGACCAGCGCGGCAGCTCCGCCTGGACCCGGTGGGCGACCTCGGTCGGCGGCACGTCACCGGCGGCAAGTCCGCACTCGGGGCACGGCTGCTCGAGCACCCAGGTCCAGTCCTTGGTGTCAGGTTCGATGTCCACGCGTCTACGCTAGCGCGAGTGGAGCCCACGCCGTACCGAACCGAGCCGGTCTCGTTCACCCGACGCGGCGGACGCCTGACCGAGCGCCAGCAG
>NZ_JAKFCB010000241.1:0-12587 GCF_036676885.1 Aeromicrobium sp.
TAGGTCACGTCCCACAGCGTCGGCGCGTCCTGCTGGTACGCCTCGCCGCGGGCCACGTTGCGCAGGAAGGCGCGCTGCGACACGGTCTGGGACTCGTCGCCGATCGTGGTGTACTGCTGCGACCAGTCGACGCTGAGTCCGAGCGTGCGCCACAGCTGCTCGAAGACCTTCTCGTCCTCATCGACCAGCTCGTTGCACAGCTCGACGAAGTTGCGCCGGCTGATCGGCACCTGCTTCTTGGCGTCCGGCTTCTCGGGAGGCGTGAAGTTCGGGTCGTACGGCAGCGAGGGGTCGCACCGCACGCCGTAGAAGTTCTGGACCCGGCGCTCGGTCGGCAGGCCGTTGTCGTCCCACCCCATGGGGTAGAACACCTCTTTGCCACGCATGCGCTGGTAGCGCGCGATGAGGTCGGTGTGCGTGTAGGAGAACACATGGCCGACGTGGAGCGAGCCGGAGACTGTCGGCGGGGGAGTGTCGATCGAGAAGATCTCCTCGCGGGTCTTCGTACGGTCGAACGTGTAGGTGCCCAGCTCGGCCCAGCGGGCGGACCAGGTGGCCTCGAGGCCTTCGAGGACGGGCTTCTCCGGGACTGTGTTCACAGCAGGCAAGTCTAGGCGGGGGGCTCAGCGCCTCGGCATCGGCGTCGCGGGCCACCGGAGTGACCCGCGACGCCGACTGCTGGTGCTAGGCGTCGACCGTGGACTTGATCGCGTCGTCGCCGGCCTGGCTGACCGGGACGTCTTCCTTCTTGCCCAGCTGGCTCGGCCACCAGATGTGGCGACCGATGTCCAGGTTGAGCGCTGTCACGAGCACCGAACGGACGATGATCGTGTCGAGAAGGACACCGACCGCCACCACGAAGCCGAGCTCGGCCAGGAACACGATCGGGATCGAACCGAGGGCCGCGAAGGTGCCGGCCAGGACGAGCCCCGCGGAGGTGATGACCCCGCCCGTCGCCCCGAGCCCGATGAGCGCGCCGCGCCGGGTGCCGAACTTCAACGACTCTTCTCGGACTCTCGTCATGAGGAAGATGTTGTAGTCGATGCCCAGCGCCACGAGGAACACGAACGCAAAGAGCGGGAACGACGAGTCCGCGCCGGCGAAGTCGAACACGTGGCGGAACACCAGCGCACCGATGCCCATGGCCGCGCCGAACGACAGGACGACCGTGACGAGCAGGATCAGCGGTGCCGCGAGAGCCCTCAGCAGGATGGCCAGGATGAAGAACACCGCGATCAGCACGATCGGGATGATCAGCTTGTTGTCCGCCGCAGAGGCCTCCTGCACGTCCTTGTTGATCGCCGTGTTGCCACCGACCAACGCATCGGCACCTTCGACCTCGTGCACGGCGTCCCGAACTCGGTCGACCGTGTCGAAGGCCTCGGTCGAGTCCGGAGACGAAGTCAGCGTGCCCTCGAGGTAGGCGACGCCCTTGGCATCGCCCTTGACCTCGACCGAGGCAGGATCGATGCCGTCGACCGCGGCGAATGCTGTCTTGACGTCCTCTGCCTTGTCGGCGTTGGTGACGACGGCGATGGGCGAGCCGGCGCCGGCGTCGAAATGCTTGGCCAGCTCCTTGTCAGCGGCGATCGACGGCTGGTCCTTGGTGAAGCTCTGCTCGTTGGTCAGACCATTGGCATCGAGCTGGAAGACGCCGAGCGAGAACGCGCCAAGGATCACGGCGGTCGCAACCCACACGAACCGTGGACGCTTGGCGATGCCCTTGCCGACCCGACCCCAGACGCCGGACTCGTTACGCTCCGGGTCGCCGAAGTGCGGGATGAACGGCCAGAACACCCAGCGGCCGAAGATCACCAGCATGGCCGGCAGGAGGACCATCATCATGATCAGGGCGACCACGATGCCGGCCGCGGTGACCGGACCCATGCTGCTGGTGGAGTTCATCTGGGCGAACATGAGGCACAGCAGGCCGACGATCACCGTCGCACCGCTGGCGATGATGGCCGGGCCCGCGCGGTGCAGGGCGTGTGCCATGGCCTCGTGCCGGTCCGCGTAGTGACGCAGCTCCTCGCGGTAGCGAGCGACGAGTAGAAGCGCATAGTCGATGCCGGCGCCCAACGTCAGGATGCTGAGAATCGCCGCACTCTGTCCGTTGACCGTGAGCCCGAAGCCAGTGGCCAGGACGTACACCACGCCCTGGGCGGTCAGCACGCTGAAGAGACCGCAGAGCAGGGGGATCAGCCACAGCACGGGGCTGCGATAGGTCAGGAGCAGAAGAATGACGACGACGCCGAGTGCCGAGAGGAGCAGGATGCCGTCGATGCCTTCGAACGCCTTTGCCTGATCGGCGCCCAGCGCTGCGGGACCGGCGATCTGGACGTCGAGTCCGTCGGTGTTCTTGTCTGCGACGTCCCGGATGTCCTCGACGGCACCGGGGAGCTTGTCCCAGCCGTCGTCGCCCATCTTGATGTTGGGAATGACCTGGAGTGCCTTGCCGTCCTGGGACGGAATCGGACCGACGACGTTGTCATCGACCAGCTCGACATTGGCGAATGCCGCGGCATCTGCCGTGGCCTTCGCCAGGTCGGCGGGCGTGATGCCGGAGTCGCGGACATAGAGCACGACGGCAGCGGCGCTGTCGGGGTCGGAGAAGGCCGAAGACTTCTGGATGACCTTGGTCGACTCGGCGTCGCCGGGAAGCCACGCGGCGATGTCGTTCTCCTGGACGCTCGTGAGCTTGAAGCCCAGGACGGCCATGCCGATGATGATGATCAGTGAGACGACCAGAGTGACCCACTTGGCCCAGCGGTGGGCGATCCAGCCCGCGATCTGGCGGTTCATGCGTTTCTCCTCGGGTGAGCGTCCGATCGGGACGCGAGACACGGTGACTGCACATGCCCGTGCGCGCCTGATAGGTACGCGAGACACGATGACTACATCATGTCGTAATGCACCGACAGAAGCGCCATGGGTGTCAACCCTGAGGCGTCCCTGACGCCCTGCGACAATGGGTGGCGATGACCACACCCACCTACGCGGAGGTCGAGCGCGCGCTCCTCGGCCGGTGGCCCGAGACGCGTCTCGAGCCGTCCCTCGACCGGATCGCGGCCGTGTGCCGGCTGCTCGGAGACCCCCAGCAGGCCTACCCGGTCATCCACCTGACTGGCACCAACGGCAAGACGTCCACGAGCCGCATGGTCGACGCTCTGCTGCGTGCGCTCGACCTGCGGACCGGACGCTTCACCAGCCCTCACCTGCAGTCCATGACCGAGCGCATCTGCCTCGACGGCGTGCCCTTGTCGGAGGAGCTGTTCGTCGACGCGTTCGCTGACGTCGCCGCGTACGCGCAGATCGTCGACGACTCGTCGGAGCACCCCCTGTCGTTCTTCGAGATGATCACCGCGATGGCCTTCGCGGCGTTCGCCGACGCCCCCGTCGATGCCGCCGTGATCGAGGTCGGCATGGGCGGGTCGTGGGATGCGACCAACGTCGCCAACGGGCAGGTCTCGATCATCACGCCGATCGGCATCGACCACGAGCGCTACCTCGGCGACCGCCCAGAGGTCATCGCGGTCGAGAAGGCCGGCATCATCAAGCCCGGCTCGCACGTCGTCATCGCCGAGCAGGAGGCTGCCGTCATGGACGTCCTCATGCGGCGCGCGGTCGACGTCGGCGCGATCGCTCTGCGGGAGGGCATCGACTTCGGCGTCAACCACCGCGCGACGGCGGTCGGCGGACAGCAGGTCGACCTGCAGGGCATCGCGTCGGCCTACTCCGACATCTTCCTTCCGCTCCACGGCACGCACCAGGCGCACAACGCGGCGTACGCGCTGGCGGCCGTCGAGGCGTTCACCGGCAGCAAGGAGCTCGACCCCGATCTCGTGCGCGAGGCGTTCGCCCAGGTCACCTCGCCGGGCCGGCTCGAGGTCGTACGGCGCAGCCCCACCGTGCTGCTCGACGCGGCACACAACCCGCACGGCGCGCAGGCGACCGTCGAGGCCGTGCAGGACGCGTTCACGTTCAGCCCGCTGATCGGGGTCGTGGGCGTCATGGCCGACAAGGACGTCGAGGAGATGCTGCGGACGTTCGAGCCGGTCATGGCGGAGATCGTCTGCACGCAGAACAGCACGCCCCGGTCGATGCCGGCCGCCGAGCTGGCCGAGATCGCCGAGGACGTCTTCGGCGCCGAGCGCGTCATCCTCGTGCCGCGACTCGACGACGCGATCGAGCGGGCGGTGGGCATGGCGGACTCCGCGGAGAGCAACGAGGACGCGATCGGCAGCGGCGGGGTGCTGGTCACCGGCTCGGTCATCACGGTCGGCGAGGCGCGGGTGCTCTTCGGAGGGACACCGGCGTGAGGGGCATGTGCGCCGCGATGCTGACCCTCGAGGCGGTGATCCTGGCGCTGGCCGTGCCGGTCATGATCTCGGTCGAGGACGTCAGCACGCCGCTGGCGCTCTCGTCAGGCCTCGGTCTCGCGGTGTTGTGCATCCTGACCGCGGGCTCGCTGCGGCGCCCTCAGGCGTACCTGGTCGGACACGCGATCCAGGTCGGCGCGATCGGGCTCGGGTTCCTCGTCACGATCATGTTCTTCATCGGGGCGATCTTCGCGGCCCTGTGGTTCGGCGCGTTCTTCCTGGGCAAGCGCATCGAGGAGGACAAGGCACGTTGGGCCCGGGAGGCCGGCGAACCCTGAGGGGTGTGCCAGAAGGCTCTCAGGGCTAATGTCGACGTCATGGTTCATGTGCTGGTCGTTGCCGACGAGGAGGTTCACGCGTTGGAGTCGCGGGTGCGCGACCTGCGTGTCGACCTCGTCCTCGCGGCCGGTGACCTGCCCTGGAGCTACCTCGAGACGCTCGCCTCGCTGATCGACGCCCCGGCGGCCTTCGTGCCGGGCAACCACGATCCGAGCACGGAAGATGGCCAGGGGCCCCAGGGCTTCGACAACCTCGACGGGCGCGTGCTCAACATCGGTGGCCTGCGGATAGCCGGGCTCGGCGGGTGCGTCCGCTACAACGAGGGCCCCCACCAGTACACCCAGCGCGAGTACGACCGCCGTGCCCGCCGGCTTCTCAAGGAAGCCCGAAAGGCCGGACCCGTCGACGTGCTCCTGACCCACGCGCCCCCGCTCGGGCTGGGCGACGAGCCCGACCCCTGTCACGTCGGCATCTCGGCGCTCCACCGGGTCCTCGAGTCCATGCGCCCGGCGTGGCACTTGCATGGCCACATCCATCCGTACGGCATGCACAAGCCCGACCGGCAGCTCGGGCCGACAACCATCCGCAATGTGATTCCGTGGCACGTGATCGAGATCGAGGCGGCCCCGACTCCCGCGGTCGCAGGATCGGGAAGGCGAGGCTGAGATGGTGCGTGACTCCGGATCAGCTCGGGTCGACGCCGAGAGCGACTTCATCCGGGCGCGACGGTTGCAGGTCCTGTCGAGCCTCGCCGCGCGACTGCGCAACGACACCGACGACGTCGTGCAGACGATGTCGTTCGACGAGGTGGTGGAGGCCCTGGGGCGGCGGGCCGAGCACTACGCCGGCACCAAGGTCATCCCGCTCGATGCCATCGTCGGATCGGTCGACAAGGTTCGCGACTTCGACCGGCGGTTCCGGCCCACATCAGCCCGCAGTCGCCAGCGCTGGGAGCGGCTCGCCCGTGCCAGCCGGACCGGCGAGGTCATCCCGCCGATCGAGGTCTACCAGGTCGGCGACTACTACTTCGTCAGCGACGGGCACCATCGGGTCTCGGTCGCCCGGAGCCTGGGACTCGACCTCATCGAGGCCCGTGTCACGGCGATCGACACGTTCCTGGCCCCGGTCGGGATCAATGCACGCGCCGACCTCGAGCTCAAGTTCTGGCGGCGGCTCATGCTCGAGCGCGTCCCGTTCACGGGTGAGGCGCGGGCAGCGGTGGCCGTCAACAAACCCTTCGACTACGGCGTCATCGCCGAGACCGTCGAGGCCTGGGGTGCGCGCACGATGCACGCCGAGGGTGCCTACATGGACAAGCCGACGATGGCGGCGCGTTGGTACGCCGAGGAGTTCCGGCCGGTCGTGGAGATGATCGAGGAGGCCGGCGTGCGCGGCGAGGACGAACGACCCGCCGAGGCCTACCTGCGCGTGGCGTGCGAGCGCTACCGGTTGATCCGCGAGCACGAGTGGAACGCCGAGGTCATGGAAGCCGTCACCAGCAAGGGCAAGAAGAAGCGCTGAGGCCTTTCGACAGGCTCAAGGACCGACGGTCCTGGAGCCTGTCGAACGTACGGTCGTCAGAGGCCGACCGTGAGGTTCTCTCCGGTCGACGGGTCGAACAAGTGCATCTTGTCGGTGTCGATGAACAACGTCGCCTCGTCGTCCTCCTTGACCTTGCTGTCGGAGTCCAGCGAGACAACGAGCTGCGTGCGCAGTGAGTCGCTGTCGGCCTCCCGCGCCAGCTCCTTGAGCTGGTCCTGCACCTTGGCCTCGGCCTCGTAGGGGACGTAGGCGTACTGCTGGTCGCCGAGCCACTCCTTGACGTCGATGCGTGCCTTGAACGTACGCGTCGGGTCCGCTGCTCCGGCCTGCATGACCGAGGCGTCCTCGAAGTGCTCGGGGCGGATGCCGGCCATCAGTAGACCCTTGCCGGCGGTCTTCTCAGCCTTGGCGGCGGGGATCGTGAACGTCCCGAACGGCAGGGTGACCTGGTTGCCCTCGACCGTGGCCGGCAGGAAGTTCATCGGCGGCGAGCCGATGAAGCCGGCGACGAAGAGGTTGACCGGCTGTTCGTAGAGCTCGCGCGGCGTCGCGAGCTGCTGCAGCACACCGCGCTTCATGACGGCCACGCGGTCGCCCAGAGTCATGGCCTCGGTCTGGTCGTGCGTGACGTAGACCGTGGTGATGCCGAGACGCTTCTGCAGGCGGGCGATCTCGGTGCGCATCTGGCCGCGGAGCTTGGCGTCGAGGTTGGACAACGGCTCGTCGAACAGGAATGCCTTGGCCTCGCGCACGATCGCCCGGCCCATCGCGACCCGCTGGCGCTGGCCGCCCGACAGGTTGCCGGGCTTGCGCTGCAGGTGCTCGTCGAGGTCGAGCGTCTTGCTGGCGTTGCGGACCTTCTCGTCGACCTCCTTGTCGCTCATCTTCTGCAGACGGAGCGGGAACGCGATGTTCTCGTAGACCGTGAGGTGCGGGTAGAGCGCGTAGTTCTGGAAGACCATCGACAGGTTGCGGTCGCGCGGGGCCAGGTCATTGACCTTCTCACCGCCGATCAGCATGTCGCCGGAGGTGATGTCCTCCAGTCCGACGATCATCCGCAGGAGCGTCGACTTCCCGCATCCCGACGGTCCGACCAGAATCATGAACTCGCCGTCGGCGACGTCGATGCTGACGTCATTGACGGCCGGGAAGCCGTCGCCGTACTTCTTGACGATGTGTTTCATCTCGATGGCAGCCATGGATCAACCCTTCACTGCGCCGGCGGTCAGGCCGGCAACGATCTTGCGCTGGAAGAACAGGACGAGGACGACGATCGGTACGGTGACCATGACCGCCGCGGCCGCCAGTGTGGACACGGGCGGGTTGAACTGGTCGGGCCCGACGAAGAACGCCATCTGCGCGGTCACGGGCCGCGCGGCGGTCGTCGAGGTGAGCGAGATCCCGAACACGAAGTCGTTCCAGGCGAAGAAGAAGGTCAGGATCGCTGCGGTGAAGACGCCGGGCGCCGCGAGCGGGACGATGACCTTCCGGAACGCCTGCCACGCAGTGGCGCCGTCGACCTGGGCGGCTTGCTCCATCTCCCACGGGATCTCGCGGAAGAAGGCCGTCAGCGTCCAGATGGCCAGCGGCAGCGTGAAGGACATATAGGGGATGATCAGGCCGGGCCAGGTGTCGAACAGGCCGAACAGGCGCCACTGGTCGAACAGCGGACCGACGAGCGACACGACCGGGAACATCGCGATCGCGAGGGCGATCGTCAGGACGAGCCGTTTGCCGGAGAAGTCCAGCCGGGCGATCGCGTAGGCACACAGCGTCGCGATCGCGACCGAGAGGACCGTGGCGATGATCGAGATCCCGAACGAGTTGCGCAGGGCCAGCAGGAAGTCGTCGTTCTGCAGCACGTCCTTGTAGACGTCGAACGTGGGGTCCTTGGGGAAGAACCGGGGACTGCCGGCAGCCGTCTCCGCGACGGGCTTGAACGACAGTGACACGACCCAGGCGATCGGCAGAAGGCACCACACCAAGATCGCGACCGCACCGATCCAGTGCGAGATTCCCATGCGCTTCATCTCAGCCCTCCCCTCGTGCCGAGGCCAGATCAACCTTGAACAGCTTCACGATCAGGAAGGCCAGCAGCAGAACCGACAGGAACAGCAGCACCGACAGTGCGGATCCCATGCCGAGCTCGAACTGCTCGATGATCTGGCGGTAGGTCAGGAACGAGACAGACTCGGTGTTCTGCGCGCCCCTCGTCATGATGTAGATGTTGTCGAAGATCCGGAACGCATCGAGCGCCCGGAAGAGCACGGCGACCATGATTGCCGCCTTCATGTTCGGCAGGATCACCCTGAAGAGCCGCTGCCACCACGTCGCCCCGTCGACCTTGGCGGCCTCGAGCATGTCCTCCGAGACCTGCGACAGGCCCGCGAGGAGGAGCAGCGACATGAACGGCGTGGTCTTCCAGATCTCCGACATGCAGATCGCGGTCAGTGACGACCAGGTGCCGCCGAACCAGTTGTAGTCGGCTCCGACGCCCGGCAGCCAGCCGTTGACGAATCCGTTGTTGAGGCTGAATGCGAACTGCCAGGCGAACGCCGAGACGACCGTGATGATGCCGTAGGGGATGAGGATCGACGTCCTGATGACTCCGCGGGCGAACACGATGCGGTGCATCACCATGGCGAATGCGAAGCCGATCACGAGCTCGACCGCCACGGTCACCACCATGATCAAGACGGTGACGCCGACGTCACGCCACCAGACCGAGTCGCTGAGCACGGTGATGTAGTTGGACAGCCCGACGAACTCGCGGTCGTCGGGTGCCGTCAGCCGATATTGGAACAACGACAGGTACAGGGCCCGCAACATGGGGTAGGCCGTCACCAGCAGCATCACGAACACCGCGGGCGCGACGAGCTTCCAACCCAGCCGGTTCTCCGCGCGGCTGCGGTCCGACGTCGCGGGGGGACCCGGTTGGGTCTCGGTCGCCGTCTCAGTCATGGTCGCCTTCCCTCGTCATAGCAGTGCATCGCCGCTGAGCACGTTCTTGATGAAGGACGCCGACTGCTTCGGCGTCCCATCGCCGACCGAGCTCGCCGGATGCCATTTGTTGAGGACAGCTCCGACGATCGTGCCCCAGTAGGGCGACGGGGGTCGCGGCCCTGCCGTGTCGATGCTGTTGAGCCACAGTGTCAGCAGCTCGGGTGGGAACTGCTCGCGGAGCCCGGCATCTTCGTACGCCGCCTCGCGGGCCGGCATGTTCCCGGTCTCGACCGCGTACGTCACCTGGTTCTCTTCGGAGGTGATGCATTCGACGGCCTTGAGGGCGGCCTCGCGGTCGTCGGTGAACTTGCTGACGCCGACGTTGATACCGCCGATCGGGGGCTTGGACTCCTCACCCGCGACCGTCTCGGGGTAGCGCGCGTATCCCAGGTCCTCGAACGTTGCCGTGTCGGGCTTGACCGTGTTGTAGATGAACGTCCAGTTGACCATGAAGCCACCGGGCTTGGCGAAGGGACCGATCACGGTGCCTTCGTTCGACACCGAGAGATCGGCTTCGGCGGCGGGCGACTTGGCCAGCTTGGCGATCACCTTGGCAGCCTCTCGTCCCGCCTCGGAGTCGACGGTGACCTCTGCGTCGGCGCCCGCCTCGGTGTCGGACAAGAGTGCGCCGCCGGCACCCTGCAGCAGCGCATTGATCCAGACGACGTAGCCCTCGTACTTGTTGGCCTGGACACCCACCTTGCCGCCCTGGTCCGAGGCGGCGTCGATGATCTGGTCCCAGGTGACCGGCTGGGTCATGTCGAGGCCGGCCTTCTCGGCCATCGACTTGCGGTACCAGAGGATCTGGGTGTTCGCCCACAGCGGGGCGACGACGAGCTGGCCGTCCCAGCTCGCCCCGTCGATCGCGCCCTGGAGCATCCCGTCGGAGAGCTCCTGCGGCAGCTTGGCGAGGTAGCCGGCGTCCGCGAACTCGGCAGTGAACACGGGGTCGAGGCTCATCAGGTCGACGGCCTTGTCCTCTGCCGCGAGCCGCCGGAGCAGCTGGATGCGTTGCTCGGTCGCGCTCTGGGGCAGGATCTGCGTCTCGATCGTGTATTCGTCGTTGCTGCAGCGCTCGGCGATGCCGGCCTGCCCGAACGTCCCCTTGAAGTCTGGCGGAGGGTTGGGATCGGGGTTGATGTACCACGTGAGAACCGGCTTGCCGGAGTCACCGCCGCAGGCGGCGAGCACGCTCATGGACAGTGCCGCCGCGGCGATGCCTGCGGCGACTCTACGAATCGGACGTACGGCCATTCCTCCCCCAATCCGGTCCCTCAGCGATCCGCACACGTGATGTGGATCACAGGGACGAATCGAACTTAACGGGATGGCCGGAGGAGCGCAACCGGTGCGAACGTCAGGGCTGCAACCACACCGCTTCGTCGGTGCCGAGCGGCGCTCCGGGTTCGAGAGGCTGGCTGGAGGCAAGGACCGAGGCGCCGTCGGGCAACGGCAGCGGCAGCGCTCCGAGATTGGCGAGGACCGTCACCGAGCCCTTCGTCGAGGTCACCGTGAACGCCAGGACGTCCTCGGGATGATCCTCGAGCCAGGTCAGCGAGCCTCGTCCGAGCCGCAGCTCACGTCGTACGGCCAGCAGCGTCCTGTAGAGCTCGAGGGTCGAGCCGGCGACATGTCGCTGGCGATCCGCTGCGAGCACGCCAAACTCGGGCGGCTGCGGGAGCCAGGACTGGTCGCCGGGGCCGAAGCCGTACGACGGCACGCCGCCCTCCCACGGCACCGGTACGCGGCAGCCGTCGCGGCCCGTGGACTCGCCGTTGGTGCGGGCGAACGTCGGGTCCTGACGTACCTCGTCGGGGAGGCGGGTCGCCTCCGGGAGACCCAGCTCCTCGCCCTGGAACAGGTAGGCGGAGCCGGGCAGTGCCAACATCACGGTGGTCGCTGCGCGGGCGCGACGCAGCCCTAGCGCGGCATCCGGCTGTGGGTCGTCGGCGCCGATGCCCTCGATCTTCTGGAGGCCCGGAAGCTGCGGGTAGCCGAGCCGGGTCGCATGGCGTACGACGTCGTGGTTGGACAGAACCCACGTCTGCGGTGCGCCGACCGCCTCGGCCTGGGCGAGCGAGTGCGTGATCGTGGCCCGCTGGTCCGCCGCCAGCCACGGGGTCATGAGGTACTCGAAGTTGAACGACTGGTGGAGCTCGTCCTCGCGGACGTACTGCGCGAGCGCCTCCGCGGGCAGCACCCAGGCCTCGGCGCAGAGGATGCGGTCGGCGTCCTGGCCCTCCAACGAGTACGAGTCGGTGATCCGGCGCCAGCCGCGGTAGATCTCGTGCACGCCGGGCTGGTCCCACATCGGCGCCAGGCTGGTCGTGTCGGCATGCCGGTCGTGGTCGAGGTCGGCGTCGGGCAGCCCGTCGGCCTTGACGAGCCCGTGTGCGACGTCGATGCGGAAGCCGTCGACCCCACGATCGAGCCAGAATCGCAGGACGTCCTCGAGCTCGGCCCGGACCTCCGGATTGGTCCAGTCGAAGTCGGGCTGGGTCGTGTCGAACATGTGCAGGTACCACTGACCGGGAGAGCCGTCGGACTCCGTGACCCGCGTCCAGGCCGGACCTCCGAAGAGGCTCTGCCAGTTGTTGGGCGCCTGCTCGCCGCCGTCGCGACCGTCCCGGAAGATGTAGCGGGCGCGCTCGGGGCTGCCTGGCGGCGATGCCAGCGCTGCCCGGAACCACACGTGCTCGTCGGACGAGTGGTTGGGGACGATGTCGACGATGACCCGGAGCCCGAGCCCGTGGGCCCGCGCCGTCAGCTCGTCGAACGCGGCGAGGTCACCGAAGACCGGGTCGACGTCGCGATAGTCGGCGACGTCGTATCCGGCGTCGTGCTGCGGCGACGTGTAGAACGGTGAGAGCCAGATCGCGTCGACGCCGAGGTCCGCCAGGTGGGGGAGCCGCGCGGTGATGCCGGGCAGGTCGCCGATCCCGTCACCGTTCGAGTCGGCCCAGGACCGTGGATAGACCTGGTAGATCACGGCGTCGCGCCACCACTGGTCGTTCGAGCCCGCCATGAACGTCTCCCTCCGAGCGCCGGGGATGGTGCCGACACAAACGTACGCAGGGGCCGAAGTGGCGTCCACGTCGGTCCCGCGGCGGCGCAGGATAGGTTTTGGCCATGTCGCAACGCACCCTCGTCCTGATCAAGCCCGACGCCGTACGCCGCGGCCTGACCGGCCAGATCCTGTCCCGCTTCGAGTCCAAGGGACTCACGATCGTCGCCCTCGAGCAGCGGACGATCGATGCCGCCCAGGCCGACGCCCACTACGCCGAGCACGTCGACCAGCCGTGGTACCCGCCGCTGCGCGAGTTCGCGATCTCCGGCCCGCTGGTCGCGCTGGTGCTCGAGGGTGACGAGGCGATCTCGGTCGTA
>NZ_JAKFCB010000242.1:0-4816 GCF_036676885.1 Aeromicrobium sp.
CACCTGGACGAGGATGACCGCCGCGCCGACGAACACCGGGTCGGTGTAGGCCGCCAGGGTGATGACCCCGGCCAGCGCGAGGGACAGCAGGGTCGATCCGAGGCGTGACACCCCCGCATGATGCCAGTACGCGGAGTGCGATCGCTCGTCAGCCGCCCGCGAACGGCGGGAGGAACTCGACCGTGTCGCCGGCATGGAGCGAGATCGAGGCCGGCTCGCGTGCACCGACCGGCGTGTCGCCGACGAGGATCGAGCAGGTGGCGATCACGTCGTCGAAACGGTCCCGGTCGCGGTGCCTGAGGCTGATCTCGGCGAGGAGATCGGCAAGGCTGCCCGGCGGGACGTGCTCCTCGGCGGTCCCGGCGGCAGAGCGCGCAGCTGCCCAGTAGTGCACTGTGACGTCGTTCTCATTCACGTCACCTCGTGGCAATTGCTCAGACACATGACGTATTGTTGACCATGCAACGAGGCCACGGTGTTCCACCATGGCCTTTTGGCATATTTGGACCCGAAAGACCCGGCTAACTCACGCGGCACCGGAGGCTGACCACATGTCCCACCTGCTTCTCCTCACCAAGAGCACGCAGTCGTCCGTGGAAGTGTTGCCCGCCCTCGCCCTGTTGCCGCACCACGTCAAGATCCTCCCCGCCGAGGCGAGCGCGCTGCTCGATGCGCCGCCCTGCGACGCCGTGCTGGTCGACGGTCGCCACGATCTCGCGCAGGTACGCAGCCTGACCCGCGTCATCCGCACGACCGGCATCGAGTGCCCGCTCATCCTGATCCTGACCGAGGGCGGCCTCGCCGTCGCCGCGTCCGACTGGGGCATGGACGACGTCATCCTCACGACCGCCGGCCCGGCCGAGCTCGAGGCGCGTCTGCGGCTCGGCATCGGCCGCATCGCCGCATCGCTCGACGGCGACAACGAGAGCCACGTCATCTCCTCGAGCGGGCTCGTCGTCGACGACGCGACCTACACCGCGAAGCTCGAGAACCGCACGCTCGACCTCACCTTCAAGGAGTTCGAGCTCCTCAAGTTCCTCGCCCAGCACCCCGGCCGGGTCTTCACCCGCCAGCAGCTGCTGCAGGAGGTGTGGGGCTACGACTACTTCGGAGGCACGCGTACGGTCGACGTCCACGTACGCCGGTTGCGCGCCAAGCTCGGCACCGACAACGAGACCTTGATCGGCACCGTCCGCAACGTCGGCTACCGCTTCGTCGCCACCAAGACCGAGCCGAGCCGCGACACGGCTGACGCGTAAGCCCTAGAGGAGCATCGTCAGGCCGACTGTCAGGCCCATCACGACGACGAGGACCCGGAACAGCCACGGCGGCAGCCTGCGCCCGATGAGCGCGCCGAGGTAGCCGCCGACGAGCGAGCCGAGCCCGACCAGCACGACGGCGGCCCAGTCGAGGTCCGCCCAGATGACGAAGACCACGGTCGCCACGACGTTGGACGCGAAGATCGCCAGTGTCTTGAGCGCATTGATGATGCGCAGCTCGACGTCGATGCCCAGGGCGTAGAACGCGACGAGGATGACGCCCTGAGCGGCACCGAAGTAGCCGCCGTACACGCCCATCAGGGTCGAGAGTCCGGCCACCGGTCCGGACATCGTCTGACGGTCGCGCGGAGCGAGCCCGCGCCGGAGCGTACGTCGCCGCGCCCAGGCCGAGATCATCGGCTGTGCGGCGACCAGCGCGGACGCGAACAGGATGAGCCAGGGCACGATCGCCTCGAACACGCCCGGATCCAGGACCAGCAGGAGCGTCGCGCCGACGACTCCGCCCGCGGCGCTGGTCGCGATGACCGCCGAGCTGAGCCGCGGGTACTCCGCGAGCTCGCGGCGGTAGCCCAGGGCGCCGCCGACCCCGGCCGGCACCAGGCCGACGGTGTTCGACGCGTTGGCGACGACCGGCGGTAAGCCGACCGCCACCAGGATAGGGAAGCTGATGAGCGAGGCGGCCCCCACGGACGACGACGCGATGCCGGCCAGGAGCCCGCCGCCCAGCAACGCCAGCTGGTCCAGGTGATCCATCCGGGTCAGTCGCGCAGCAGCGCCACGTCGCTGACCATCTCGACGTGGTCGTGCATGGCCTCGGCCGCGGCCCGGGGATCCTTGGCGCGGATCGCGTCGGCGATCTTGCGGTGGGCCTTGAGCGAGTCACGGGGGCGACCCGGCTGTGACAGCGACTCGATGCGGGTCTCGAGGATCAGGTCACTGATCTCGGCCATCATGCGCGAGAGCAAGGAGGAATGAGCGGCTGCGGTGATGGCGGCGTGGAACAGCTCGTCGCCCTCGACGCCCCGGCCTCCATCCTCGATGTCACGAGCCATCTCGTCGAGCGCGGCGTCGATGCGAGCCATGTCGTCGTCGCTCCGGCGCTGCGCGGCGAGCGCGGCGAGCTTGGACTCCAGGGCGTCGCGGGCCTCGATGATCTCGGGCATACGGGTCGCGTGGGCGCGGATCGCGTCGATGATCTTGGTCGACGAGCGGGTCTCGGTCAGGACCGCGCCGTCACCGTGCCGTACGGCGACAACGCCGATGACCTCGAGCGCCACGAGTGCCTGGCTGACCGTCGCGCGGCTGACACCGAGCCTCGTGGCGAGCTCGCGCTCCGGCGGGAGCCGGTCACCCGGCTTGAGCCCGTTCTCGCCGATCCAGCCAGTGATCTGCTCGGCCACCTGCTCGTACAGACGAGGTCGGGTGAGCGGCTTGAGGCCGGTGAAAGATCTGCTGCTCATACGACCAGAGTATTGACAATTGGCGAGGTTGACTATTGGCTAGGCCACTGAACCAGTCATGGTGATGCGGCTCACAGCGGGTCGCGATGGGGGAAGGGAATTCGACATGGGTCCGGAATGGGTTGCGATCATCGCGCTGGTCGCGCTGTTCGTCCTCGGCACGTTGCTGCCGATCAACATGGGGGCGCTCGCGTACGTCGCGGCGTGGCTCGTGGGTATGTACTCGCTCAAGCTCGACGAGAAGGAGATCCTGGCGGGGGTGAGCGGTGACCTGGTCCTCACCTTGATCGGCGTCACGTACCTCTTCGCGATCGCCAAGAACAACGGGACGGTCGACTTCATCGTCACGAAAGCCGTCAAGGCCGTCGGCGGTCGCGTCGCGTTGATCCCGTGGGTCATGTTCGGCGTCACGGCGCTGCTGACCGGCATCGGGGCCGCGAGCCCCGCCGCTTGCGCGATCATCGGTCCCATCGCGCTCGGCTTCGCCGGCAAGTACAAGATCAACCCGCTCATGATGGGCATGTTCGTCGTGCACGGCGCCCAGGGCGGCGGCTTCTCCCCCATCAGCATCTACGGCGTCATCACGAACTCCGTGATGCGCGACAACGGCCTCGAGGTCGGCGAGATGACGCTGTTCCTGGCGAGCCTCGTGGTCAACCTGATCATGGCCGCGATCTTGTTCGTGCTCCTCGGTGGCGGCAAGCTGATGTCCCAGCGCATCGACCCCGACGAGGACGAGCTGATCGATGACCTGCACGCCGGAGGGGCAACCGTCCCCGCCCGCGGCTACGGCACCACGGCGCCGACCGGCACCAAGGCGCAGGGCGTACGCGTCGACCAGGTGCTGACCCTCGTCGCGTTCGTCGGTGTCGCGGTCGTGGCCCTTGCGTACGACAAGAACATCGGGTTCGTCTCGATCACCGCAGCGGTCGTCCTCAACATGCTCGCACCCAAGCAGCACACCGACGCCGTGCGCGCCATCGCCTGGCCGACGGTCCTGCTGGTCGCGGGCGTCAGCACGTACGCCGCAATCCTGACGCAGGCAGGCTCGCCCGAGTTCGTCGGCAAGTGGGCGGCCGGCCTCGGCGCAGCCGCGATCGGCGCGCTGATCCTCTGCTACGTGGGCGGTGTCGTCTCGGCATTCGCTTCCTCGACAGCGCTGCTGCCGATCATCATCCCGATCGCGCTGCCGATCATCGCCGAGCACGGCATCAATGCTGTCGCGCTGGTCGCTGCGCTCGCGATCGCATCGACGATCGTCGACGTCAGCCCGTTCTCGACCAACGGTGCGCTGATGCTGGCCAACCGTCCGGACACGATCACCGAGCAGACGTACTACAAGCAGATTCTGACGTACAGCTTCATCGTCGTGGTCGTCGGTCCGCTTCTCGTGTGGGCAGCCCTCGTGCTGCCGGGATGGTGAGCATGACTGCGCGATTCGGACCGCTCAAGGACCTGCTCGTCGTCGACCTCTCGCGCGCCCTCGCCGGGCCGCACGCCACGATGATGCTGGGCGACCTCGGTGCTCGTGTGATCAAGGTCGAGAACCCGCGAAACGGCGACGACACCCGCGGCTGGGGGCCACCGTTTCGCTGGCCGAGTGATGGCGGTCATGCCTCATCGCCTGAGGGTGATGACGCGGCGCGGGAGTCGACGTACTTCCTGTCGGCCAACCGCAACAAGGAGTCGATCGCGCTCGACCTGAAGCACGACGACGACCGCGACGTGCTGCTGGACCTCGTGTCTCGGGCCGACGTGCTGGTCGAGAACTTCCGTACGGGGGTGCTCGAACGCCTCGGGTTGGGGATCGCCACGCTGCACGAGCGCAACCCGCGACTCGTCGTGCTGTCGATCACGGGATTCGGCCACGACGGCCCGGAGGGCGGGCGAGCCGGCTACGACCAGATCGCGCAGGGCGAGGCCGGGCTCATGTCGATCACGGGTTCGGGGCCCGACGACCCGCAGAAGGTCGGCACGCCGATCTCCGACATCCTCGCGGGGATGTACGGCGCGTACGGCGTCATGGCGGCCCTGCACGAGCGCGAGGCGACCGGTGTCGGCACTGTCGTGCGTACG
>NZ_JAKFCB010000243.1:0-4605 GCF_036676885.1 Aeromicrobium sp.
GAATGAACCCCGGCATGGCGACGTTGACCCGGCCGACGCCCTGGAAGGAGGCTTCATGACCATCTACCTGACCCCGAACATCAGCGACGACACGATCGAGTCGCTCGACCTGTTCGACGCCTACCGCTACGGCGAGGAGCTGCTCGACTCGCGCTTCCCCCGCGATGCGGCACGCGTGCTCCGCAAGGTGGTCGAAGCCGAGCCCGACAACCCCGCGGCATGGGAGCTGCTGGGCCGTGCCCACTTCGCCGCCGCGCACCTGCCGCTGGCCGAGGAGGCGTTCCGCCGGCTCATCGAGCTCGAGCCCACCAGCATGTGGGCGCAGACCGCGCTGGGCCTGACGCTCGACCGGCAGAGCCGGCACCGCGAAGGCGCACTGCACCACCGGGTGGCCGCGGCCATGGGCGCCTCGGAGCGTGACGCCACGCGCGTCGAGCTCGTCGACCGGCAGACCGGCTGACCGCCCTGGACACGCATCAGGCCGCCGTGGCGACCGCCGTCGCTCTCGTCGTCATATCGCCCGTGTGGTCGGCGACCCGGCACCTCGTGACCCTGGTGCACGAGGCCGGGCACGCGGTCGTCGCGGTGCTGACGGGGCGCCGGCTCAATGGCATACGGCTGCACAGCGACACCTCGGGGCTGACCGTCTCCAGCGGCAAGCCCCGGGGTGCCGGCATGATCGCGACGGCGGCGGCCGGCTACCTCGCGCCCGCCGCGCTGGGCCTCGGGTCGGTGCTGCTCGTCGACGCCGGGTACACCCCGTGGGCGTTGTATGCCGGCCTGGCCACGCTCGCGCTGATGCTGCTGTACATCCGCAACTGGTTCGGGCTCGTCGTCGTCGGGCTCAGCGGTGTCGGCGTGGGCCTGCTGATCTGGCGGGCGCCCGAGCGGGTGCAGGACTTCGCCGCACTGGCATTCGCCTGGTTCCTGCTCGTGGCCGCGCCCCGGACGACCCTCGACCTGTGGGCACATCGCCGGCGGATGCGCACACGTACGACCGACGCCGACATCCTCGCCCGGCTGACTTTCCTGCCCGCCTCGGTGTGGAACACGATCTTCCTGCTGCTGACCGGCGCCGCACTGGTCGCCGCCGTGCAGGTCGCGGGACTGCTCAGTCTGATTGACTGACCGACGTGTTCACCGTCGGCAAGGAGCTCGAGGACGCGCTCGGGCGCAGCGGCACGATCTCGACCCCGCACGGCGAGATCCGCACGCCGGCCTTCATCCCGGTCGGCACCCGCGCCACGGTCAAGGCCGTGCTGCCGGAGGCTATGGCCGACCTCGGCGCACAGGCGCTGCTCGCCAATGCCTACCACCTCTACCTGCAGCCCGGCGCCGACATCATCGACGAGGCCGGCGGTATCGGCACGTTCATGAACTGGCCCGGGCCGACGTTCACCGACTCCGGCGGGTTCCAGGTGCTGTCGCTCGGCGCCGGCTTCAAGAAGACGCTCTCGATGGACTCGCACTCGGTGCAGCCCGACGATGTCATCGCCGAGGGCAAGGACCGGCTCGCGCTGGTCGACGACGACGGCGTGACGTTCACGTCGCACCTCGACGGCTCCAAGCACCGGTTCACCCCCGAGGTGTCGATGCAGATCCAGCACCAGCTGGGCGCCGACATCATGTTCGCGTTCGACGAGCTCACGACGCTGATGAACTCGCGCGGCTACCAGGAGGAGTCGATCAAACGTACGCAGGCGTGGGCCGAGCGATGCGTCGTCGAGCATCACCGGCTCTCCGCCGAGCGGGCCGACAAGCCGCCTCAGGCGCTGTTCGGCATCGTGCAGGGCGCGCAGCACGAGGACCTGCGTCGTGCCGCGGCGCGAGGGCTGGTCGGCCTCGACTTCGACGGGTACGGCGTCGGTGGCGCGATCGAGAAGGAGAGCCTCGGCACGATCGTGCGCTGGGTGTGTGAAGAGCTGCCCGACGACAAGCCGCGTCACCTGCTGGGCATCAGCGAGCCGAACGACCTGTTCACCGCCGTCGAGAACGGCTGCGACACGTTCGACTGCGTCTCACCGTCGCGGGTCGCCCGGTCGTCGCGGGTCTACACGCTGACCGGGCGCTTCAACCTCAACGTCGCGGCGTCACGGCGCGACTTCGGCCCGATCGACCCCGAGTGCGACTGCTACACGTGCGGGCACTACTCCAGGGCGTACCTGCACCACATGTTCAAGACCAAGGAGTACGTCGCCGCGACGCTCGCGACGATCCACAACGAGCGGTTCACGGTCCGCCTCGTCGACGACATGCGTACGCACATCGAAGCCGGCACGTTCACCGAGTTCAAGGCCGAGTTCCTCGCCAAGTTCTACGGCTGACGGCGCCTGCGGTTTACCAGGAGAACCTGGTAAAGGGCCACTCCTCCAGGCAAATTTGGCCGGTGAAGTGGTGGTTTACCAGGTTCTCCTGGTAAACCGTCACGCCCAGTAGGTCGGCTCGCGGTCCTTGAGCAGCTTGATGACGAACATCGTGATCGGCATGACGAGCAGCTCGACGGCGCACTTGAAGACGAACCCGACGACGAAGTAGTTGACGAACTGGCCACCCGTCGAGATCCCGATCGCCGACGCCGCGATCGCGCAGAAGATGAACGTGTCGGCCGCCTCGCCCACGCCGGTCGAGCTCGCCAGCCGACGGAACAGCCCCGGCTCGGCGCTGCGGGCCTTCATGCGTACGAGCACCCACGAGTTGAGGAACTGACCCGCGAGGTACGCGATCATCGACGCCGCGACGATCTGCACGCCCGACCAGACGACGCTCTCGAACGCCTCCTGGTTCTCGTAGAAGCCGGCACCCGGCAGCTCCATGACGACCAGGAACGTCGCGAACGTCATGATGGCCGTGCCGAAGCCGACCAGGATCGCCCGCCGCGCCGCCTTGAACCCGTAGACCTCGGACATGACGTCGCCGAGGATGTACGCCAGCGGGAACAGCACCGCTCCCCCGTCGGAGATGACCGGCCAGATCTGCACCGGGCCCAGCGACAGGTCGCCCGAGCCGAACTCCGTGGCCTTGGTCGCAGCGATGTTGGACACGACGAGAACCACGCAGAACACGGCGAGGATGACGTCGTAGTACGACGATCCGCGCGACGCGTAGTGGATCTCGCGGTCGGGCTGAGCAGCGGTTTCCTGCGATGTCATGGGTGACATCCAACCACGTGGCCGCCTCTGGGAGAATTGCCTCATGACGCCCGACCTGCCGACACGAACCGACGTGCTCGTCGTCGGAGCAGGTCCCGCAGGATCGGCCGCCGCCGCCTGGACCGCACGCTTCGGCATGGAGACCGTGCTGGCGGACGCCGCGACGTTCCCCCGCGACAAGACCTGCGGCGACGGGCTCACCCCGCGCGCGATCGCGGAGCTCCAGCGCCTGGGCCTCGAGGAGTGGGTACGCGGTCACGGCACCAACCGCGGCCTGCGTGCTGCCGGCTTCGGCCAGGAGCTCCTGCTGCCGTGGCCCGGTGGTTCGCTGCCCGACTGGGGTTCGGCGGTCCCGCGCACGGAGCTCGACGACAAGATCTTCCGGGTCGCCGTCGAGGCCGGCGCCACGCCGCTCGAGGGCGCCCGCGCCGTCGACGCCGAGCGTGACGCCTCCGGCAGGGTCATCGCCGTGACGTTCCAGATCGGCAAGGAGCGCACGCCGCACACGATCCACTGCGACCGGCTCGTGGTGGCCGACGGCGTACGTTCGCCGCTGGGTCGCGTGCTCGGCCGCGAGTGGCACCGCGACACGGCGTACGGCGTGGCCGGTCGCTCATACGTGAAGTCCGGCCGCAGCGACGACCCGTGGATCTCCTCGCACCTCGAGCTCCGCGGCGAGGATGACGAGCTGCTGCCGGGCTACGGCTGGATCTTCCCGCTCAGCGATGGCGAGGTCAATCTCGGCGTCGGCGCCCTCGCCACGGCCAAGCGTCCGGCCGAGCTGCAGATCCGCCCGCTGATGGAGTACTACGCGACCCTCCGCCGCGAGGAGTGGGACCTCAGCGGCGAGCTGCGGATGCCCACCAGCGCCCTGCTGCCCATGGGTGGCGCGGTGTCCGGCGTCGCCGGGCCCAACTGGATCCTGGTCGGCGACGCGGCAGGCTGCGTCAACCCGCTCAACGGCGAAGGCATCGACTACGGCCTCGAGACCGGCCGGGTCGGCGCCGAGCTCATGCGGACCCACATCGACCTCCAGGACGCCTGGCCCGCCTTGCTCACGACGCACTACGGCGAGGCGTTCTCGATCGCCCGCCGCCTCGCGGGCCTCATCACGGTGCCGCGCCTGCTGCCCACGGCCGGTCCGGTCGGCATGCGGTCGCACCGCCTCATGACGTTCGCCCTGCGCGTCATGGGCAACTTCGTCACCGACGAGGACCGCGACTTCACCGCCCGGCTGTGGCGCTGGGCCGGTCGCCAGTCCGTACGCCTCGACGACCGCCCGCCCTTCACGTCCTGACCGACGGACATGCGAAAGGCCCGGCCGGAGCCGGGCCTTTCGATGTTCAGGCGGTCACGCAGCAGGCGGCGCCGGCGGCGTGTCCTTCTTGTTGAACTCCGGCATCTTCTCGCCCGACTCCTTGAAGGAGAGGAACGTGAAGGCCGTGAGGGCGATCGT
>NZ_JAKFCB010000244.1:0-2448 GCF_036676885.1 Aeromicrobium sp.
CGGCCCCTGGGCGGGACGCCTCGAGGTCAAGACCAACGCGCTCGACATGCACGCGACGACGATGAGCGGCGGCAACCAGCAGAAGGTGGTCATCGCCAAGTGGCTCGCGACGCAACCGTCGCTCCTGATCATCGACGAACCGACGCGTGGCATCGACATCGGCACCAAGGCCGAGGTGCACCGCCTGATCTCCGAGCTCGCCGGCCAGGGCATGGCGATCCTCATGATCTCGTCGGAGCTGCCCGAGGTGCTGGGCATGGCCGACCGCGTCCTCGTGGTCCACGAAGGACACATCACCGCGAACCTCGACCGCGCGGACGCGACGCCCGAGAGCGTCATGACCGCCGCGACCAACACGATGGAAGTTCCCGCATGACTGACACGATGCTGGTCGAACCCAGTCGCCGAACCGCCGCTCAACGCGCGATGTCGACGATCTTCACCTCGCGCGAGTCCGCCATCGCGCTGGTGCTGATCCTGGTCATCGCCGCCGCGACGCTCAACACCCGCAGCTTCTTGTTCAGCGACAACAGCTGGCGCGACCTGCTGCTGGCGCCCTCGATCCTGCTGCTGCTCGCGATCGGCCAGGCCGTCGTGATCATCACCCGCAACGTCGATCTGTCGGTCGGCTCGACGCTGGCCCTCACGGCATACCTGACCGGACGCCTGTTCGTGGACAACCCCGGCATCCCGATCATCGTGGTGTTCGCGATCGGCATGCTCGCGGGTGCCGGCCTGGGCCTGATCAACGGCCTGCTGGTCGCTCTCGGCAAGGTTCCTGCGCTGGTCATCACGCTCGGGACGCTCTACATCTACCGCGGCGTCGTGCTGTCGTGGGCGGGCTCGGACCGGATCAACGCCTCGGACATGCCGAACGACTTCCTCTCGCTCGGCACCAAGACGATCCTGACGATCCCGGTCCTGACGATCATCGCGCTGGTCGTGCTCGGCATCGTCGGCTACTACCTGCGCACCGCGCGTGGCGGCCGTGAGCTGTACGCGATCGGGTCCGACCCCGCCGCCGCCAACCTGTACGGCCTCAAGGTGCGCCGCCGCGTCATCGGCGCGTTCGTCCTGTGCGGCTCGCTCGCCGGCCTCGCCGGTGTCGTGTATGCCGCGCGCTACGGCACGATCAGCTCCGGAGCGGGCCAGGACATCGAGCTCCAGGCTGTCGGCGCCGCGGTCATCGGCGGCGTCGCGATCTTCGGCGGCAGCGGCTCGGTGTGGGGCGCCGCGATCGGCGCCTGGCTGCTCATCACGATCAACCGTGCGCTGCCGATCCTCGGCGTGCAGGACTTCTGGCAGCAGGCCGTCGTCGGTGCCCTGATCCTCGGCGCGATCGTGCTCGACCGGGTCCTGTCGGCACGCAGATCACGCAAGCTCGTCGAAGCGAGGGACGCATCATGACCACGACGACCACCGCCGCACGGACGTACGCGTCCCACGCGAAGCCGCTGTGGCAGCGGGTGCTGCTGACCCGCGAGTTCGCGATCATCGCCCTGCTCGTCGCGGTCTACCTCTACTCGCGCGACCAGGTGCCGGCGTTCGACGGGCCGCTGACGATCTACTACCTGCTGCTCGACGCCGCCGCGATCCTGCTGATCGCCCTGCCGATGACGATGATCATCATCACCGGCGAGATCGACCTGTCGGTGGCGAGCACCGTGGCACTCAGCAGCGTGCTCGTCGGCGACCTGCACCAGAACGGCATGTCGATCCCGATGGCTGGGCTCGTCGCGATCGTCGTCGGCGTGATCTGCGGGGCGTTCAACGGCTTCCTCGTGGCGTACGTCGGACTGCCCTCGCTGGCCGTCACGATCGGCACGCTGGCGCTCTACCGCGGCATCGCGGTCGGCACGCTCGGCACCAAGGCCGTCACGGACTTCCCCGAGAAGTGGACCGACCTGGCCAAGCAGCACATCGGTGACAGCAGCTACCCGGTCATCATGATCCCGTTCGTCGTGCTCCTGATCATCTTCGCGGTGCTGCTGCACTTCACGTCGTTCGGTCGCGGTGTCTACGACATCGGCCTCAACTCCGAGGCGGCGCACTTCACCGGCGTCAACGTCGCGCGTACCAAGTTCATCCTGTTCGTGCTCTCCGGCGCCGTCTCGGCGTTCGCGGGCATCTACATCACGCTCCGCTACGGCAGCGCGCGGGGCGACAACGCGACCGGGCTCGAGCTCCAGGTCATCGCCGCGGTCCTGCTCGGCGGCGTGTCGATCTTCGGCGGGCGCGGTGCGCTGCACGGCGTCATCGCCGGAGTCCTGTTGATCGGCGTCATCTCGAGCGCCCTGCGCCTCGAGGACGTCACGGTCAACGTCATCAACATCATCATCGGGCTGCTGCTCGTGCTCTCGGTGATGTCCACCAGCTTCCTGTCCTTGGCAACTCGGGCGTCGGCAGGAATGAAGAAACGCAGCTCCAAGAGCTCCGATGAACGCCAGC
>NZ_JAKFCB010000245.1:0-12745 GCF_036676885.1 Aeromicrobium sp.
CTACCTGTGTCGTTCGGTCGACGGCATGCCGATGGTCGGTGCGCTCGACGCCGAGGCCGTCATGACGCCGCGGCTCACACTGTCGTACCGGACCGCGATCGTCCCGGCAGACCAGCTGACCGGTGCCGCGGGGACGCGGGTCACCGGCCACGAGTTCCACCGGACGACCGTCACCCCCGCGTCGGCGGAAGCCGCATGGCTCGTCGACGGCCAGCCCCACGGCTTCGGGTCACCGACGCTGCACGCCTCGTACCTCCACACCCACTGGGCCGGCCACCCCAAGATGGCCCAGCGGTTCGCGGCTGCGGTGCACGCGTATGTGCCTCCGGTCGCGACTCAGCCACTGCCCGTTGAGCTTGTCGAAACGCCCAGAGTCCTTTCGACAAGCTCAAGGACCGAGGGGTTGCGTCATCACGGCGACGCCGAGCTCTCGCCTGGCCTCATCGACTTCGCGGTCAACATCCACGACGACGCACGACCCGCGTGGCTCGAGGCGGCACTCCGCGAGAGCCTCGACGACATCGGCGCCTACCCCGACTCCAGCGAGGCGCAGCACGCCATCGCCCAGCGCCACGGCCGCCGCACCGACGAGGTGCTGCCGACCGCCGGCGCCGCCGAGGCGTTCACGCTCATCGCCCGGGCCCGCCCGTGGCGCCGCCCCGTCATCGTGCACCCGCAGTTCACCGAGCCCGACGTCGCACTGGCCGCCGCCGGCCACCATCCCGAGCACGTCCTCACCGACCCCGCGAACGGCTTCGTCCTCGACCCCGCGCTCGTGCCGGAGGACGCCGACCTCGTCATGATCGGCAACCCCACCAACCCGACGAGCGTCCTGCACCCCGAGCAGTCGTTGCGGCGACTCATGCGGCCCGGTCGGGTCGTCGTGGTCGACGAGGCGTTCATGGACTCCGTGCCCGACGAGCGTCACTCGCTCGCCGCGATCCCCGACCCCGGCCTCCTGGTCATACGCAGCCTGACGAAGCTGTGGTCGATCCCCGGCATTCGCGCCGGGTACGTCCTCGGATCGCCGCAGCTGCTCGCCGAGCTCAGGGTTCACCAGGCGCCGTGGTCGGTGTCGACCGCCGCGATCGCCGCGATGGTCGCGACGGCGACGCCCGATGCACTCGCCGAGGCGGCGAAGCGTACGACCCGGATCGGCCAGCACCGGCGCGTGCTCACCGACGGGCTGACCGAGCTCGGCATCCACCACGTGCCCGCCGCCGCGCCGTACGTCCTCGCGAAGGTCGGCCGCGGCGCCCACGAGCGGCTCCGCGCCGCGGGATATGCCGTACGCCGTGCCGACACGTTCCCCGGTCTCGACGACACCTGGGTACGCATCGCGGTGCGCAAGCCCGACACCACCCGCAAGCTGCTCGCCACCCTGAGGATCGAGGGGCCATGGACCTGACGCCCGGAACCTCCGCCCTCGTGATCGGCGGCGACGCCCGCGCCGCCGGCCAGGTCGCGACGCTGCTCGAGGCCGGCGCCGTCGTCACCGTCGTCGCCCCGTCAGCCACGGCATCGATCGAGGACCTCGCCGACCGCGGCCTCATCACCTGGCACCCGCGCGAGGCCGACATGGCCGACGTCCAGAAGGCCGGCGTCGTCCTCACCGGGCTCGCCGATCGCACCGCCCCCGACCGCATCCTCGACAGCGGCACCGTGACGCTCGTCGGCGGCGGCCCCGGCGATCCCGGCCTCGTGACGGTCGCCGGACGCGAGGCGATCGAGCACGCAGATGTCATCGTCACCGACCGGCTCGCCCCGCTGGCTGCTTTGGCCTGGGCCCGGCCCGACACCGAGATCATCGACGTCGCCAAGATCCCGGGCGGCCGCTCGACGAGCCAGGACGAGATCAACCAGCTCCTGGTCGAGCACGCGAAGTCCGGCAAGAACGTCGTGCGGTTCAAGGGCGGCGACAACTTCGTGTTCGGCCGCGGCAGCGAGGAGCTCCTGGCCTGCCTGCACGCCGGCATCGACGCCCGCGTCATCCCCGGCGTCAGCTCCGCGATCGCCGCGCCGGCACTCGCGGGCATACCCGTCACGCATCGCGGCCTGACGCAGGGCTTCACGGTGATCTCGGGTCACGTGCCACCCGGACACCCCGAGTCGACGCTCGACTACCCCGCCCTCGCCGCCTCCGGCACGACGATCGTGGTGCTGATGGGCGTACGCACACTCAGCGCAATCTGCGCCGCGCTCGCCGACGGCGGCCTCGACCCCGACACGCCGGCCGCCGTGATCGCCGACGGCACGCTGCCGAGCCAACGCGTCGTACGCGCGACGCTCGCGACGCTCGACGAGGCGGCGGCAGGGCTCGGCGCCCCGGCCGTCGCGGTCATCGGTGAGGTCGCGGACATCGAGGGACTCCGATGATTCTCTGGGTGCGCCACGGGCAGTCCACGTGGAATGTCATCGACCGCATGCAGGGCCACGAGCTGAGCCCACCGTTGACCGATCTCGGTCGCGAGCAGTCGGCACAGACGGCAGCACTCCTCGAGGGCCGCGGCGTCGTACGCATCCTCAGCTCACCGGCCGTCCGCGCCAAGCAGACCGCCGACATCATCGCCGAGCGACTCGGTGTCGGCGTCGTCGAGGAACCGCTGCTCCTGGAGAAGGGCCTCGACGAGGACAAGGCCAGCGTCCAGGCCCGCATCCGGCAGCTGCTCGCCCGTGACCTGCCCGGCACCACGGTCGCGGTGAGCCACGGCGACACGATCGGGTACGCGGTCGAGATCCTCACCGGCGAGCTGCCCCACCTGCCGGCGAACGGATCGATCACCCAGGTTGATCCCGACACTCGACAGGTCGCCGTAGCCATGCCCTAGGATGACTTCACCGAGGTCGAGGAAGCCGGTGGAACTCCGGCGCAGTAGCGCTACTGTGACACCCACATCGCGGGTGGAGCCAGACCCAAGGCCTCGGACGTTCATCCATTTGTGGGACGCAATCATCCCGTCAGGAGAATTCATGTCACAGGTCACCACCGCAACACCCGAGATCGAGATCCCGTCGATCCCCCTCCGCGAGCTCGCCCCGTGGGCGCTGTTCTTCGGTCTCCTCGGCGCCTTCGTGCTGTTCTTCATCAGCGCCGACCAGGGCGCGGTGTCGATCCCGGCCGGCACGGCCATCCACGAGTGGGTCCACGATGGACGCCACCTGCTCGGATTCCCCTGCCACTGATCTGCCCCGACCAAGCCGGACCCGCCTTCGCGGTCCGGCTTATTCGGCATACCCGAACGGATTGACATGACCCCCCGCAACTTCCTCGTACGAGGACTCCTCGCCGGCCTCATCGCCGGCATCCTGACCTTTGCCGTCGCCTACTTCGCCGGCGAGCCTTCCGTCGACGCCGCGATCGCGGTCGAGGCGGCCGGCGAATCAGCCGCCCACTCCCACGACGAGGGCACCGAGCACTCGCATCAAGACGGTGCGGCCGAGCACACCCACGACGAGGAGGGCGGCACCGAGGTGTCCCGCCAGAACCAGTCGACGTGGGGCCTCCTGACCGCCACCGTCGCGACCGGCGTGGCCGTCGGCGGCATCGTCGCCCTCGCCGCCGCGTTCGCCCTGGGCCGCATCGGTCGCCTTCGGCCGAGCCAGTCGACGGCGCTCGTCGCCGCCCTCGGCTTCGTCTCCGTGGCGCTCGTCCCGTTCATCAAGTACCCCGCCACCCCGCCGGCCGTCGGCGATGCCGACACGATCGGCGCGCGCACGACTCAGTACTTCGTGATGCTCGCCATCTCTGTCGTCGCGATGATCGCCGCCGTGCTGCTGTTCCGGGCACTGCTCGAACGACTCGGCACCTACACCGCCGTCGTGGCCAGCGCAGCGGCCTATCTCGTCGTGGTGATCCTCGCCGGCGCGCTCATGCCGACGGTCAACGAGATCGGTGACTTCCCGGCCGACACGCTCTGGTACTTCCGCCGCGGTTCCCTCATGACATTGACCACCCTCTGGGGCGTCATCGGCATCGCGCTGACCGGCCTGATCGGCAGGCTGTACGCCCAGGAGTCCGCGACCCAGGCCCGCCGCGACCTGGCGGCGAGCCTGTGAGCGCGCTGCGGGTCAACCCGCCTTCTGCCGCCATCCGTACGGAGGCCGCCGAACGACTTGCCGGCCTCGCGACACCTCCCGGCGCCCTCGGCCGGCTCGGTGACCTCGCCGTGTGGGTCGCCGCGACGCAGAGCATGGTCCCGCCGGCGCCGGTCAAGCGCGTGCGCGCGGTGATCTTCGCCGGCGACCACGGGGTCTCCGACCACGGTGTCTCCGCGTTCCCCAAGGCGATCACCCCGGCGATGGTCCGCACCTTCTTGATGGGCAAGGCCGGCGTCTCGGTGCTCGCCGCCCAGCACGGCGTGTCCGTACGCGTGCTCGACCTCGGTGTCGACGACGACCTCGAGGGTGTCGCTCCCGAGGTCACGGCGTACAAGGTCCGGCGCGGCAGCGGCGCGATCCACCTCGAGGACGCGCTCACGACCGACGAGACCCTGCAGGCCATCGCCGCCGGCGAGGCTGTCGCGGCCGAGGAGATCGCCGCCGGCGCACAGCTGCTGATCAGCGGCGACATGGGCATCGGCAACACGACCCCGGCGGCCGCGCTGATCGCCGCATCTCTGGGCCTGCCCGCGACCGAGGTCACCGGCCGCGGCACCGGGATCGACGAGCCCGCGCTCGTGCACAAGATGGCGGTCGTCCAGCAGGCACTCGACCGGGCCGGAGAGCGTACGGCCGATCCGGTCGACACCCTCACGGCGCTGGGCAGCGCCGACCTCGCCGCTGCCGCCGGCTTCATGGCGGCCGCCGCCCGCGCGGGCGTACCCGTGCTGCTCGACGGCGTCATCTCGGTGGCCTCGGCGGTCATGGCCGACCGGCTGGCACCGGGGGCGGCCGCCTGGTTCGCCGCCGGTCACCGGTCGACCGAGCCGGCCCAGTCACTGGCCCTCGACAAGCTCGGCCTCGAGCCGATCCTCGACGTCGGCATGCGGCTCGGTGAGGGCAGCGGAGCCGTGGCCGCGGTGCCGCTCGTACGCTCGGCGGCCCTGCTGCTCTCCGACGTGGCGCTGCTCGCCGACCTGATGTGACGAGCTCCTGGCGGCTGGCCGTCGGCACGCTGACCGCGCTGCGGTGGCGGCACCCGGCGGTCGTCGACCGGGACGTCGCGGGCCGGGCGATGCTGCTCGCGCCGTTGGCGGTCGTGCCGCTCGGGCTGCTCGTGGGGCTGATCGGCTGGGCCGGACGCGAGCTTGACCTCGCCCCGCTCGCCGTCGCACTCATCGCCGTCGGCGCACTCGCCCTCGGCAGCCGCGCCCTTCACCTCGACGGGCTCTCGGACGTTGCCGACGGACTCACCGCGTCGTACGACCGGGAGCGCTCGCTCGCGGTCATGAAGGGTGGCACCGCGGGACCGGCCGGCGCTTCGGCGCTCGTCGTCGTGCTGGGCATCCAGGCCGCCTCGCTGTCGGCGATCCTCGCCTCGCCCCGGGGGCCCGTCGTCGCGGGCCTGCTGGTCTGCTGCTCGCGGGCGATCCTGTCGGTGTGCTGCGCCCGCGGGGTCCCGGCTGCGCGCGTCGACGGGCTGGCGGTGACGTACGCCGGCACGGTCGGGCGTACGTCGATCGTGCTGACCTGGCTCGTGGTCACGCTGCTGTGCGCCGGCGTGCTGGACTGGGCCGGCTGGCCGTGGTGGCGCGGGCTCGTCGTCGCCGCCGCCGGCCTGGTCGTCGGGGTCGCCCTGACGTACCGCTGCGTCGCCCGGTTCGGCGGGGTGACGGGTGACGTGTTCGGCGCAGCGATCGAGGTCACCCTGGCGGCGATGCTCGTCGCCGCCTCCTGAAGAATTGGACGTGTGAAGCTCGTCCCCTGCGCATGGTCGAACCCCGACGCCGTGGCCCTCCGTGAGGCTCAGCGCGTCGACATCGAGGAGCGCTACGGCACGCCCGACAGCGAGCCCGGTCCGGCGCCCACGGCTGACGACATCACGGCGTTCTTCCTGCTCCGCGACGGCGACGAGGCCGTCGCGTGCGGTGGCCTGCGGGCGATCGACGCCACGAGCGGTGAGATCAAGCGGATGTTCGTGCCGATCCAGCACCGCGGGCGCGGGCTCTCACGGATCGTCCTGGGCGGTCTCGAGGAGCACGCCCGATCATTGGGCTGGACCCGGCTGCTGCTCGAGACCGGCGACCGCCAGCCTGAAGCCGTCGGCCTGTACGAATCGGCCGGCTACCACCGCATCCCCAACTTCGGCCACTACGCCGACAGCGACATCTCCCTCTGCTTCGCAAAGGACCTCTAGGGTCCGCGGTTTACCAGGAGAACCTGGTAAACCAACACTTCTCCGGGCAAATTTGCCCGGTGGAGTGGCTGTTTACCAGGTTCTCCTGGTAAACCGACACCAACCTCAGAGCTTCAGGGCGCGGCCGGCGATGACGATCATGACTTCCTCGCACTCCTCGGCGACCCGCTGATTGACCGTGCCCAGGATGTCGCGGAAGACGCGCCCCGAGAGGCGCTCGGGCACGACGCTCATGCCGACCTCGTTCGTCACCGCCACGACGGTCCCCTCGTGCTCGGCGATCGCCGCCAGCGCGTCGTCGAGCCGCTCGAACAGCACCGGCTCCCAGTCCTCGAGCACGGCGTCCCAGCCGTCGAGCTCGTCAATGACCGACGTGACCCACGTACCGAGGCAGTCGATCAGCACCGCACCGTCGGCGGAGCGCACCGCCTCGCCGAGGTCAGACGTCTCGACCGTCGTCCAGTACGCCGGTCGCCGGCTCTGGTGCCGCGCCACCCGCGCCGCCCACTCGGGGTCCGACACCGGATCGGCCGGCGGCCCCGGCGCGACGTACGTGACCTTGGGTTCCGCCAGCAGCAATGACTCCGCGTGGAACGACTTGCCGGAGCGCACACCGCCCGTGATCAGGACCTTCATCGCACCTCGCTACTGTCGACTTCTCACCTTACCGACCGCGACCGCCCTCTGAGGAGCCCGAATGCGCGCACGTGCTGCAGGCCTCGCACTGGGGTATGCGGCGGACCGCCTCTTCGGCGACCCGGCCCGCTTCCACCCCGTCGCCGGGTTCGGCACGATGGCGCGTGCCGTCGAACGTCAGGTCTACCGTGACGACCGCACGACGGGGCTCGCCTACGCCTCGGCGCTGGTCACCGGGGTCGGCGCCGCCGGGCTCCTGGCTGAGCGGATGACCGCCCGCCACCCCCTCATGCGTACGCTCCTCACCGCCGCCACGACGTGGGCCGCGCTCGGCGGCCGCTCGCTGTCGCAGGAGGCCTCGTACGTTCGCGGGTGGCTCGACGCCGACAACCTGCCGGCCGCCCGCGAGCAGCTGACGCACCTGGTGGGCCGCGACCCGTCCGGGCTTGACGAGCAGGGGATCTCGCGGGCCGTCGTCGAGTCGGTCGCCGAGAACACCTCTGATGCGGTCGTCGCGCCGCTTCTGGCCGGCGCGGTGGGCGGGGTGGGCGGCATCGCGGCCTACCGGGCGGCCAACACGCTCGATGCGATGGTGGGCCACCGCAGCGCGCGCTATCGCAGCTTCGGCTGGGCCTCCGCGCGGCTCGACGACGTGCTCAACCTCGTGCCCGCCCGGGTGTCGGCGCTGCTCGCGGCCGCGCTCGCGCCCGTCGTCGGCGGCAGCCGCACGGCCGCGCTCAGCATCTGGACCCGCGACGCGTCGCGTCACCCGAGCCCCAACGCCGGACCGGTCGAGGCGGCGTTCGCCGGCGCGCTCGGGGTGCAGCTCGGCGGCACGAATGTCTACGGCGACCGCGTCGAGCACCGACCGGTCCTGGGTGACGGGCCCGTCGCGCTCCCGACCGACATCGACCGTTCCGTACGCCTCGCGGACGCGGTCGGCCTCGGCGCCCTCGCGATCAGCCTCGGCGTCGCACTCAGGCGCCGTCGATGACGACGATCGTCACGGGTGGCACCCGCGGCATCGGTGCCGCCATCACCCGCACCCTCGTCGCGGACGGCCACGAGGTGATCGCCTCGTACGTGCGCGACGACGACAGCGCCGAAGCCCTCGCGGGCGAGCTCGACGCAGTCCACGTCGTACGCGCCGACGTCACGACGGCCGATGGGCTCGAGACCCTGTTCGCTGCCGCTGAGCGCGTCGGCCCCGTGACCGGACTGGTCAACAACGCGGGCGCGACGCTGCACGTCGGGCCCTTGGCCGCGACCGATCCCGAGGTCATCCGGTCCGTCATCGACCTCAACCTCACGGCGGCGGTGCTGTGCGCCCGACGGGCCGTGCAGGCCATGACCGGTGGCGGCACGATCGTCAACATCTCCTCGGGCGCGGCGACGCTCGGCTCGCCGGGCGAGTACGTCCACTACGCCGCCGCCAAGGCCGGTGTCGATGCCCTGACCCTGGGGCTCGGCAAGGAGGTCGCGGCGCTCGGCATCCGGGTCGTCGGCGTCGCTCCGGGAACGATTCGCACCGACATCCACGCCGATGCCGGCGACCCGGGCCGCCCGGACCGGGTGGCCGAGCGCGTCCCCCTGGGGCGTGCCGGCGAACCGGACGACATCGCAGGTGCCGTTGCCTGGTTGTTCCGGCCCGAGGCCGGCTACGTCACCGCGACGACGATCCGGATCACTGGCGGGCTGTGACCCAGGCCGCGGCGGCGGCCGCATCGCTGACCAGCTCGACCTCGGCCGGCACACCCGACCGCCGGACGACCACGACCTCGAGGCCGCGCTCATTGGCCACCTGCATCTTGGACCACGTGTAGGAGCCGCCGGAGTCCTTCGTCACGAGCACGTCGACGTCGGCCATGACCTTGCGCTCGTCCTCCAGCGCGTACGGCCCGCGGCTCAGCAACAGCGTCCACGGCTCGGGCAGGGTGAAGTCGGGCTCATCGACGACCCGCACCAGCGCAGCCTTGCCGGCCAGCGCGTCGACGAACCGGTGGAGCGACTGCCGCCCGACCGTGAGGAAGGGCCGGTCGCCGAGCGTCGCGGTCAACCCCGCTGCCTCGTCGTGGTCGTCGACCCAGTGCCAGTGGTCCGACCCCGGCGCCTCGGACCAGCCCGGCCGCTCGAGCCTCAGCAGCGGCACCCCGTCGGCGTGGCACGCGGCCAGGGCGTTGGCGCTCATCCCCTCCGCGAACGGATGAGTGGCGTCGACGACGGCGGAGATCCGCATCTCCATCAGGTACGACCGCAGGCCCGGCACCCCGCCGAACCCGCCGATCTGCACCGCGCCGACCGGCAGGCGCGGGCGGGCGACCCGGCCGGCGAGCGAGGACACGAAACGTACACCGGCGTCCTGCAGCAGCACCGCGAGCTCGCGGGCCTCGGACGTACCCCCGAGCACCAGGACCGTCATGGCCTACCTCCGGGTGGCAGGAGCGGCACGGCGGGCGCGCCGCCGGTGGCGATCGTCAGCAGCGCGTCGATGTCGAGGTGCCGCTCGACCAGATCGCCCAGGAGGTCGAGGCGCTGCTCACGGCTCGCGGCGAAGCTGACCTCCGAGGGCTCGTACGTCTGACCGCTCAGGGTCGCGGCCTCGGCGAGGAACGCCTTGCGGAAGTCGTCGGACTCGAGGCTGCCGTGCCACATCGTGCCGAACACGTTCGCCGACCGGGCACCGCCGAGGAACGGCTCGTCCTGGCCCTGCGTGATGCGGCCGTGGTGGATCTCGTATCCCGCGACGTCGGTGCCGAGCGCCGAGCCGGTCGGCAGCCGCAGCACCTTGTCGGCGCGGAACGTCGTGGTGACGTCGAGCAGGCCGAGCCCGTCGACCGATGCTCCCGCCTCGCCCTCGACGCCGTCGGGATCGCTGACAGTACGCCCGAGCATCTGGAAGCCGCCGCAGATGCCGAGCACCGGCTGGCCGGCCGCAGCATGCTGCCGGACGGCGCGGTCGAGGCCGCGCGAGCGCAGCCAGGCGAGGTCGGAGATCGTGGCGCGCGTGCCGGGCAGCACGATCACGTCGGCGCCGGTCAGGTCCTGCGGCTTGCCGGCGAACACGACGTCGACGCCCGGCTCGAGGCCGAGCGCATCGACGTCGGTGAAGTTGCTGATGCGCGGCATCCGGACCACCGCGACCCGCAGCGCCGCTTCGCGATCCGCGGAGCGCCGGCCCTCGAGGTCGAGGGCGTCCTCGGAGTCGAGCCACACATCAGGGCTCCACGGCAGCACGCCGAACACCCGCCGCCCGGTCAGCGCCTCGAGCCGGTCGAGCCCCGGCCGCAGCAGCGTCTCGTCGCCACGGAACTTGTTGACCACGAACCCGGCGATGAGCCGCTGGTCCTCCGGGTCGAGCAGCGCCACGGTGCCGTACATCGCGGCGAACACCCCACCGCGATCGATGTCACCGACCACGACGGTGGGGATGTCCGCGTGCCGGGCGAGGCCCATGTTGACGTAGTCGCCGGCCCGCAGGTTGATCTCCGCCGGACTGCCGGCGCCCTCGCTCACCACGATGTCGAATCGCGCCGCCAGGTCGTCGTACGCCCCATGGGCCGCGGCGGCCAGGTGCGTACGCCCGCCGATGAACTCCGCCGACGAGATCTCGCCGGAAGGTCGCCCCATGACGACGACGTGGCTCTTGCGGTCACCGCCCGGCTTGAGCAGCACGGGATTCATCGCGGCTTCAGGGACCGCGCCGGCGGCGAGCGCCTGAACCCACTGGGCCCGGCCGATCTCTGCACCGTCCCCGCAGACCATCGAGTTGTTGGACATGTTCTGCGCCTTGTAGGGCGCGACCTTGAGCCCGCGCCGGGCAAACGCGCGGCACAGGCCGGTCGTGACGATGCTCTTGCCGGCGTCCGACGTCGTACCGGCGACCAGCAGCGAGCCGCTCATGGCGTACGCGCCGGGTTGAGCCACCCGTGCAGGAGCCGGGTGATCCACGGAAGGGCGAGATAGGTCATGAGCGGCGTCATGACCCCGACGATCGCCAGCACTCGCACCGGCAGCCACCAGTCGGCCGCGAAGTCCTTCGCGATGAAGTTGGCCGCCAGGCTCAGCGGGTAGAACACGATGAAGATCGCGCACATCTGCTTCCACCTCGGCGGGGGCGGCGCGGACGTACGCAGGTCCTGGACGTCGACGCTCGACGGCTCGTCGAACCAGCCCTCGATGCCGGTCCGGTGCTCGCGGGCAGACTCGGCGACGAAGCCCTGGGCCGAGTCGAGCCACCAACGTCGCTGCGGGGACAGCTCCCAGGCCTGGAGCGACTCCTGCGACGCGAACCGGTAGAGCATGTGCCATTCGCTGGAACCGGGTGAGGGTCGCACCCAGCCTGAGCCGAGATAGCCGTCGAATCGCTCAGCCAGCTCGAACCCGGCGCGCAGCCACGCGAGCATCTGGTCCTCCTGCGAAGGATCCACCTGTCGCGTGATGGAGACGGTGACGGGCCCGGACATGGCACCAGCCTAGGACCGCGCGTGACCCGTGCCGACCGCGCCCGACGCGAGTACCTTGTGGACCATGGCCCTCAGCGACGACGTCCGGATCGCCCTCGACGGCAAGTGGCGCCACGTCCGGGAACAGTCGCGCAAGGAGCTCGCCGAGCTCGACCTCGCGTACGACCACAACCTCACGCTCGACGAGGCTCGCGCCCGCGTCCTCGAGCAGATGCACAAGCTGGTCCCGACCGGCATCCCGGCGGCCGGATTCCGGGTCGAGAGCGGCGGCACCGGCGATCCCGGCATGGCGGTGACGGGCATCGAGATGCTCGCCCAGTTCGACCTCTCGCTCATGGTCAAGGCCGGCGTGCAATGGGGGCTCTTCGGTGGAGCGATCGAGAACCTCGGCACGGAGAAGCACCACCAGAAGTACATCCCCGGCCTCATCAACCTCGACATCATCGGCTGCTTCGCGATGACCGAGACGGGCCACGGCAGCGACGTGCAGAGCCTCGAGACCACGGCGACGTACGACCTGGCGACCGAGGAGTTCGTGATCAACTCGCCCACGCCGTCGTCGCGCAAGGACTACATCGGCGGAGCCGCCGCGCACGCGCAGGTCGCCGCGGTCTTCGCACAGCTCATCACGAAGGGCGAGAACCACGGAGTGCACTGCTTCGTCGTCCCGCTGCGTGACGCGGAGGGCAACGACCTGCCGGGCATCACGACGTCGGACGACAAGCACAAGGGCGGCCTCGGCGCGGTCGACAACGGCCGCATCGTGTTCGACCACGTACGCATCCCCCGCGAGAACCTGCTCAACAAGTACGGCCAGGTCGACCAGGGCGGCACCTACTCCTCACCGATCGACAGCATCAACGCCCGGTTCTTCACGATGCTCGGCACCCTGATCCGCGGGCGGGTCAGCGTCGGCGGCTCGGCCAGTGCCGCGACCGAGGTCGCGCTCAGCATCGCCGGCCGGTACGCCCTCAAGCGTCGCCAGTTCGGCCCCGAGCCCGGCGACGAGATCCTGCTGATGGACTACCGCATGCACCAGCGCCGCCTGCTGCCGCTGATCGCCAAGTCGTATGCCTATCGGTTCGCGCAGAACCAGCTCGTCGCCCGCATGGACAAGCTGCAGACCGAGGACGACCCCGATCCGTACGCATTGCGTGAGCTCGAGACCCGCGCCGCGGGCCTCAAGGCCGCGCAGACGTGGCACGCGACCAGGGCGATCCAGGAGGCGCGCGAGGCGTGCGGCGGCGCCGGCTACCTCGCCGAGAACCGGCTCACGACGCTCAAGGGCGACACCGACGTCTTCACGACGTTCGAGGGCGACAACCACGTCCTGTTCCAGCTCGTCGCCAAG
>NZ_JAKFCB010000246.1:0-6536 GCF_036676885.1 Aeromicrobium sp.
AAAGCGTTCGGAGATCTCGCTGTTGCGACCGTTGACGACAATTTCCATGGGAACTCCCTTGCCTCGGTGTCGCGCTCGACTTCAGCGCCGTCTTCATGCCATACCTGTGACGTTAGACCGCGCTCCAAGGATTCACCAGAGATGGTGCCAACTTCATCTGTGATGCTCAGGAATGTCCTTGGGAATCCGAGGGGTCGCCGCGACGACCGCGATGCCGATGGGCCTGTGACCCGCGGCGCTCAGGACCCGCACCGCCTCCGAGACGGTCGCTCCGGTGGTCAGGATGTCATCGACGACGATGGCGTCCCGACTGTTGAGCGACCGGCTGGTGCGCAGCCTGAACGCACCGTGCAGGTTGTTGGCCCGCTCGGCAGCACCGAGCCCCACCTGGTCGACCGTCGCCCGAGCCGGCGCCAACGCCTGCGAGACACGGGCGTCGACCCCGACCTGACGGAGCAGCCGCGCGGCCGCGCGGGCGAGCTCGTCGACAAGGTCGCAGCCGCGCTCTCGTCTGCTGCGACGCGACGTGGGGACCGGGACGAGCACGACCGGACGTGCCGCTCGGGCGTGGTCGACGACGGCGGACGCGAGGAGGTGGCCGAGCACCGAGGTCAGCCTGGTGTTGCCGCCCTCCTTCCACGCGATCAGCACGCGCCGCAGCAGGTCGGTGTTGTCCCCTGCGGCGATCGGTGTCACGCGGGTGGGCCATCGCAACGTACGCGGGCAGGGTGTGGGCCACGCGACGGCGGGGTCAGCCCGGATCTCGTCGCCACACGTACGGCACAGCGTCAGGGCCGGTCGGCCGCAGCCTGCACATCGGGCACCGAGCAGGAGGTCGGCCGCCGGGATCAGGAGGTCACGCATCCACCGAGCATCCCCGCCGGAGCCGCCAGCCACACCCGGCTGCCGCGCGGTTGTGGACGTCAGCGACCGTACGTCAGACCTGTGACCTTGGCGCCGGGCAGCAGTCGCCACGACGCGCCGGGCGCCAGGAACCACAGCCGGTTGCGGGCGTCGGCGGCGTAGCGGTTGGGGGTCGGCCCGGTGCCGATCGCCAGCGTGCTCGCGCCGACGTCGGGCAGCAGGACCCCGCCTCGGGAGAGGCCACCGGAGGTCAGGGACCCGTCGATCGCCGTGGTGAAGACCTGCCGGCCGGACTGGGTCTCGGCGAGATAGCTGACCTCGGTCCCCGACGACCATGACAGCGATCGCGGCGACGCCGCGGGCGTGTAGATCTCGGTCGGGTCTCCGAGGCCGAGGATCCGGTCCTTGCGGTCCCGCTCGACCCAGCCGACCCGGATCGACGCGCCTCCGGCGTCGCGCGCCGTGACGGCATACCGCGAGCCATCAGGGGACAGGGCGAACGTCGTCACATCGAGGCGGGCCAGCCGGCCGGTGCCGAGCGTACGGATCCCGTCACCGGTCACCAGGCGCACGCGGGTCCGGGTGCCGCGGTGGTCGAGCAGCCACACGTTGCCCTCACCGTCCCATCGAGGCGGGATGAACCGCGACCCGGCGAACGTACGCGCGTCCCCGCCACTGCGGTCGGTGATGCGCACGAGGTTGCGTCCGGCGAGCACACCGGCGACGCCGTCGTCGGAGACGCCGATCGACACCGCACCCCGCGCATCACGACCCCATGCACCGCTGACCGGCTTGACCACGTCGTCGTCGATCTGCACGACGCGGTTGTCGCTGATCGCGTACGCGTGACCGCGTGCGAGCGCCGGCCCGTAGCCGCCCCACGAGCTGACGCTCTGGGGGGCGCCGCCGTCGCCCGAGATCACCGACGTGGCGCCGGCCAGCCGGACCGCCGACACGTCCGGGACCTGGCGCAGCGTCCAGACGATCTGCGCCGACAGATGATCCCGGACCGATTCGCTCATCGCCGAGAAGTCCGTGGTGAACTCCACATCGGCGACACCGTCGTCGGACACCGGAACCGAAGGTCGCAGCGTGTCCAGCGGCGGGACGTACGTACGCACGGTCTCGGCAGACGACCCCGCTGGGCCACGTGCGAGGCTCGTGAGCAGCCCGGTGGCGAGCTGGTCACCCACCAGCAGATGGACCGGGTCCGGCACCAGCCGGCGACCGGGCCGGTCGAAGTTGAAGAGGTTGAACGGGCGGAAGTAGTCGTCGAAGAACTTGCGGCTGACCAGGAGCCCGATCTGCGGGTTGGCGATGCGCCACTCGCTGTCGACCCGTTCGAGCCGGTAGGTGATCTCTGCTGGGCGGGCGCGCCGCGTGTAGTGCCCCTGCCGGTCAAGCCTGGCGTCCTCGACGAGTCGGGTCTCGATCTGCACCGGGCTGCGCGCCTTGTCGGTGGTCTCGCCGTCGTCACCCGCGGCGAGCGTCGGCCCGGAGAGCCCGGCGGACGAATAGACCCGCACCCCCGCCGACGGGCTCCACCCCTTGGCAGCGGTGGGTGTCAGGAAGGCCGTCGCGGTGCCCGAGGACGCGGGATAGGCCAGCATCGCGTCGAGGTAGCCGCGCACGATCTGCTGGGGCGAGGCCCCCTTCGCCGGACGCGCCGGCGAGTAGCGGACGGTGCTCTCGCCGAGGCCCCCGTCGTCGGCGACCTTGGTGACGGGACCCGACGAGGGGATGCCGGCGCACGCAGACACGGCCAGCAGCAGCGCCGTCACCGCCACGCTGCCGGTGGTCCGGGCCCGGGTGAAGGTCTTCATGCGAACACCGACACGATCGCGGGGAACTTGGCGGTGCCCTCGGGCTTGGGGATCGTGAGGACGAACTCGGTGCCCTCGCCCGGTCGGCCCCAGGCCTGCAGCGTCCCGCCATGCAGCGCCGCGTCCTCGCGGGAGATCGCCAGGCCCAGCCCCGTGCCGCCCTGCGTACGGGCGGGGTCGGCGCGCCAGAAGCGGTCGAAGACCCGGAGGTTCTCGTCCCCGGAGAGGCCGACGCCGAAGTCGCGCACCGCGAGCGAGACGCAGTGCTCGTTCTGCGCGACCTCGATCTCGACGCGCGGCGATCCGCTGTACTTCGCGGCGTTGGTCAGCAGGTTGCGCACGATCCGGTCGATCCGCCGGATGTCGGCCTCCACGATCGCCGGCTCGTCGACGCCGACAAGCCGGACCTTGATGCCCTTGCGGGCCAGCGTCGGGTCGTCCGCGGCGTGCTTGGCCACCTGGCTGAGGTCGATCGTGTCGAGCTCGAGCTTGGCCGCTCCCGCGTCGAAGCGGCTCAGGTCCAGCAGGTCCGACAGCAGCGACTCGAAGCGGTCGAGCTCGCCCTTGAGCAGCTCGGCCGACCGCGCGGTCTGCGGGTCGAAGCGGTCCCGCGAGTCGTAGAGCACCTCGCTGGCCATCTGCACCGTCGTGAGCGGCGTGCGGAGCTCGTGGGAGACGTCCGAGACGAAGCGTTGCTGCAGGCGCGACAGATTCTCCAGGCGGCGGATCTGGCTCTGCAGGCTCGCCGCCATCTGGTTGAACGACGAGCTGAGCCGGGCGATGTCGTCCTCACCGCTGACGTGCATGCGTTGCTCGAGGTTGCCGCTGGCGTAGCGCTCGGCGATCCGGCGGGCCAGACGTACGGGGTCGAGCACCTGCCGCGACACGAGCCACGCGACCCCGCCGACCATCAGCACCATCGCCAGCCCGCCGAGCAGGAGCGCGTTGCGGACGAGGTCCAGAGTCTCCTGCTGGTCCTCCATCGAGAACAGGTAGAACAGCGCGTACGTGTCGCCTGTACCGGGCGCGCGCAGCTGGCTGCCGACCACGACCGAGGGAGTGGCCTCCGACGAGCCGAGCAGCGCGAGATCGGAGTAGCGCCAGTACGTGCCCGGACTGTCCCTGACCGCCTGATCGAGGTCGTCCGGCAGCGAACCCGGCTCGATCGCGGCCGAGGAGCGTACGGGAACCTCTCCTTCGCCGTTCAGCAACGGTCCTTCGAGCACCAGCTCGTACGTACGCTTGGCGCCGCGCGAGCTCGTGAGCGAGTCGACGAGCTGCGTCAGGGCCTGTGACTGCGTCGCCGGCTCGCTCTCCACCGTCGCGTCGAGCTGGGTCTGCGCGTAGTCGAATCCCGACCTGGCCTCGGAGATCGCCGCGAGCCGGCGGCTGTCGGCCAGCCCGCCGGCAACGTCGCGCAGCAGGGCCCAGCCGGTCAACGAGATGACCAGGGCGCTGAGCAGGATCGTGCTCGTCACGACGCGGGCCTGGATCGACCGGCGCCAGATGCTGGTCACGCGCCGCATCAGGAACCGCCGGACGGGCGTTGCAGTGTCATGCCGGCGGCGTGATCGCCTGGTAGCCGACGCCGCGCACGGTGCGGATGATCTGCGGGTCCTCGGCGTCGTCCTCGATCTTCGACCTGAGGCGGGTCATGTGGACGTTGACGAGCTTCGTGTCGCCGGGGTGGTGGTAGCCCCAGACCTTCTGCAGCAGGGTCTCCCGGGTGAAGACCTGCGCGGGATCGCTGAGCAGGCAGGCCAGCAGGTCGAACTCCAGCGGGGTGAGCTCGAGCGGCTCGCCCTTGCGGGTCACGGTGTGGCCGGCCGGGTCGAGGACGATGTCACCGAACACGAGCGGCTCGGCGAGCTGGTCCGAACGCCGCAACCGGGCCCTGACGCGGGCCACCAGCTCGGTGTTCTTGAACGGCTTGGTGATGTAGTCGTCGGCGCCGGCCTCGAGCCCAGCAACGACGTCCGGCGTGTCCGACTTGGCGGTCAGCATGATGATCGGGACCGCCGACTTCTCCCGGATCTGGCGGCACACGCTCATGCCGTCGAGCCCCGGGAGCATCAGGTCGAGGAGCACGACATCGGGCTTGAACTGGGTGAACGCCGCCATCACGCGGTCGCCCGAACGGCACACCGCCGCGGTGAGGCCCTCGCCCTCGAGGACGATCGTCAGCATCTCGGCCAGCGACGCGTCATCGTCGACGACGAGCACCCGATCACGCTTCGTGCGCCGATAGCTCATGCGGTCGTCTCCACCACGAAGCCCACCATACGGAGACGCCCGCATGAACCCAGCCACATGGTTCGCTCGCTGCGCTCGCTCATGAGTGAATGATACGGAGCATGGAACAGCAACGGGCGTCACGGCTCGCACCGTGACGCCCGTTCATGACTGGACCGCGTGACTCAGTAGCGGTAGTGGTCCGACTTGTAGGGACCGGCCACGTCGACGCCGAGGTAGGCAGCCTGCTCCTTGCTGAGCTCGGTCAGCTCGACGCCGAGGGCGTCGAGGTGCAGACGAGCGACCTCTTCGTCGAGGTGCTTCGGCAGGACGTGCACGCCCAGCTCGTACTGGCTGGCCTTCGAGTAGAGCTCGATCTGCGCGAGAACCTGGTTGGTGAACGAGTTCGACATGACGAACGACGGGTGGCCGGTCGCGTTGCCCAGGTTGAGCAGGCGGCCCTCCGACAGCACGATGATCTTCTTGCCGTCGGGGAAGATCCACTGGTGGACCTGGGGCTTGATCTCGTCCTTGACGATGCCGGGGATCTTGGCGAGGCCCGCCATGTTGATCTCGTTGTCGAAGTGGCCGATGTTGCCGACGATGGCCTGGTGCTTCATCTTCTCGAAGTGCTCGACCCGGATGATGTCGAAGTTGCCCGTCGTCGTGATGAAGATGTCAGCCGTCTCGACGACCGATTCGAGGCGCTTGACCTCGTAGCCGTCCATCGCCGCCTGAAGCGCGCAGATCGGGTCGATCTCGGTGACGATGACGCGAGCGCCCTGGCCGCGCAGCGACTCGGCGGAGCCCTTGCCGACGTCGCCGTAGCCGCAGACGACGGCGACCTTGCCGCCGATCATGACGTCGGTGGCGCGGTTGAGACCGTCGATCAGCGAATGGCGGCAGCCGTACTTGTTGTCGAACTTGCTCTTGGTGACCGAGTCGTTGACGTTGATCGCCGGGAAGAGCAGCGTGCCCTCACGGAAGCGGTCGTACAGGCGAAGCACGCCGGTGGTGGTCTCCTCGGAGACGCCCTTGATGTCCTTGGAGATGTTGGTCCAGTGCTGCGGCTTGGTCTCGACCGAACGGGCCAGGACGCGCAGCACCTCCTTGAACTCCTCGTTGTCGGTGCTTTCCTGCGACGGCACGCTGCCGGTCTTCTCGTACTCGACACCGAGGTGCAGCAGCATCGTGATGTCGCCGCCGTCGTCGAGGAGCACGTTGGGGCCACCCTCGGGGAAGTCGAAGACCTTCTCGGCCTCGTCCCAGTACTCGGCGAGGGTCTCGCCCTTCCAGGCGAAGACAGGCGTGCCCTGGGGGTTGTCGACCGTGCCGTCGCGGCCGACGACGACAGCGGCAGCAGCGTGGTCCTGCGTCGAGAAGATGTTGCACGTCGCCCAGCGGACATCGGCGCCGAGGTCCACGAGGGTCTCGATCAGCACCGCCGTCTGGATCGTCATGTGCAGCGAGCCGGCGATGCGGGCTCCGGCGAGCGGCTTGTCCTTGCCGTAGCGCTCGCGCATGGCCATGAGGCCGGGCATCTCGTGCTCGGCGAGATCGATTTCCTTGCGACCGTACTCCGCCAGGGAGAGGTCTGCGACGTTGTAATCCATGCGG
>NZ_JAKFCB010000247.1:0-12807 GCF_036676885.1 Aeromicrobium sp.
GCCCGTCGCGGCCAGGCATTCCTCGTTCTCGGCCGGCTGCTCCGACACGTGCACGTGCAACGGCGCGTCCGGCAACGCGGCAGCGACGGTGGCGAGCTGGTCGCGGGGCACGGCGCGTACGGAGTGGATCGCGGCGCCGATCACGACGTCGTTCTCGCCGGCATGCTTCTGCACGAGCTGCTCAACGCGCGCCGCCCACGTCTCGGCATCGCCGTCGCTGAACCGGACCTGCACGCCCTCGACCTCCTTGCTCCCTGAGCTTGTCGAAGGGTCGAACCCGGCCGCGAGATAGCACGTGTCGAGCAGCGCGATGCGCACACCGGCCTCGCGGGCGGCGGCGATCAGCGCCTCGCCCATCGCGTTGGGATCGTCGTACGGCCGTCCGTCGGGGCGATGGTGCAGGTAGTGGAACTCACCGACGCTGCGGATGCCCGCGAGGTGCATCTCGGCGTACGTAGCCCGGGCCAGGTCGAACAGCAGGTCGGGATCCAGGACCCCCGCCAGGGCGTACATCTGGTCACGCCAGGTCCAGAACGAGTCCGCACCCGTGATGCGGCCACGCAGCGCACGGTGGAAGACATGGCTGTGGCAGTTGGCGAATGCCGGGACGTTCGTCACGAAAGGGCTCGCACCACGGTGGTCAACGCTTCGACGCCGGCCTGGCAGTCCGCGTCCTCGGCGAACTCCGCCGGCGAGTGCGAGACTCCCGTCGGGTTGCGCACGAACAGCATCGCCGTCGGCACGTGCGGGCTGAGCACGCCGGCGTCGTGGCCGGCACCGGTCGGTAGCACCGGCGCGTCGAGCAGGCTCGCCAGGCGGTCACGCAGCGGCACGTCGAACTCCACGGCCGGGCTGACCGACTCCGTGGTCAGGCCGACTGTGGTGCCGTCCGGATCCGCCGCGGAGCGGGCCTGGTGCATGAGGGCGTCGACGAGCTTGTCGAGCTGGCCCTCGTCGGCGGCCCGGGCATCGAGCCACGCGCGTACGCGCGACGGGATCGCGTTGGTGCCGCCGGGCTCGACCTCGAGCCGCCCGAACGTCGCGCGCGCACCGGCGTCGGTGGCAAGGCGGCGGGCCGCGATGACCGTCGCGGCATACGCCTGCATGGGGTCGTGGCGGTCCTCCATCAGCGTCGCTCCGGCGTGGTTGGCCTCGCCGCAGAAGTCGAGTCGCCAGCGGCCGTGCGGCCAGATCGCCGTCGCGACACCGACTGCGGCGTCGGAGTGGATCAACGACCGGCCCTGCTCGACGTGCAGCTCGACGAACGTGCCGATGCTGTCGAGCAGGTCCGTACGCCCGACAGCGCGTGGGTCGCGGCCGCGGGCCGTCATGACCTCCGCGAGCGTCTGCCCGTCGCGGTCCTTGAGGCTCAGCGCCTTGTCGGCGGACAACGCACCGGTGACGAGCTGCGACCCGGCGCAGGCGATGCCGAAGCGTGCGCCCTCCTCGTCGGCGAAGTTGCCCACGACGATCGGCCGCTTCGGCGTGTGGCCCTGGGCGCGAAGCTCGTCGACCGCGGCGAACGACGAGACGACGCCGAGCGGTCCGTCGTACGCGCCACCGTCGGGCACCGAGTCGAGGTGCGAGCCGATCAGCAGTGCGTCGTCGCCGGTGCCCCACCAGGCGAACTGGTTGCCGTTGCCGTCCTCGTCGAGCTCCATGCCGCGCTCGGCAGCCTCGCCGGCGAACCACTCCCGCAGCGCCATGTCGGCATCGCTCCAGGCGAAGCGCCGGTAGCCGCCCGTGCGCGGATCCCGCCCGATCTCAGCAATCGCTTCGAGCATCATCGACCAATCGCCGGTTGAGGTGCGGAGGCCGCCCGCGGCCGAAGCCTCGAAACCAGCATCCGTGGTTTCGAGACGCTCGTTCCTCGCTCCTCAACCACCGTTCTTCCCCTCCAGCATCGGGACTCGTAGGCCTCGTTCCTTTGCGACCTCGGCGGCGCGGTCGTAGCCGGCGTCGACGTGCCTCATGACTCCCGTACCCGGATCGTTGACCAGCACACGCTCGATCTTCTGCGCGGCGAGCTCCGTGCCGTCCGCGACGATGACCTGCCCGGCGTGGATCGAGCGGCCGATGCCGACGCCACCGCCGTGGTGGATCGACACCCAGGTGGCGCCCGACGCGGTGTTGAGCAGCGCGTTGAGCAGCGGCCAGTCCGCGATCGCGTCGGAGCCGTCGGCCATCGACTCGGTCTCGCGGTAGGGCGAGGCGACGGACCCGGAGTCGAGGTGGTCGCGACCGATCACGACGGGGGCGCTCAGCTCGCCGGAGGCGACCATCTCGTTGAACCGCAGCCCCGCGAGGTGCCGCTCCTGGTAGCCGAGCCAGCAGATGCGAGCCGGCAGGCCCTCGAAGTGCACCTTCTCCTGCGCCTTGGTGATCCAGCGGGCCAGGTGCTCGTCCTCGGGGAACAGCTCGAGGATCGCCCGGTCGGTCGCGGCGATGTCGGCCGGGTCGCCGGACAACGCGGCCCAACGGAACGGGCCCTTGCCCTCGCAGAACAGCGGCCGGATGTACGCCGGGACGAACCCGGGGAACTCGAAGGCGCGCTCGAAACCACCGAGCCGGGCCTCCTCCCGGATCGAGTTGCCGTAGTCGAAGACCTCGGCGCCGGCGTCCTGGAAGCCGACCATCGCGCGTACGTGCTTGGCCATCGACGCCCGCGACTTCTCGGTGAACCCGGCGGGGTCGCGCTCGGCCTCGGCGTGCCACTCCGCCACCGAGATGCCCTCGGGCAGGTAGCTCAGCGGGTCATGCGCGCTGGTCTGGTCGGTGACGATGTCGATCGGCGTCCCGCGCTCGAGCAGCTCGGTGAACACCGTGGCGGCGTTGCCGACGATGCCGACCGACAGCGGCCGGCCCTCGTTCTTGGCAGCGACCGCGCGGTCGACCGCCTCGTCGAGGTCCGTCCAGTACTCGTCGAGGTAGCCGTGCTTGACCCGCCGCTCGAGCCGCGTCTCGTCGACGTCGACGACGAGCACCGCGCCCTCGTTCATCGTGACCGCCAGCGGTTGCGCGCCGCCCATGCCGCCACAGCCTCCGGTCAGGGTCAGCGTGCCGGCGAGCGTGCCGCCGAACCTCTTGCGCGCGACCGCACCGAACGTCTCGTACGTCCCCTGGAGGATGCCCTGGGTCCCGATGTAGATCCAGGACCCCGCGGTCATCTGGCCGTACATCGTCAGGCCCTCGGCCTCGAGCTTGCGGAACTCCGGCCACGTCGCCCAGTCGCCGACCAGGTTGGAGTTGGCGATCAGCACGCGCGGCGCCCACTCGTGCGTGCGGAAGACGCCGACCGGCTTGCCGGACTGCACCAGCAGCGTCTCGTCGTCCTCGAGCGTCTCGAGCGTGCGGATGATCGCGTCGTACGCCTCCCAGCTCCGCGCCGCCCGGCCGGTGCCGCCGTAGACGACGAGATCCTCGGGGCGCTCGGCAACTTCGGGGTCGAGGTTGTTCATCAGCATGCGCATCGGCGCCTCGGTCTGCCATGACTTCGCGGTCAGGGTCGAGCCGTGTGCAGCGCGGACGGTGGGTCGGGTCATGAGTGTGTCCTTTCGACAGGCTCAAGGACCGCATGGGCGGCCTCCAGCAGCGAGCCGTCGCGGACGAGCTCCGTGGCGGCCTCGAGGTCGGGTGAGAGGTGGCGGTCGGGGCCGGGGCCGGCGACCCGCGTACGCAGGACGGCGATCGCGGCAGCCGTCGCGGCCGACGGCTCGAGCGGCGCTCGCAGGTCGATGCCGCGAGCAGCGGTGAGGATCTCGATCGCCAGCACGCGGGTCAGCAGGTCGACCGACGTACGCAGCTTGCGCGCTGAGGACCAGCCCATCGAGACGTGGTCCTCCTGCATCGCGCTCGACGGGATCGAGTCGACGCTGGCCGGCGCGGCGAGCCGCTTGAGCTCGGACACCATCGCCGCCTGCGTGTACTGCGCGATCATGTGCCCGGAGTCGACACCGGGATCGTCCGCGAGGAACGGCGGCAACCCCTGGCTCCGCGCCGCGTCGAGGAACCGGTCCGTACGTCGCTCGCTCATGCTCGCGACATCGGCGACCGGGATCGCGAGGAAGTCCAGGACGTACGCCAGCGGCGCTCCGTGGAAGTTGCCGTGCGACTCGATGCGCCCGTCGTCGAGCACCGAGGGATTGTCGATCGCCGAGGCGAGCTCACGACCGGCGACGGTGGCAGCGTGCTCGAGGGTGTCCCGCGCGGCCCCGTGCACCTGTGGCGCACACCGCAGCGAGTACGCGTCCTGCACCCGGCCGTCGCCGTGCCGGTGGCTCGCGACGATCAGCGACCCGGCGAGCAGCGCCGCCATGTGCGCCGCCGAGGCGGCCTGGCCGGGGTGCGGGCGCAGCGCCTGCAGGTCGGCAGCGAGCACCCGGTCGGTCGCCATCAGGCCTTCGATGCTCATCGCGGCGGCGAGGTCTGCGGTGTCCAGCAGGCGACGCAGGTCGTGCAGCGCCAGCACCAGCATGCCGAGCATCCCGTCGGTGCCGTTGATCAGCGCGAGGCCCTCCTTCTCGGCGAGCTCGACCGGCTCGAGCCCGTGCGAAGCGAGCGCCTCGGCCGCAGGGCGTACGACACCGTGGTCGTCGACCTCGCCCTCACCCATCACCGCGAGCGCGCAGTGCGCCAAGGGCGCCAGGTCGCCGGAGCAGCCGAGGCTGCCGTACTCCCGCACGACCGGCGTCAGCCCCGCGTTGAGCATCGACGCATACGCCTCGGCGGTCTCCAGGCGTACGCCGGTGTGCCCGCTCGCGAGGGTCGACAGGCGCAGCAGCATCAGCGCGCGGACGACCTCGTCCTCGACCCGCGGACCCGCGCCGGCGGCGTGCGACCGGATCAGGCTCTTCTGCAGCTGGGCACGCAGGCTGGGCTCGATGTGCCGGGTCGCCAGCGCGCCGAAGCCGGTCGAGATGCCGTAGACCGGGACGTCGGACGCGGCGAGGTCGTCGACGTAGGCGCGGGCCCGCTTGATCGCGTCCCGGGCCTCGGGACTCAGCTCGACGGTGGCACCTTCGCGTGCGACGCGCACGACGTCCTCCGGCGCGATCGCGCCCACTCCCACAGTCACTTGTGCCATGTCTCCATTGCACGCCCCAGAGGCTCGCCGCGCTACCGGGCTGGCACGGAACCTGTCTCGCATACGAGACACTGGTCCCATGGCCCGACCCGTTCCTGCTGCCACCGCCGCCCTGCGCGTGCTCCGCTTCCTGTCGGGGCAGCCGGTGCCCGTCTCGGCCACCCACATCGCCGGGGCACTCGGGCTGCCGCGCTCCTCGGCCTACCACCTGCTCAGCGCGATGGCCGACGAGGACTTCGTCGTCCACTACCCCGAGGACCGCACGTGGGGCATCGGCATCGCGGCCTGGGAGGTCGGCCACGGCTTCGCCCGGCAGGAGCCGCTCGCCCGGCTCGCCCGGGTGCCGCTCGCCCGCCTGGTCGATCGCGTCGGCCAGTCGGCGCACCTCGTCGTGCTGCACGGAGCTGACGTCCTCTACGTCATCGAGGAGCGGGCGCCGGGCCGGCCGCCGCTCGTCACGGATGTCGGCGTACGCCTGCCGGCCCACCTGACCGCGTCGGGTCGCGCGATCCTCGCCTCGCTCCCGGCTGCGCAGGTCACCGCGCTCTACCCGGGCAAGGAGGCCTTCACGTCCCGGACCGGCGCGGGGCCGCGGTCGCCGACCGAGCTGCGCCGGCTGCTCGCCACGACGCGTCAGCGGGGGTATGCGACCGAGGACGGCGAGGTGACCGAGGGCTTCGCCTCGATCGCCGCGCCCATCGAGGCGGGCACGATCCACGCGTCGGTCGCGGTGACCTGGGAGAGCCGCGAGCCGGTCGGCGAGCTCGTGGGCGACGTACGTACGACAGCCGCGGAGATCGCCCGCCGGCTCCGGCGTACGTGACCCCAGCCACATCTGGCTCGTTGGGTTACTCACCGGTAAGAAATCTAGGAGTCCCATGCGCCCGAGCCGTCCCCTCCTCGCCCTCGCGGCGGCAACGCTGGCCGCTGCCCCGCTCGTCGCGGCACCGACCGGCGCGCAGGCCGCCGTGACCGTGACGGTCACGCCCCTGCACTTCAAGGTCGCGATCGGCCCGACGGGGTCGGAGGTCTGCGACATCGTCGGCGACCTCTACACGCCGTCGACCGCGACACCGACGAACCGCGTCCCCGCGATCCTCACGACGAACGGCTTCGGCGGGTCCAAGGCCGACCAGGCCGGCATCGGCCAGGAGTTCGCGTCCCGCGGCTATGCCGTGTTGAGCTATTCGGGCCTCGGCTTCGGCGGCTCGGGCTGCAAGATCACGCTCGACGACCCCGACTGGGACGGCAAGGCCGCGAGCCAGCTCGTGAGCTACCTCGGCGGCAAGAGCGGCATCGCGTTCACCGACGCCGCCCACACGACTCCCGCGCCGACCCTCGACGTCGTGCAGCGCGACACCAAGGACCACGCCGGCAAAGCCGTCGCCAACGATCCTCGGGTCGGCATGGTCGGCGGTTCGTACGGCGGTCAGGTGCAGTTCGCCGCCGCAGCGGTCGACAAGCGCGTCGACACGATCGTCCCGATCATCACCTGGAGCGACCTGTCGTACTCGTTGGCGCCCAACAACACCTCGCAGACGACCGGTGTCCAGACCTCGACGCCCGGTGCGGCCAAGCTGGTCTGGGCGCTCGGCTTCTCGGGCAAGGGCATCGCCGACGGCGTGACCAACGCCCCCGCCGATCCCGCACGGCTGATCGGCTGCCCCAACTTCGCGTCCTTCGTCTGCCCCGCCCTCGTCACCGCGGCCGCGACCGGCACCGTCGACGCGTCCACCACGGCGTCGCTCCGGCACGCCTCGGTCAGCAGCTACGTCTCGAAGGTCACGATCCCCACGCTCGTCATCCAGGGCGAGAACGACACGCTGTTCAACCTCAACGAGGGCATCGCCAACTACCGCGCCCTGCAGGACCAGGGCACGCCGACCAAGATGATCTGGTTCAGCGGCGGCCACTCCGGGCCCAACGCACCCGGCGAGCTCAGCTTCGGCTCACCCAACCCCGGCACCGAGCACGTCACACGCCGGGTGTCGGACTGGCTCGACCACTACCTCAAGGGCTCGTCGGTCGGCACCGGTCCGGAGTTCGCGTACTTCCGCGACTGGGTGCCCTACTCCGGCATCGCCACCCCCGCCTACGGATCCGCCTCGGCCTATCCGGTCGGCACGGCGACGAAGTACTACCTGTCGGGGTCCGACCTCACGGCGGATCCCACGGCGGTCAAGGCCGGCACGCAGAGCTTCGTCACCCCGATCGCAGGCATCCCGACGTCGACCGACCCGCTCGACGTCGTCGGCAGCTCACTCCCGCTGCCCGAGGCCGACCTGCCCGGCACGACGGCGTCGTGGACGACCGCGGCCCTCACCAAGAACGTCGACGTGGTCGGCTCGCCGAGCCTGCGCCTCCAGCTCAGCTCACCGACCGCGGCCCTGACGCAGGCGCTCGGCTCGACCGGGCAGCTCGTGGTGTTCGTCAAGGTGCTCGACGTCGACCCGGCCGGCAAGGCGACACTGATCCACAACCTGATCGCGCCGGTACGCGTGCCGGACGTCAACAAGCCGTTCACCGTGACGCTGCCGGCGATCGCCCACCGATTCGCAACGGGCCACCAGCTGCGCCTCATGGTCGCCGGCGGGTCGACCAACTATCGCGGCGGCCTGACGGCCAACACCGTCAGCATCACGACCGGCACCACCGCCCAGGCGTTGACCCTCCCGGTCGTCAAGTAGCCCGTCAAGGTCCTTGAGCCTGTCGAAAGGACGTCCTTTCGACAGGCTCAAGGAGCGGGTGGGGCTCAGGCGTCCCGCTTGCGGAGCAGGTACCAGGCGATGGCGACCAGCGCCGCTGTCTCGAGGGCGAACAGTCCGAAGCCGGGCCACGGCCCCATCAGGTCCGGGTTGAACGAGACCGGCGTCGCGATCTCGCCACCGGCGTTGCCGGGCATGACCTTGGTGATGAAGTCACCGAGCTCGCCGGGAATCAGCAGGACCATGTTGCCGACGACGAACACGAGGCCGAGGACGATCGAGATCGCCGCCGCCGTGTGCCGGACGATGAAGCCGATCGCCAGGGAGAACAGCGCGAGCCCGGCCATGAAGAGGCCGCTGCCGTACATCGCGCGAGCCACGTCACCCTCGAGCGCCATGCCGATGCCCTCGCGGTCGAGGAAGTAGTTGCCGCCGAGGTACCCCAGCAGTGCGGTCAGGGTGCCCGTCACGAACATCACGCCCATCACGACGACAGCCTTGGCGGCCAGCACGCGACCGCGCGCTGGGGTCGCGGCAAGCGTCGTGCGGATCATGCCGGTGCCATACTCCGACGTCACCGTCAGGACGCCGATGATCACGGCGCACACCTGGGCGATCATCATGCCCCAGGTGATGAACGAACCCGGGGACTCGTCGGCATCGTCGCTGGCGAGCCAGTCGGCGTTGCCCCAGCACATCAGGGTCGTGAGCCCGGCGCCGAGGACCACGAGGGCGATCAAGGTCCACCAGGTCGACCGGATGGACCAGAGCTTGACCCACTCCGACCGAAGTACGTTCGCGAATCCACCGCGCGGTGCCAGCCGCGGCAGGGACTGCTCGAGAGTCTGGGAAGTCATGACCTGCCACCTGCCTTGATCTCGTCGGCGGCCTTGGCGTGATACTCCACGCTGTCGGCCGTCAGGGTCATGAACGCGTCCTCGAGCGAGGAGCGCACCAGGGTCAGCTCGTGCAGGAGCAGACCATGGCTGCCGATCAGCTCGCCGACCGCGGGGGCATCGAGCCCCTGCACGCGCAGCTCGTCGCCCGTGCGGGTGACCTCCAGGCCACGGCCGACGAGGAGAGCCTCGACATCCGTGGACTGCGGAGCCTTGACGCGTACGTACGACGCCGCGTGATCGACCATGAACTGCTGCATCGAGCAGTCCGCCAGGATCGTGCCGCGGCCGATCACGATGAGGTGGTCCGCCATGAGCGCCATCTCCGACATCAGGTGGCTGGAGATGAAGACCGTACGTCCTTCGTCGGCGAGCTGGCGGGCGAGCGAACGCACCCAGCGGATGCCCTCCGGGTCGAGGCCGTTGACCGGCTCGTCGAGCACGACGACCGGGGGGTCGCCGATCAGTGCGGCGGCGATGCCGAGGCGCTGGCCCATGCCGAGCGAGAACCGGCCGGCGCGCTGCCCGGCCACGGTGTCGAGTCCGACCTGGTCCAGCACCTCGCCGACGCGCGTCGTCGGGATGCCGTTGCTCGCCGCCATCCAGCGGAGGTGGTCGCGGGCCGAACGACCCGGGTGGATCGCATGCGCCTCGAGCAGGGCGCCGATCTCGCGGAGCGGCGCGGGCGACGAGGCGTACCGGTGACCGTTGACGGACACCGTGCCCTTGGTCGGCGCGTCGAGGCCGAGGATCATGCGCATGGTCGTGGACTTGCCGGCGCCGTTGGGGCCGAGGAAGCCAGTGACGCGGCCGGGCTCGACCGTGAAGTCGATGCCATTGACGGCGACCTTGTCGCCAAATGTCTTGGTGAGTCCCTGGGCGCGGATCATGCGGATCGCCGCCCGGTGCGTGCCGTAGCAGTGCGTGTCGATGTCATGGATTCAGCCTGCTGGCGGCGAGCCCCTCGCCACATCAGGGGACCACCCCCGGCAACCCCTGACCCCACCCTGAACATGGATAGGTTGGGCCCATGAGTCCGAGCGATGGCGAGCCGGGAAGCGCCGCATGGCGACATGACGCACGCAGCAGGCTGCTCACGTTTGCGCGGCAGTCGTGGCGCCAGGAGGGCGGGTTCTACTGGATCGACGACACCGGCAGACCGGATCGCGACAGGGTCCTCGAGCTCTGGATCAACGCCCGCATGACGTACGTCTTCTCGCTGGCGCACCTGGCCGGCGAGGAGGACGCGCTGCGGATGGCGTTCCACGGCGTACGGGCGCTGGCCACGGAGTTCCACGACGACGTCTACGGCGGCTGGTACGACCGGGTCGAGTTCGACGGGGACGTCCCGGACCGTACGAAGGGTTGCTACGGCCACGCGTTCGTGCTGCTCGCGGCGTCGAGCGCCAAGGCGGCCGGTGTCGACGGAGCCGATGACCTGCTGGCCGAGGCGGCGCGCGTCCATGGCCAGAGGTTCTGGGACCCCGACGACGGACGCTGCGTCGAGCAGCTCAGCGAGGACTGGTCGCACGTCGACGGCTATCGCGGCGCCAACAGCAACATGCACTCGGTCGAGGCCTATCTCTTCGCCGCCGATGTCACGGGCGACGACGTCTGGCGTCGCCGGGCCCTGTCGATCTGCGAGCGCATCATCGGCATCCACGCCCGCGCCCACGAGTGGCGGGTCCCCGAGCACTACGACCACGACTGGACGCCTGTCCCGACCTACAACGAGGACCAGCCCGCCGACCCGTTCCGCCCGTTCGGCGCCACCCCCGGGCACGCGTTCGAGTGGGCGCGCCTCCTGGTCCAGCTCGCCGCAAGCCTCGGGTCGCCGCGTCCCTGGATCAACGAGGCGGCCTTGGCGCTGTTCGCGCAGGCGGTCGACGACACGGTCAGCGACGGGCGGCCGGGGCTGCCCTACACGACCAACTGGCACGGCGAGACGCTCGTCGGCGAGAGGTTCCACTGGGTCATCGCCGAGGCCGTCCTCGCCGCGGAGGCTCTGCACACCTGGACGGGTGACCGCAGCTACGCGGGCCTCGCCGAGCGGTGGTGGTCCGAGATCGACGAGCACTACATCGACCACGAGACCGGCGCCTGGCACCACGAGCTCTCCCCCGCGATGCACCTGACCACCCGCACGTGGCGGGGCAAGCCCGACGCCTATCACGCGTTCAACGCACTGACCCTTCCTGATCTGCCGCTCGCACCGTCGGCGGCCCTGACGCTCGGCGTCCACGCATGACCGCGCTGATCGTCGGCGAGGCGCTCGTCGACGTCGTGCAGCGGCCCGGCGCCGAGCCGGAGCCTCACGCCGGCGGATCGCCGTTCAACGTCGCCGTCGGCCTGGCCCGCCTCGACGTGCCGACCCGGCTCGCCGCCCAGCTCGCCGACGACTCCTACGGCGACCTGCTCCGCGCCCGCCTGCACGAGTCCGACGTCGTCCTCGACGCCCTCGACCCCACTCCCGAACGTACGTCCAGCGCCCGGGCGACGCTCGCGGACGACGGCAGCGCGACGTACGAGTTCGACCTGACCTGGGCTCCCGCGGCGTTGCCCGACCCCGGCGAGTTCGAGGTCGTGCACGTCGGATCGCTCGGCACGTCCCTCGCGCCGGGCGCCGCCCTCGTGGCGGACCTCGTGGTGATGGCCGACGCCCTCGGCGTACCGGTGTCGTTCGATCCCAACATCCGCCTCACGGTCGAGCCCGACCACGCGGTGTGGCGGCGTACGTTCGAGGCGATCGCCCCGCACGCGAGCATCATCAAGATGAGCGACGAGGACGCCGCCGTGCTCTTCCCCGGAGAGGAGCCCGGCGCGCTGGCCCAGAAGCTCGCCGCCGACGGCGCGCTCGTGGCGATCACGCTCGGCGGCGACGGCGCGGTCATCGCCAACGCCCAGCTCGTCGCGCGGATCGCGGCGCCCGCGATCACGGTGGTCGACACGATCGGCGCGGGCGACTCGTTCATGGCCGCGGTGCTGTCGTGGTGCGCGGCCTACTCGTGGCCCGCCGCCGGCGAGCTCGACATCACGGAGCTCTCCGACCTCGGCGCGTACGCCGTGGGGGCCGCGGCGATCACCTGCGCCCGTCCCGGAGCGAACCCGCCCCGGACCGCCGAGCTGCCGACGACCGACGAGATCTAGGCGATCGGGCGCGCGCCTCGGACGGCCACACACGAGGCTGCGGCCCGTGCACCGCTGAGCAGAGCGGCGCCGGGATCCCGGTTCGCCGTCCAGTCGGCGAGGAATCCGGCGCAGAACGCATCACCGGCACCCGTGGTGTCGACGACGTCGGTCGGCAGTGCCGCCACCTCGTGTCCTCGGAACGTCGCTCCGGCGGCGCCGCGCTTCAGCACGACCTGATCACCGTCAAGGGCGAGGAAGTCCTGCTCGTCCTCGTTCGGGAACACCAGGTCGGCGTCGGCGAGCCAGCCCAGGACGGTGTCGCGGCCGGCCGCCTCGAGGAAGCCGAGCGAGCTGGGGTCGATGCTGACCCCGATGTCCCGGCGCTTCGCCTCGGTGACGAGGGCTTGCGCCACCGGGCGAACGCCGTCGTCGAAGAACGAGTAGCCGGTGAGGTGCAGCCAGGTCACGCCGTCCCACACCTCAGCGGGCACGTCGGCGACCGTCAGCGTCGTGTTCGCAGCGCGGTCGACGTACATCGTCCGGTCGGCATCGGCGTCGAGGGTCAGCACGATCGTCGCGGTCGGCAGGTCGGGGTCGCCGCTGATGCGCGCGTCCACGCCGTACGCCTCGAGGGCCGCGGTGTGCCGATCGACGCCATCGGCACCGCAGCGGCCGACGAAGCGTACGTCCGCACCGAGGTGCCCGAGCCAGGCCGCGACGTTGGCCGCCGAGCCGCCCGCAGTCATCCGGATCTCCGAGACGGTGTCGCTCGCGGGGTTGACCGTGCCGAGCGGGCGTACGCCGATGTCGTCGACGACATCACCGACGACGAGGATCACTGTGCCGACCTCATCGGGACGCCCAGGACCGGGCGATCTCGCCGGCGACCCGGATGTTGTTCTCGGCGATCTTGAGGTTGACGGCCAGGCTCTCCCCGCCGGTCAGGTCGACGATCGTCTGCAGGAGGAACGGCGTGACCTCCTTGCCGGACAGG
>NZ_JAKFCB010000248.1:0-9826 GCF_036676885.1 Aeromicrobium sp.
CCGCCTGCAGGCCGGAGGTGTGCGTCAACAGCTGCGCGATCGTGACCTGCGGGAACGGCACCTCGGGGAGGTGCGTGCCGATCGTGTCGCCGATGTCGAGTCGTCCCTCGTCCCGCAACCGCATGACCTCGACGCCGACGAAGGTCTTGGAGATCGAGCCGATCCGGTACTGCGTGTCGGTCGTCGGCGCAGGTCCGTCGGCGCGGCCGTCGAGCGTGCCAACGGCGTCGGACCACACGACCTCGCCGTCGCGCACGATGCCGGCGGCGATCGACGGGAGGCGTTGCTTCGACTGCTCGACCGCGAGCCGCTGCGACAGCGCCCGGGCCGTGGAGAGGTCGAGCGTCATCGAGCCCCGGCCAGCTCCGACGCGAGCCGGACGAGCGTTCGTACGCCGGTGCCGGTGCCGCCCACGGGCGTGTAGTCGAATGCGGTGCCCTCGTTGAACGACGGCCCGGCGATGTCGAGGTGCGCCCACGGGATCTCGTTGACGAACTCGCGCAGGAACGCCGCCGCGAACAGTGTGCCGCCGTACGGCTTGGGGTTGTGCTGGCGCAGGTCGGCGATGCTGGAGGAGGTGACCTTGCCCTTCATCTCCTCCGTGATCGGCAGCGGCCACATCGACTCGCCGGCGGACTTCGACGCGGCGAAGACCGTCTCGCCGAACGCCTCGTCATTGCCGAGGATGCCGCTGGTGTGCTCGCCGAGCGCGACGACGCAGGCGCCCGTGAGCGTCGCGACGTCGACGATGCGGTCGGGCTTGGCCTCGGCGGCGAGGGCGAGCCCGTCGGCGAGCACGAGGCGGCCCTCGGCGTCGGTGTTGTGCACCTCGACCGTGGCGCCGCTGCGCATCGTCAGCACGTCGCCGGGACGGGTCGCGCCGCCGCTGGGCATGTTTTCGGCGATGCAGGCGTACGCCGTGACCTTGATCGGCAGCCCGAGGCGCGCGATCGCGACCGTCGCGGCCATGACCGCGGCGGCGCCGGCCATGTCGAGCTTCATGGTCTGCATCGAGGCGCCCGGCTTGATCGAGAGTCCGCCCGAGTCGAACGTGATGCCCTTGCCGACGAGGGCCAGGTGCGTGACCGCGTTCGCCGGAGCGTACGACAGCGTCACGAGGCGCGGGGGACTGTCGGATCCGCGGCCGACGCCGAGGATGCCGCCACAGTTCTCCTTGGCGAGGCGCTTCTCGTCCCAGACCGACACCTTGACGTCAGTGCCGGCATGGGCAGTGATCGCCTCCGCGAAGTCAGCGGGCCGCAGGTCGCCGGGCGGCATGTTGACCCAGTCGCGCGCGGCGTTGACCGCCTCGGCGACCGTGGCCGCGCGTTCGACGGCCTTCGTCGCGGTGGTCTGACGCGCGAACGGGCTCAGGATGACGGCGCTCTTGAGCGTGGGCTTCTTGGGGTCGCCCTTCTTCTTGGACTTGTAGGTCTCGAAGGTGTAGGCGCCGAGCGGCACGCCCTCGGCGATCGCCTCGACCTCGTCGACCCCGGCAGGGTGCAGCGCGATGGCGACGCTGGTGGCGTTCTTGGCAGCGCGTATGCCTCGCGCGGTCGCGCGGCGCAGGTCCTCGGCCGTCGGCTCCTCGGGCAGTGCGACGGCGACGATCAGCGAGGCCTTCGCCGCACCGCTGGAGGGGAACGTCACGGTCTGTCCCTTCTCGCCCGTGAAGCCCATGACGTCGAGTGCCGCGGCCAGGTCGCCCTTGTCGTCGTCGCCTCGGATCCCGAGGATCAGGGCGTCGGCGCGCGCAGTGGTCGGCTTGGCGGTGCTGAGGGTCACTGAAAGCATGTCCGCCACTCTAGGCTCGCGCGTCAGGTGGGCGCGAGCACCCCAGGGGAGGTGCCCTACCTTGGGTGCCATGGATCTGCTGCACTCGCCGTTGCACGACCGCCACGTGGCCCTGGGGGCCAAGCTCGCCGAGTTCGGCGGGTGGGACATGCCGTTGGAGTACGCCGGTGGCGGCGTGCTCGCCGAGCACAAGGCCGTACGTGAGGCGGTCGGCCTGTTCGACGTCAGCCACCTCGGCAAGGCGCTGGTGCGTGGCACGGGTGCTGCGGACTTCGTCAACGAGTGCCTGACGAACGACCTCGGGCGCATCGAGACCGGCAAGGCGCAGTACACCCTGTGCTGCGACGAGGACGGCGGCACGGTCGACGACCTCATCGCCTACCTCCGCAGCGACTTCGAGGTCTTCCTGATCCCCAACGCCGCCAACACCGCAGCGGTCGTCGCCCGGCTGCAGGCGGCCGCGCCGGCCGGCATCGAGGTCATCGACCAGCACCGCGACTTCGCGGTCCTCGCGATCCAGGGCCCGTTGAGCGACGAGGTGCTGACCTCGCTCGACCTGCCGGTCGATCACGAGTACATGTCGTTCGCCGACGCCACGATCGCCGGCCAGGAGATCACGGTCTGCCGCACGGGCTACACCGGGGAGCGCGGCTACGAGCTGGTCGTGCCGTCAGCGTCCGCGGCCGAGGTGTGGGATGCGGTCATGGCAGCGGGGGAGCCGTACGGCATCCGCGCCTGCGGCCTCGGCGCCCGCGACACGTTGCGCACCGAGATGGGCTACCCGCTGCACGGTCACGAGCTGTCGCCCGAGATCAGCCCGGTCATGGCCCGCGCCGGCTGGGCCGTCGGCTGGAACAAGCCCACGTTCTGGGGCAAGGAGGCGCTCGAACGTCAGCGCGCGGAGAAGACCGTCCGCACGTTGCGGGGGCTCCTGGCCCAGGGCCGTGGCATCCCACGACCCGGCATGACGGTCGCCGACACCGACGGTGCAGAGCTCGGCGAGATCACGTCCGGGACGTTCTCGCCGACCCTCCGCCAGGGCATCGCCCTGGCGCTGCTCGAGCCCTCCGTCGAGGACGGTGCGACGGTCGTCGTCGACGTACGCGGTCGCTCCGAGGCGTTCACGGTGACCAAGCCGCCATTCGTGCAACCGTCGACCAAGGAGGGCTGAACCATGGGCTGGACATGGACGCTGGAGAACTCACTCGGCGAGGTCAAGGGCCGGTCAGAGGATTTCGAGAGCCGAGGCGACGCCGAGTCGTGGGTCGGTGAGGAGTTCGGAGCCCTGCTCGAGCAGGGGATCGACCAGGTACGCCTGTTCGATGGCGAGACCGAGGTCTACGGCCCGATGTCGCTGCACGCCGGGACGGAGTAGGCCGACCGGCGTACCCGACTATCGGTAGGTGTCAGCCAGGGGCTGGCCGCGCTTGACCTGCGGCTTGGGCAGGCGGAACCGGCGCAGCTGCGTGCTGCGCAGGACCGCGTACGCGGTGTGGCCCTTGGCGTCGTCGGCCGAGAAGCGCTTCTTGAGCTGCTTCTTGAGCCCGCGTACGAGGATGACCTCGTCGATCACGGTGCCGAAGATGATGAACGGGTAGAGCAGGAACGTCGCGGTCGCACCCCACTGGGCGTCGCCGCCGATCATGCTGATGATCAGCACCAGCGCGAGGAAGGGCAGCAGGAACTCGGCGAAGTTCCAGCGGCGGTCGACGTAGTCGCGGCAGAACCGGCGCACCGGTCCGCGCTCACGCAGCGGTAGGTGCTTCTCGTCGCCGGTCTTGAGCGCCTCGCGCTGCTTGAGCCGCAGCTCCTCGCGGGCGGCCCGCTCGCGCTTGGCCTGCTCCTTGCGCGTCATGGGCACCTTCATCTGCTTCTTGCGCGCCGCTTCGGCCTCTTTGCGCGTCGGCGTCCGACGTCCCTTGCCAGCCTCTGTCTCGTCTACCACCCGCGACACCCTACCCGTAGGCTGGAATGCATGAGCGAGCGCAGCGAGCGAGTCATGAGACAGGGATCATGCTGTGGTCTCCGTATGGTGGGTTGTTGATGGAGACCACGGCATGAGTATCGGCAAGCGCATCGCCCGGATCTTCCGCTCGTGGCGTGCTCGCGGCAGCGATGTCGAGGATCTCAAGGACCGGCTCGACGAGACCTACCGCACCCAGACGGCCCTGCTCCGGCAGGTACGCCGAGGGGTTGCCGACGTGGCGACGAGCCGCAAGCGCGTCGAGCTGCAGCTCGCCGCGCTCGACCAGCAGGCCGCGCAGCTCGACGACGAAGCGCGGCAGGCGGTCGCGTCCGGCGACGATGACCAGGCGCGCGCCGTGCTGACCCGCAAGATCACGCTCGAGAAGGCCGCAGCCGACCTCAAGACCCGCCACGCCGACCTCAAGCGCGAGGAGGACAAGCTCGAGGCGGCGGCGCTCAGGATCGAGCAGGACGTCGAGGCCTTCCGCGTCCGCAAGGACACGTTGGCGGCCCGGCACACCGCAGCGGCGGCCCGCGCCGAGATCAACAGCGCGACCCGTGGCATCAACTCCTCGGTCAGCGACGTCGGGCAGGCGGTCGAGTCCGCCGAACGGCATACGCGCGAACTGGAAGCCACCGCCGACGCGGTCGACGAGCTCGTCGCCGAGGGCATTGTCAGCAAGCCGGGCGAGAGCACCGACGACGCGCTGAGCCGCCAGTTCGACGCCGCGCTGGACAGCGCCGAGGTCGATCGCCAGCTCGAGCAGATCTCCACGCCCAGGAAGGACGACGATGGCACGGACCCGCTTCAGAGGTGACCGTGGACTGACGCTGCGCATGGGCGGCGTCGGACTCGGTCTCGGCGCGCTCTACGTCGCGTTCGGCGCGGTCCTGCTGACCCAGACGTCACTCGGCGCCTTCGGCATCGTCATCGTGCTCGCGATGGCGTGGGGCCAGTGGTACTTCTCCGACTCGCTCGCCCTCAAGTCGATGGGTGCCAAGGTCGTCGAGCCCGAGCAGGCCCCGGAGCTGCACGCCATGATCGATCGCCTCTGCGCGCTCGCCGACATGCCCAAGCCGCGTGTCGCTGTCGCGGTGACCGACATGCCCAACGCCTTCGCCACCGGCCGTTCGCCCAAGCACTCCTCGGTGTGCGTCACGACCGGCATCATGCAGCGACTCGACGCCGACGAGCTCGAGGGCGTCCTCGCGCACGAGCTGTCCCACGTCGCCAACCGCGACGTCACCGTCATGACCGTCGCGTCGTCGCTCGGCCTGCTCGCCGGGTTCATCACCAGGTGGGGCATGTACGCCGGCAACATCTTCGGGGGCCGCAACAACAAGGAAGGCGGCGCGGTGTTCCTGGTGGTGTTCCTCGTGAGCATGGTCGTCTACTTCCTGAGCTTCATCCTGACCCGCTCGCTGTCGCGCTACCGGGAGCTCAGCGCGGACCGCAGCGGCGCCTACCTCACCGGCCGGCCGTCGAAGTTGTCGTCCGCGCTGGTCAAGATCTCGGGCGACATGGCGCGCATCCCCAACCGCGATCTCCGCGAGGGGCAGGCGATCAGCGCCTTCTTCTTCGCGCCGGCGATCAACCGCGAGTCGATCGGTGCGATGTTCGCGACGCACCCGCCGCTCCAGACGCGTCTCGACCAGCTCGCCAGGGTCAGCGCCGAGCTTTCCGAGCAGGGTTAGGCGATGGGCTTCTTCGACGCGCTTCTCGGGCGCACCAAGCCGCCGCAGGCTGATCTCGACGTGCTGTTCGCGGTGCCGCAGGCGGCGCTGTCGCTGCAGACCGAAGGCTTCGCGACGACTGGGTCGGGGTCGGTGTGCTTCCGCGACGCGGAGGGCCATGCCGACGACACCGTGATGGCCGACGCCGAGAAGCTCATCACCACGAATGCCGGAGCCACGGTCACCCGCAGCACGGACCGGTTCGGCTTCCACTGGCTCACCGTCACGCGTACGGACCACGACGTGTCGGGGCTCGTGACCGACCTGCACGCCGTCAACAGCTCGCTCGCCGATGCCGGCTTCGGCTCGGCCCTGCTGTGCTCGACGATCGGCTTCACGGCGCCGGACGGCAGGCGCCTCGCGTTGGTCTACCTCTACAAGCGCGGCACGTTCTACCCGTTCGTGCCGCTCGACGGCGAGAAGCGCGACAACGCCCTCGAGCTGCAGGTCCGCGGAGTCGTGGGCGATGACGTACCGGTCGAGCCCGACCTCACCAGGTGGCTCGCCATCTGGGGCGCTCCCGGTCTCGACTGACAGCGACCCCGCGATAGGTTGGACGAGTGACGTTCGACGCTCTCTCCACTGACCAGATCCAGGCCCTGCTCGACGAGCAGACCGCGGCATACCGGACCCTGCAGGAGTCGGGCCTCAAGCTCGACCTCACGCGGGGCAAGCCGTCGCCGGCACAGCTCGACCTCTCCAACGGGCTGCTGTCGATGCCCGGCCCGGACTTCTCGGACGCCACCGGCATCGACACCCGCAACTACGGCGGGCTCACCGGGCTGACCGAGCTCCGCGAGATCTTCGCCCCGATCATGCAGGTGCCGGTCGCGCAGGTCATCGCCGGCGACAACGCCAGTCTCGCGATGATGCACGACAACCTCGTGTTCGCGCTGTTCCACGGCGTCGCCGACTCCGAGCAGCCGTGGGGCGTCGAAGACTCCGTCAAGTTCATCTGCCCCGTGCCCGGCTACGACCGTCACTTCGCCCTGCTCGAGGAGTACGGCATCGAGATGCTGCCCGTCGACCTGCTCGACGACGGGCCCGATGTCGCGGCCGTGCGCGAGCTCGTCAAGGACCCGGCGGTCAAGGGCATGTGGCTCGTCCCGACCTACAGCAACCCCACGGGCGCAGTCGTCAGCGAGGCGGTCGCCGCCGAGCTCGCCGCACTCGAGACGGCGGCGCCGGACTTCCGGATCTTCTGGGACAACGCCTACGCGGTGCACCACCTCACCGAGCAGCACACCAAGACCGCGGACATCCTCGGGCTCTGCTCGGCGTCCGGACACCCCAACCGCCCGGTGATCTTCGCGTCCACCTCCAAGGTCACGTTCGCCGGCTCCGGCGTGTGCTTCCTCGGCAGCTCCGCCGCCAACATCGAGTGGTACCTCAAGCACCTCGCCAAGCGCACGATCGGACCCGACAAGGTCAACCAGCTCCGCCACGCGCGGTTCCTCAAGAGCGCCGACGGCGTGCACGAGCTGATGGAACGTCACCGCGAGATCCTGGCGCCGAAGTTCCAGGCCGTCGTCGACATCCTGCGTGCGCGCCTGGGTGACTACGGCGTCGCGAGCTGGACCGAGCCCAAGGGCGGCTACTTCGTGAGCCTCGACGTCCTCGACGGCACCGCGTCGCGGGTCATCCAGCTCGCCCGCGAGGCCGGGGTCGCCATGACACCGGCCGGTGCCGCGTTCCCGTACGGAGACGACCCCCGGGACCGCAACATCCGCATCGCGCCGTCATACCCCTCGCCGCAGGAGCTCGAGGCCGCGATCGACGTGCTGGCCACGTGCGTGCTGATCGCCGCCTGCGAGCAAGCCCTCGCCCAGTAGTCCCCAGCCACCCGTGAGCGTGACGTTGTGCAGGCCCGTATCGGCGTGTCGCCTGCACATCGTCACGCTCAGCGGGGGGTTCGCATGAGGGTCCTGGTGGCGCCGGACGCGTTCGGAGGGACGCTCACGGCCCCACAGGCGGCGCGGGCGATCATCGAGGGCTGGCAGCGGCACGCGCCCGATGACGAGCTGACCCCGGCGGCGATGGCCGACGGCGGTCCCGGCTTCGTCGACGTCCTGCACGAGGGCATCGGGGGAGAGCTGGCGGTCGTGACCGTACGCGGTCCGGTCGGAGGTGACGTCCCCGTGACGGTGCTGCACACAGACGGCACCGCGTACGTCGAGAGCGCCCAGGCCTGCGGTCTGCACCTCGTCGATCCGCAGGACCCGATGCACGCGACGACATACGGCGTCGGCCAGGCGATCGTCGCGGCACTCGACACCGGTGTGCGCCGGATCGTCGTCGGACTCGGCGGCAGCGCGACGAACGACGGGGGAGCGGGTCTGCTCGCTGCCCTGGGCGCCACCGCCGACGTGCCGCTCGACGCCGGCCCCGCAGGGCTCGCCGGTGTCACCCACGTCGACCTTGCTCCGGCCCGCGCGAGGCTCCAGGACGTCGAGCTGGTCATCGCCGCCGATGTCGACGTCACCCTGCTCGGCATGTTCGGCGCCACCAAGACGTTCGGCCCGCAGAAGGGCCTCAGCGACGACCAGATCATCGCCGTCGACGGTGTCCTCGACGGGTTCGTCGAGGCGACCTGCGGCACGACACCGGCCGAGCGCCGCATCGCCGACGCCAAGGGCGCTGGTGCCGCCGGCGGCCTGGGGTTCGCCCTGATGCTCCTGGGCGGCCGCGTCGTATCCGGCATCGACCTCGTCGCGAACGCCGTCGGGCTCACCAGCCAGGCGGGGGCCCACGACCTCGTCGTGACGGGGGAGGGCAAGTACGACTTCTCGTCCCGCGCCGGCAAGGTCGTCTTCGGCGTCGCGACCGTGGCGGGCGCCGCTGCGCGGCCGTGCATCGTGCTCGCGGGGCAGGTCCTGGTCGGCTCCCGCGAGATGCGGGCGATGGGGGTCGAGAGTGCCTATTCCGTCACAGAGCTGGTCGGGATCGACGCTGCGATGAGCGAGGCCTACACGAGCCTTGCGGCGCTCGCCGAGCGTGTCGCACGTACGTGGTCGCCTCGCAGTGAGGATTGACGGCGTACGATGGAATGGAATCGGCACGGAACATGTTGACCACCGTGTCGTGACCAAAAGACCAGATCCATGGGAGACCACATGACGATCGAGACTGAGCAGTCCACCGTCGAGACCGCACCCGCCACCGGGGTGACCCTCAGCGAGGGCGCTGCCGAGAAGGTGAGCAGCCTGCTCGCCCAGGAAGGTCGCGACGACCTCGCGCTGCGCATCGCCGTGCAGCCCGGCGGTTGCTCCGGACTCCGCTACCAGCTGTTCTTCGACGAGCGGTCGCTCGACGGCGACCAGATCTTCGAGTTCGGCGGCGTCAACGTCGTGGTCGACCGCATGAGCCTTCCCTACCTCGGTGGCGCGACGATCGACTTCGTCGACACGATCGAGAAGCAGGGCTTCACGATCGACAACCCGGCGGCGACCGGCTCCTGCGCTTGCGGCGATTCGTTCCACTAAGCGGAGCCCGAGTGAGCCCTGCGAACTAGGGCTCCTCTGAATCGGGACCTCGTCAGGTTGACTCGAAAACTGAACGTAAGACATACAACACACGACGGCCTCCTGCATTGCGGGAGGCCGTTGTCTATTGTGTGGGGGTGCACCTCGCCATCACCGGTTCGATCGCCACCGATCACCTCATGACCTTCCCAGGCAAGTTCGCCGATTCACTCGTGCCGGACCAGCTCGACAAGATCTCGCTGTCGTTCCTCGTGGACGACCTCGACGTACGTCGTGGGGGGTGCGCGGCCAACATCACCTACGCGCTCGCCAAGCTCGGCCACCGCACGCTGCTCGTCGGGGCGGTGGGGCGTGACTTCGACATCGAATATCGCGGCTGGCTCGACGACGCCGGCGTCGACACCTCGGGCGTCCTGGTGTCGGAGACCCGTCACACGGCCCGCTTCGTGTGCACGACCGACACCGAGATGGCGCAGATCGCCACGTTCTACGCCGGCGCGATGTCGGAGGCGCGCGACATCGACCTGTTCGCGATCGGCCAGGACTTCGACCTGGTCCTCGTGGGACCTGACGACCCCGAGGGCATGCTGCGCCACACCCGCGCGTGCCGTGAGCACGGCGTCCCGTTCGCGGCCGACGTCTCGCAGCAGCTGGCCTGGGCCGACGGAGACGTCATTCGCGACCTGATCGACGGCGCTGCATACCTGTTCAGCAACGACTACGAGGCTGCGCTGATCGAGCAGAAGACCGGCTGGTCCTCCGCCGACGTCCAGGCGCACGTCGGCACCCGCATCGTGACCCGCGGCAAGGCCGGCGTGACGGTCTACCCCGCCGACGGGGAGCCCATCGAG
>NZ_JAKFCB010000249.1:0-5425 GCF_036676885.1 Aeromicrobium sp.
CGCGAGATCGCCACCGACCTCGGAGCGACAGACGTGTCGACGTACATCGCCTCCGGCAATCTCATCGCCGACGTCCCCGGCAAGGGCGCCGACTTCGACCGTGCCCTCGAGAAGGCGATTGAGAAGCGCTACGGCTGGTTCCGTGACGTCATCTCCCGCACGCCGGCGCAGGTCCGCAAGGCCCTCGATGCCCACCCGTTCGAGGTCGTCGAGCCGAAGTACTCATACGTCTCCTTCCTCGCCGGCAAGCCGACCGCCGACGCGATCGCGAAGGCCGAGACGTACGAGACCGGCGACGACCGGTGGCAGGTCATCGGCACCGAGCTGCACATCAGGTACGCCAACGGCGCTGGTCGCCCGCAGATGAAGGCCGACTCGATCGGCCGTGCGCTCAAGGTGCCCGGCACCGCCCGCAACCTCAACACCGTCAAGAAGCTCATCGAGCTGGCGACGTGATCCGGGCATGGGACGGGGCCGCCACCCGAAGGCGACGGCCCCGCCACGCTCAGAAGTAGTGTCTTCGACCGCCGATGCCGCGGTCCATCGAGCCCAGGATCCACAAGATCGCACCGACGATCAGCAAGATGATGCCGATCGTGTAGAGGATCGGGACGTCGAGCACTGCTCCCAGGATCAACAGAATGACTCCAAGAATGATCACAGCAGTTCCTATCTGCCCTCAGCCGACGGGTGCCGGCCCACTTCACTTCGGGACATACCCCGATTCGGCGAAAACACACGCACCTGGATCGCGGGTCTCCTTGGCTTGTTGGCCGAGGTCTTCAGCTGACTTCTCATCTGAACGTACGCTTGAGGGCGTGGATCAGCAGGCCTGGCGGCGCATCGACGCTGCCGACGTCATGAGCGTCCTCGGCGGTCGCCGTTGGCTCGTGCTCAGCGGTGCGGGCGTGTCCACCGACTCCGGGATCCCCGACTACCGCGGCCCGGGCTCGCCGGCGCGCAGGCCGATGACGTACCAGGACTTCGTCCGTACGCCCGAGGGCCGGCAGCGCTACTGGGCGCGTGCCCATGTCGGCTGGAGCCGGATGCGCGCGGCGCAACCCAACGCGACGCACCACGCGCTGGTCGACCTGGAGCGGCACGGCAGGCTGACCGGCCTGATCACGCAGAACGTCGACGGGCTCCACGGGCGCGCCGGCCACCGCGACGTCATCGACCTGCACGGCCGCATCGACCGGGTCATCTGCCTGCAGTGCCGCGAACTCACCCCGCGATCAGAGCTGCACGCCAGGCTCTCGGTGCTCAACCCCGGCTACGAGACGCGCGTCGGCGAGGTGGCGCCCGATGGCGACGTCGTGCTCGACGACACCGCCGACTTCCGGGTCGCCGAGTGCCGGACGTGCGGGGGTGACCTCAAGCCGGACGTCGTGTTCTTCGGCGAGAACGTGCCCAAGGACCGGGTCGAGCGCAGCTACGCGCTCGTCGAGGCGGCGGAGGCGCTCGTGGTGCTCGGGTCGTCGCTGCAGGTCATGTCCGGACTGCGCTTCGTACGCGCGGCACACAAGCGGGGCATACCCATCGCGATCATCAACCGCGGATCGACGCGGGGCGACGACCTCGCGACGGTCAAGCTCGAGGCGGGCTGCGCCGAGACCCTCGCCGTCCTGACCGGCAGATCGGCCACGGCCCCGGCCTGAGGCAACGAGAAGGTGCGCACCCCGAGGGAGGAAGTCCCGGGATGCGCACCTCGCTCCTCGTATCAGCAGGACGACTTGTAGACCGCCTCACCGCCCTCACCAGCGAGGTTGTCCTTCGTGATGATGGTGAAGCCCGTCTGGATCTTCTTCTCCGTCGAGCCGCCGTCGAGCGCGGCCATGGCCTGCTCCACGCCCTTCTCGCCGATGATGCCCGGCTGCTGGGCGACGAGCGCCTGAACCGTGCCGTCCTCGAGCGCCTTGACCTGGTCGGGTCCGGCGTCGAAGCCGACGATCTTGACCTGGTCACCCTTGTCGGCCTGGCGGACGCCGGTCGCGGTGCCCTCGGCGGCGAACAGGTTCGTCGCGAAGACGCCGACGATGTCGGGATCCTTCTGCAGCGCCGCCGTCACGAGCTTGGCTGCGGTGGCCGGCTCGTTGTGGCTGTACTGCACGCCGAGGTACTCGAACGACGAGTCACCCTTGGCAGCGTCCTCGAAGCCCTTGACGCGGGCGTCGACCGTCGAGACGCCCGGGTCGGTCGAGATGACCAGGACCTTGCCGCCGTCGGGGTTGAGCTGCTTGATCGCATCGAATGCGGCCTTGCCGCCGCCGATGTTGTCCGACGAGATCTCGGACACCGCGAACGACGGGTCGTTGACCGTCGTGTCGACGAGGACGACTTTGATGCCGGCCTTCTCGGCAGCCTTCAGCGGAGCTTCCATGGCTGACACGTCGGTCGGCGCCACGAGGATCGCGTCAGGCTTGCTGGCGACGACGGAGTCGACGATCGGCTTCTGCAGCGTGGGGTCGAACTTCTGCGGACCCTGCACCTCGACCTTCGCGCCGGCCGTCTTGGCCGCAGCCTCGATGCCGCACTGCATCGTGATGTAGAACTGGTCGCCGGCGACGCCCTGGATGAAGGCGATGCTCTTGTCGCCGGATCCTCCGCCTCCGTCATCGTCGGAGCCGCCGCACGCAGCGAGCGACGAACCCATGACCAGGACTGACGCGCCAACGGCCAATCCTCGTGTGAATCGACTCATGTTGTTACTCCTTGCTCCTCGGGTGAGGATTTCTTGGGGCTCCACAGCTGGAGCAGTGGGGATCTGCTTCGACCGCCGCGCTGGGCCGCGGCCCGACGCACCTGGTCGACGTACACGGCGACGATGAGTACGGCACCGACCGCGACCTGCTGCCAGAACGGCTGCACACCGACGATCACGAAGCCGTTCTGCAGCACCGCGGGGATGAACAAGCCCACGACGGTGCCGAAGATCGTGCCGATCCCCCCGAACAGGGACGTCCCGCCGATGACGACTGCGGCGATGACGTTGAGGTTGGTCTGCGTCTGGCCGGCGATCGCGGTCGTGTTGAACTGCGCGAGCGACAGGATGCCGGCGACACCGGCGAGCAGGCCGGACAGGGCGTAGACCTTGATGAGGTGCCGATCGACCTCGAGGCCCACCCGGCGGGCGGCTTCCTCGTTGGACCCCACGGCGTACGTGAACCGGCCGAACCGGGTGCCGTGCAGGAGGATCGCACCGACCACGACGAACGCCAGCGCGATGACCGTCAGCGTCGGCACCTGCCCGAACACGTTGCCGTAGCCGATCTTGTCCTGCATGATCGTGGGCACCTCGCGGATGTCGACACCCTTGGTGATGATCTGCGCAGCTCCCAGTGCCATGCCGAGCGTGCCCAGCGTCACGATGAGGGGCGGGATCTTGGCCTTGGCGATCAGGACTCCGTTGAGCATGCCCCAGGCCAGGCCGGACAGGATCGACGCCACGACGCCGTACGCCGCGGTGGTCCAGCCGTCACCGCCCTCCCAGATCATGACCTTGGCCCCGATCACGCCCGAGAACACCATGACCGAGCCGATCGACAGGTCGATGCCCGACGTGATGATGACGAACGTCATCCCGACGCCCAGGATCGCGAGGATCGCGGCGTTCTGCGCGATGAGGCGCATGTTGCCGACGGTCGCGAACTTGTCGGGCGACTGGACGGCGAAGACGATCCAGATCGCGATCAGCACCAGCAGGATCTGGAAGGCCTGCATCTTGACGATGCGAGCGACGGGGCTGTCGTTCTCCGTCGACTCGACTGCGACTCCTGCCACGGTCATGCGCTCTTCACCTCTTCCTTGACGCCGGTCATGGCGCCCACCAGCTGCTCCATCGAGGTCTCGCTGACGTTGTATGTCGCGACCCGCTTGCCGAGTCGCAGGACCTGCACCCGGTCCGCGACCTCCATGACGTGCGGCATCGAGTGGCTGATGAAGATCACCGCGACGCCGTGGTCGCGTACGCGGCGGATCGTGTCGAGCACGTTGGCCGTCTGGCGTACGCCGAGCGCCGCGGTCGGCTCGTCGAGGAAGACGACCTTGCTGGCCCAGTGCACGGCGCGGGCGATCGCGATCGCCTGGCGCTGGCCGCCCGACATCGAGCCGACGGGCGCCGTGAGGCTCTTGACGGTCGCGCCGAGCTTGTCGAACGACGACCGTGCCTCGGCCCGCATCGCCTTGTTGTCCATGAAGCCGAACTTGCCGGCGAGCCCGGCCCGCATCAGCTCACGGCCCAGGAACATGTTCTGCGCCGGGTCGAGGTGCGGCGCGAGCGCGAGGTCCTGGTAGACCGTCTCGATGCCGAGCTCGCTGGCCTTCATCGGGGTGTCGATGTGCTGGGGATGACCCTCGTAGAGGATCTCCCCGGAGTCGACCGCCAGGTTGCCGGACAGCGCCTTGACGAGCGTCGACTTGCCGGCGCCGTTGTCGCCGATCAGGGCGACGACCTCTCCGGCGTGGACGTCGAAGTCGGCACCGTCGAGCGCGGTGACCTGCCCGAACTGCCGGGTCAGCCCGCGGGCTTCGAGGATCGGGGTGCTCATGAGGCACGCACCTCCGTCCACGGACGAGCCCGCCCGTCCATCGCCGACACCAGGCCGTCGAGGCGGCGGCGTCCCTCGAGCTCCAGGAACGTACGTCGTTGGGTCGAGTCCATGCCCACGGTCTCCTTCCACACCGAGCGGCCGGCGATGAAGCCGGATGCGCCGCCCTCGTCGCACGAGACCTTGAGGACGTCGGCGAACTCCTCGAAGCCGACACCGGCCGACAGCACGGCCCACGGGCTCTTGATCGAGTCGGCGAGCTTGCGGCATGCCTCAGGGCTGCCGGGATACTCCAGCTTGAGCAGGTCCGGCTCGAGCGCGTCGAGCGCCACGGCGGCCTCGATGATCGCGGCGGACTTCTGCTCGGGGCTGAGCGGCTCCTCCGAAGGAAGCGGGTAGATCAGGTTCTCGATGACCGACGGGGCGCCGCTGTCACGGCAGTCGGCGATCACGGCCTTGATGACCTCGATGGCTTCGGCGGTGAGGTCTGGCTCGCCGGCGACGACGGGGCGGTCGGCGCGTACCTGGATCAGGAACTTCACCGCGTGGCCGCCGAGGCTGTGCACCCAGGCCGCGTTGAGGTCGGGATCGCGCAGGGCGCGCGGCTCGCCGTTGTAGCTGGGGCGCGACGACGGCTCCGCCGCCACCAGCACGCCGAACCGCGGGTCGTCGAGCCGGCTCAGCGCCGGCGTCCCGAACGTCGGGTCGAGCAGGAACCCGCTCGCCGACCCGTTCAGGCTCGCCAGGAGGTCGGCCTTGTAGTCGATCAGGTCGTCGTCTGACGGATCGTTGATGCCGGCGGCCGCATACATGCGCTTGAGCGTGTTGCGTTGGTCCATCGCGAGCACGGCGAACGTGCCCTCAGGCGTCGCGATGTC
>NZ_JAKFCB010000250.1:0-3720 GCF_036676885.1 Aeromicrobium sp.
CGCCGAGGCGGGCAGGTCGAGCACGAGCGGCTTGACCTTCGTACGCAGGAAGTGGTCCGGGCAGCTGGTGCCCAGCGCGGTGAGGCGCGGGTGCTCGCTCGAGGCGAGGAAGTCCAGCACGACGTCGCTGTCGGTGAAGTGCCCGACCATCGCCCTGTCGGCCGAGGCGATCGAGCGGATCGTCGGCACGAGCGCGGCGGCCTTGGCGCGGCGCTCGGCCTCGGGCAGCGCCGCGTAGCCGTCGAGCGCGGGGCCGAACGGCTCGGGGCGCGAGTGCTCCTCGATGTACGCCGCGGCGGTCTCGATGATCCACAGCGAGTTCTGCTCGGCCTCGGCGCTGGTGTCGCCCCACGCCGTGATGCCGTGACCGCCGAGGATGCAGCCGATCGCCTCGGGGTGCTCGGCCTTGATCTCGGCGATGTCGAGGCCGAGCTGGAAGCCAGGACGGCGCCACGGCACCCAGACGACCTTCCCGCCGAACACGGTGTGCGTCAGCTCCTCGCCGTCGGCCGCCGTGGCGATCGCGATGCCGGAGTCGGGATGCAGGTGGTCGACATGTGCCGCGTCGACCAGGCCGTGCATCGCGGTGTCGATCGACGGCGCTGCGCCGCCCTTGCCGTGCAGGCAGTAGTCGAACGCCGCGACCATCTCGTCCTCGCGGTCGAGGCCGGGATAGACGTCGACGAGCGCGCGCATGCGGTCGAGCCGCAGGACCGCAAGCCCGCTCTCGGTCAGCGTGCCGAGGTCGCCGCCGGAGCCCTTGACCCACAGCAGCTCGACGTCCTCGCCCGTGACGGGATCGGTCTCGGTGCCCTTGGCGGACGTGTTGCCGCCGGCGTAGTTGGTGTTTCTCGGGTCCGAGCCCAGCCGGTTCGACCGGGCGATGAGCTCGGCTGCGGTGTCGTTGGTCATCAGTTCCATCCTGCTTGGGTGCCGCCGACGCGGTCGGCCTCGATCTGTTCCTGGTAGCCGCTCGCGAGGAACGCCTTCAGCGGGTTCGCCGGGAGGCCCTTCTCCTCGCGCCACGCGGCGAGATCCGCGCGGACGTCGGTGTAGAACGCGTCCATGAAGATCTCGTTGGCGAGCAGCACGTCGCCGTCGGCCTGCGCCTTCTCGAGCGCACCGGCGTCGACGAGCAGCGCGCGGGCGGTCATCTCCTGCACGTTGAGCACCGAGCGGATCTGCCCGGGGATCTTCTTCTCGATGTTGTGGCACTGGTCGAGCATGAACGCCACGCCGCTGTCCGGGCCGTAGCCGCCGCCGCGGATGACCTCGTAGAGGATGCGGAACAGCTGGTACGGATCGGCGGCGCCCACGATCAGGTCGTCGTCGGCGTAGAAGCGGCTGTTGAAGTCGAACGAGCCGAGCTTCCCGAGCCGCAGCAGCTGCGCCACGATGAACTCGATGTTGGTGCCGGGCGCGTGGTGGCCCGTGTCGAGGCAGACGTACGCCTTGTCGCCCAGCGCGGCCACCTGCACGTACGACGTACCCCAGTCCGGGACGTCGGTGTGGTAGAACGCCGGCTCGAAGAACTTGTACTCCAGCACGAGTCGCTGGTCGTCGCCGATGCGCTCGTAGATCGTGGCGAGTGACTCCGCGAGCCGGTCCTGCCGGCCGCGCATGTCGCCCTGGCCCGGGTAGTTGGTGCCCTCGGCGAGCCAGATCTTGAGGTCGCGCGACCCGGTCTGGTCCATCACGTCGATGCACGCGAAGTGGTGGTCGATCGCCTTCTGGCGGATCCGCGGATCGGTGTGGGTCAGGGCCCCGAGCTTGTAGTCGTCGTCCTGGAACGTGTTGGAGTTGATCGTGCCGAGGCCGATGCCGAGGTCCGCGGCGTAGCGGCGCAGCGCGCCGAAATCGTCGACCTGGTCCCACGGGATGTGCAGCGACACGAGCGGCGCCAGGCCGGTGAACTCGTTGACCTTGGCGGCGTCGGCGATCTTCTCCTCGACCGTCCGGGGGGTGCCGGGGCTGCCGAACACCTTGAACCGCGTGCCGGAGTTGCCGTACGCCCAGGACGGGACCTCGATCGCCTGTCCCTCGAGCTGCGCGCTGATCGCGCTGAAAGTCGTCATGTCACTTCTTTTCGGTGTCGTTGTGCGTCCGAGTCGTGCTCTGGTCGTGCCTGGCGAGCTGGTCCTCCAGGTGGAAGACCTCGTCCAGGACGAGAAATCCTTGATCTGGCTGCTGATCGCCGAGGTCCACGAAGAACTCGGCCATCTCGGCCTGCCAGCGGCCGTTGACCTCCGTGCGTGCCATCCCCGCCCGGGCGTCCTCGATCGAGGGCGTCTCGACGTAGCCGATCAGGAGACCGTCGTCGCGCAGGAACAGTGAGTAGTTGTGCCACCCGGTCGCTGCGAGGGCCTGCAGCATCTCGGGCCAGACCGCCGCGTGGCGCTCGCGATACTCCGCGATCCGCTCGGGCTTGACCTGCAGCTGGAAGCACACGCGTTGCATGTCGTCGGCCTCTCGGGTGGGGGTGGTGCCCGGCCGGCGGGGAGGAAGCCGCCGGCCGGGCGCCGGGAACATCAGAAGTCGAAGTCTCCGATGTTGTCCTTGTTGAACTGGAACGGATCGCCCAGCAGGACGGTGCCGTTCGCACCAACCGTGAACTCGCCGAGCTTGCCGGCGGTGAACGTGTCACCTTCCTTGCCGGTGATCTCCTTGTCGACCAGCGCCTTGGCCGCGAACGCCGCCAGATAGCCCAGGTCCTCGGGGTTCCAGAGCGCGAACGCCGTGACGGTGCCGTCCTCGACGTACTTGCGCATCTGGTTCGGCGTGCCGAGACCCGTCACCATGACCTTGCCCTTGAAGTCCGAGTCGGACACGTAGCGCGCGGCCGCGGCGATGCCGACGGTCGTGGGCGACACGATGCCCTTGAGGTTCGGGTACTTCTGGAGCAGCGCCGACGTCTTGTCGAACGACGTCTGGTCGTCATCGTTGCCGTAGACCGTGTCGACGAGCTTGATGTTCGGGTGGTTCGCCGCGAGGTCCTTCTTCATCATGTCGATCCAGGCGTTCTGGTTCGTCGCGTTGGCAGCAGCCGACAGGATCGCGATGTCGCCCTTGTCGCCGATCTGCTCGGCGATCATGTCGACCTGCACCTTGGCGATGCCCTCGGCGCTGGCCTGGTTGATGAACAGGTCGCGGAACTCGGGGTCGGTGTCGGAGTCGAACGTCACGACCTTGGTGCCTGCGTCGCGCGCCTCGTTGAGCGCGTCGCCGATGGCCTTGGGGTCGTTGGCCGACACGACGAGCGCGTTGACGCCCTGCTGTGCGGCGGTGTTGATGAACGGCACCTGCGCGTCGGGGCTGGCCTTCTCGGGTCCGACCTCGGAGAACTTGCCGCCGAACTCCTTGACGGCGTTCGCGCCACCCTTGTCGCTGGTGTCGAAGTACGGGTTGCCGAGGTTCTTCGGCAGGAACGTCACGGAGACGCTCTTGCCGTCGTTTCCGCTGCCGCCCTCGTCGCCCTCGTCCGAGTCGCCGCCACAGGCGGAGAGAACCAGCGCGGCGCTGACGGCGAGAGCACCGAGTGCGCTTGCCTTCCTTCTGTTGAACTTCATGAGTTCTTCCCTTCTTGGTGAGCTGACGCCAGCTGGCGTTCATCGGAGCTCTTGGAGCTGCGTTTCTTCATTCCTGCCGACGCCCGAGTTGCCAAGGACAGGAAGCTGGTGGACATCACCGAGAGCACGAGCAGCAGCCCGATGATGATGTTGA
>NZ_JAKFCB010000251.1:0-6387 GCF_036676885.1 Aeromicrobium sp.
GGTCACGATTGGCCGGACTCCGCGATGATCCTGGTGATGACGCCGCTCTTCTCGTCGAAGAACTTCGTGTTGACCGCCTCCCAGCCGCCGAAGGTCTCGTCGATCGTGAACAGCTCGTCGATCCTCGGGTATGGGTCGGCCGGGTCGTTCGCCCCCTTCACGGTCCCGACGTCGACGCCCTGGACGGACGCGACCGGCCGGAAGCCGTACTTCGCGTAGATGCCCTGGCCCTCGGCGCCGATCGCGAAGTCGAGGAACTCCTTGGCGGCCGGCGCGGCGTTCGTCGTGACCGCGGCGGGGTTCTCGATCAGCAGGTTCTGCTTCGGCACGACGTAGTCGACGGCCTCGCCGCTCTGCCGCGCGAAGATCGCCTCGTTCTCGTACGACAGCAGCACGTCACCCGTGCCGCCCTGGAACGCCGTCGTCGCGTCGCGGCCGCTACCCGGCAGCGCCTTGACGTTGGCGAACAGCTTCTCGAGGTACGCCTCGGCGTCCGCCTCGCTGCCGCCGCTCGCGATGACCGACTGGTACGCCGCCAGGATGTTCCAGCGCGCCGAGCCCGACGAGCCGGGGTTGGGGGTCACGATGCCGACGCCGGGCTTCGCGAGGTCGGCGAACGACTGGATGTTCTTGGGGTTGCCCTTGCGCACCACGATCGCCACGACCGATGTCGACAGGATGCCCTGGTGGTCGTTCTGGTCCCAGGACTTGTCGACCAGTCCCTCGTCGACGAGTCGGGTGATGTCGGGTGCCAGGGAGAAGTGGACGACATCGGCCTTGAGCCCGCCGACGACGGCCCGGCTCTGGTCGCCGGAGGCGCCGTACGACTGCTTCCACGTGACGCCCTTGCCGGGGTTGGTCTCGGCGAACGCCTTCTGCACGGCGCCGTCCGCCGCCTTGGGCACGGAGTAGGCCACGAAGGAGAGCGTCGCCTTGTCGCCGTGGGACGTCGTGGTGTTGGTCGAGGACGGAGCACACGCCGTGAGGACCGCAACGCTGGTCGCGATCGCGACTCCGGTCATCAGATTCCTGCGGGTGATCGTCATCGTCCTGCCTCGTGTCCGGCACGCCACCGTGCGTGCTTCGGACCTCAAACTAGGGGCGCGGGTGAGGCGTTTGCGCAGATCTCATGATCCGAGACGTGTGGCTGCATGCCGAGATGAGGTAGGTCACACGCCCCGGGACGACATCCCATACGAAGCGCCGATGCACCGCGCGGGATGACGTCGTCCGTGGTCGTGGATGACCTTGCCTGCGAACTTGCCGGAGTTCCCGAAAGCCGCGACGCCAATCGGGCCTGACCCCTACGCTCTGATGAGGCCCTCCGGACGGAGAACTTCCGATGATCGCTCACATTCGTCGTGGTGCTGCGCTGACCGCGATGGTTGCTGCCGTCGGGGCCCTGAACGTCAGACCAGCAGCAGCCGAAGAAACGACAACGACTGTCGCTGCCGCCGCTTCCCGCCAAGGCCACTACAACGCGGTTGGCCCCGGCACATGGTCCGTGACCGAAGCTCGTGACGCACCGTGGCCCGCGGATTCCGCGTCCAACGGCAGCGCCTACAGCGGAGGACACAGGTCCAGTGGCTATTCAGCTTGGCTCGTCGAGTTTGCGCTGCCGTCCCGCATGACCTGCAAGGTCGTGTCCGCCCAGGTGTCCATCCGACCGTTCGACCAGATCGGCGCTCCCCCAATCCCGCCCCCAGACCCGCCGTTCGAGCAGGCCAACGTGTTCGTCTCCTCCGGAAACGGCAACCCCACAGCCAGCGCCTTCGAGGCGCCCGTCATAGACCGCCGGGACGTCACGCCGTCCAGTGACGCACCACTCAACCTCGACTTCACCGATGCGACCGAACGGCTCGTCAGCGAGGGATCGGCCTTCGTCGACATCACGGTGTACAACATCCTCAACGGTGGGCTTACGTTGTGGGACGCGCCGTGGGACCAGCCCGCCACTCGCCCGTCGCTGACCGTTACCTGCGCTTCCATCGGTCCGGACGATGACCACGACGGCGTGGCGAACACCGACGACATCTGCCCCAGGACTGTGCTGCCGGACAAGATCACCGCGCTGAGCAAGGTCAAGTACGCCGCGAACAGTTCGGGCGTGTTCCGAGCCGGGTCCGGTGCCACGCCTGGGCTCAGCCTCGACCACACCGCCGGATGTTCGGCGATTCAGATCGGCCAGAGGCTCGGCCCCGTTGTCGAGCTCGACGTCCGCCTGTGGGGCTTGGCGTTGAACAAGCTCCAGAAGTGGGCCGACACCCATTGACCGCTGCCGAGCCGACGCCGCCTGAGCAAGGCCAGATCACTCCGCGACTGGCACCGGCTCGGCGGCGACCGGTGCGGCGCCGCCGTGTCCCGCGTGCGACGGCTTGGCGAAGAACAGCACCAGCACGAAGCCGACCGTGAACGCGATCACCGGCAGCACCAGTGACTGTGCCATCGCGTCCGAGAACGGTCCCTGGACCTGGGCCGGCATCCGGCTGCCCGATGTCTGCAAGGAGTCGGACGAGGCCCCGAGGCCGTTGGCGGTGAGGCGCGCCTGGATCAGCGCCGCGACGGCCGCGCTGCCGAGGACTGCCCCGATCTGGCGCGTCGTGTTGTAGACGCCGGCGCCGGAGCCGGCCGAGCTCATCGGCAGGTTGCGGGTGGCGGTCGCGCCGAGTGGCGCCCACATGCAGGCGTTGGAGACACCGAACAGCGCCATGGGCAGCAACATCTGCCAGACGGGTGTGTCGGGGGAGATGATGAGGGCGAGCCAGGACATCGACACCGCGGCCGTGCCGAAGCCCACCAGGGTGATGTTGCGCGGGTGGACGCGGTCGACGAGCTTGCCGACGAACGGCGACAGCACCATCAGCACGACCGCCATCGGGGCCATGAGCAGCGCCGCTTCGGTCGGGCTCCAGCCGCGGGCGCCCTGTGCGTAGAACTGGAAGGGCAGCGCCATCGCGGTGATCGCGAGCGACACCATCGCGATGCCGCCGTTGCCCAGCGAGAAGTTGCGGTCGCGGAAGAGTCCCAGTGGGACGAGGGGCTCCCTGCGGATGCGCCCCTGCCACCAGACGAACGCCGCGAACACCGCGACGCCCAGGGCGATGAGCAGCGGGACGCTGATGATGCCGGAGATCTGGCCCCAGTCGTACTTCTCGCCCTCCTGGATGCCGAACACGACGAGGAAGACGCCGATGCCGCTCAGCGCCACGCCGAGCCAGTCGAAGTCGTGCGTGTGGGTCGGCAGCGTGGGGACGAGTCGCCAGGCGAGGACGAAGCCGATGACGCCGACCGGGACGTTGATGAAGAAGATCCATTCCCAGCCGAGGCTGTCGACCAGGACGCCGCCGAGGATGGGGCCGACGAGGGTGGCGACACCGGCGGTTGCACCCCACAACGCCATCGCGCTGCCGCGCTTGGCCGCGGGGAACGTGCGCGTGATGACCGCCATGGTCTGCGGCGTGATGAGCGAGGCGCCGATGCCCTGGACGACGCGCGCGATGATCAGCATCTCGATGCTGCCGGTCAGCCCGCACCACAACGAGGCGAGCGTGAAGATCGTCAACCCGAACAGGTAGACGTTCTTGGGTCCGAAGCGGTCGCCGAGCCGCCCCGTCACGAGGAGTGGCACGGCGTAGGCCAGCAGGTAGGCGCTGGTGACCCAGATGACGCTGTTGACGTCGGCGTCGAGATCGGTCGAGATCGCAGGCGTCGCGACCGAGACGATCGTGTTGTCGACCAGGATCATGAAGAATCCGATGACCATCGCCCAGAGGGCCGGCCAGGGCCGGTAGTCGTCGGGCAGGTCGGTCGTTGCGCCTGAAGTGGTTGCCATGTGCACCATTCTGCCCCTCGGCTCCGACAGAAGGCCGGCGGTCAGCGGAGCAGCTCGTAGCCGTGCAGGTCGTCGAACGATCCGTCGCCCAGCCGCTCGGCCGCGTGCTGGGTGCCGTACCGGGTGAAGCCCGCCGCCAGGGCGATCGCGTTGCTCGCCGCGTTCTCGGTTGCTGCGTAGAGCACGAGCCGTCGGCGGTCCAGGCCCTCGGGGTCGAGCGCGTGCCGGACGACCAGGCGTACGGCCTCGGACATGATGCCCTGGCCACGAGCCGCCGGATGCATCCAGTAGCCGATCTCGCCCGACGTCGGATTGATGCCGAGCATGTCCATCACCGCGATGTTGCCGATCAGCTCGTCGGTCTCGCGGTCCGCGACCGCCCATGTCGCCTTGGCGCCGATCGCCGCCTGCCAGACGCAGTCCGCGAGATAGCTGCGGGCGATCGCGGGCGTGTACGGATCGGGGAGGCCGGCGAGGTAGCGCCGGGTCACCGGATCGCTCCACACCTCGACGACGCGCGGCACGTCTGCCTCGGTGAACGGGCGCAGGCGCAGGCGCTCGGACTCCAGCACGGCCGACTCGGCCCAGTGGGTACGAGGCAGTGGGCTGTCGCCGAACCGGATCGACCCGGTCCACGCGTCGAGGACCTGGCCGCGTTCGTGCAGCATGCCCGGGATGAGCCCGTGCAGGCTGAAGCCGGTCTGGTGGGCCACCCGGAGCGACGCCTCGTTGCCGACGTGGGAACGCCAGTGCACGATCTCGACGCCGCCCTCGCTGAGCGCCCAGTCGACCGCGAGGCGTACGGCGCGCGCCATGACCCCGCGGCCCCGGGCCCGGGGGTGCAGCGCGAACCCGATGTCCGCGATGGGGGCGTGGCGGATGTCGACATTGCCGGCGAACCGGCCGTCCACCTCGATCGCCCAGCCGCGATGCGTGCCGTCGTCCCAGCCGCGGGGGATCACCGTGAAGGCGTACTGCTCGGACATCTCGCGGGTGTTCGGGACCGGGATCGACGTCCAGCGCCGCATCTCGGGATCGTTGGCCATCTCGACCAACGCGTCGGTGTCCGTCGGGACGTGCGCCCGGAGCGTCACGACCCCGTCGCTGAGGACGGGGACGTTGAGCGGCCACTTCATACGGCGGTCGTCATGGGTTGAGCGAGCGGAACGGGTCGGCCGGGTACACCCCGAGAATCTTGACGTCGGTCGTGAAGAACTCGAGCTCCTCGAGCGCGCGGCGCAGGGGAGTGTCCTCGGGATGCCCGTCGACCTCGGCGAGGAACTGTGTCGCGGCGAACTGGCCGCCGACCATGTAGCTCTCCAGCTTGGTCATGTTGACGCCGTTGGTCGCGAAGCCCCCGAGCGCCTTGTAGAGCGCGGCGGGGAGGTTGCGGACGTTGAAGATGAAGGTCGTGACGGTCGGCCCGTTGCCGGCCGGTGCCTCCTTGGGCTCCCGCGACAGCACGACGAAGCGGGTCGTGTTGTGCTCCTCGTCCTCGATGTCGGACATCAGCACCTCGAGGCCGTAGATCTCGGCGGCCAGCGGCGGGGAGATCGCGGCCTGGCTGGGGTCGGCGGCGTCGGCGATCTCACGCGCCGCTCCTGCGGTGTCGCCGGAGATGATCGGCGTGAGCCCGTACTGCTTGATGATCTTGCGGCACTGGCCGAGGGCGTGCACGTGGCTGTGCACGGTCTTGATCGTGTCGAGGCTCGCGCCGGGGATGCCGAGCAGGCTGAACTGGATCGGCAGGAAGTGCTCGGCGACGATGTGCAGCCCCGACGTCGGCAGGAAGTGGTGGATGTCGGCGACCCGACCGGCGATCGAGTTGTCGATCGGGATCATCGCGAGCTCGGCCTCGCCGTTGGCGACGGCCGCGAACACGTCCTCGAACGATGCGCACGCCAGCGCCTCCCAGTCGGGGTAGTTCTCCTTGGCGACGATGTGGGAGTTGGCGCCGGGCTCTCCCTGGTACGCGATCCGGTTCTTGGTGCTCACGCCTCCAGTGTCCCAGACCCCTCGCGCCGGTTGAGGCGCGGAGCGACCGGCCGTCCGGTCGCTCCGCACCTGAGGTGCGCAACCGTGGCAGCTACCGGTCTGCCCAGGTCTCGCTCACCGCGTAGTGGTTGTCGAACTCCTCGGAGCACGCGGCGAGATCGCTGACCTCCGCCTCGCCGGTGTGCACGCGCCCGAGCAGGCGGTAGTAGTCGAACCGGCGCATGCCTGGGGTGAAGACGACCAGGACGTCGGCTTCCTTGCCCTCCGGCGGAGCGAACGCGTGAGTCGTGCCGGGAGGCACCAGCAGGAAGTCACCCTTGGCGAGGTCGATCACCTTGTCGTCGACGAGGACCTGGAGCTCGCCGTCCAGCACGAAGAAGCTCTCCGCGGCGCGGGTGTGCGAATGCGGCGGCGCGCCGGGTGAACCGACGGCGAGGGTGGCGCGATTGATCGTGACCGCGCCTCCGGTCTCGGGTGCATCGGCCAGAAGGGTGATCAGGCTGGTCGGTCCGTCGATGACGCATTCGGCCTGGTCGGCGCGGACGAGTACGGGTGAGGTG
>NZ_JAKFCB010000252.1:0-11268 GCF_036676885.1 Aeromicrobium sp.
CTCGACATAGCCGTTGCCACCCAGGCACTCGAGCGCCTCGGCCACCATGAACGGCGTGCGCTTGCAGACCCAGAACTTCTCGAGCGCCAGCCCGATCCGGCGCAGCGCCTGCTCGTGCGGGTCATTGAGGTGGTCGACCGCGGAGGCCAGCCGGAGGGCGACCAGCGTGGCGGCCTCGGTCTCGACCGCGAGGTCGGCGAGCACATTGATCATCGCGGGCTGGTCGGCCAGCGTCGCGCCGAAAGCCGAGCGCTGCGACGTGTGCCAGGCGGCCTCGGCGAGCGCCTTGCGCATGATGCCGGCCGAACCGAGGATGCAGTCCATCCGGGTTGCGGAGACCATCTCGATGATCGTGCGGATGCCGCGGCCCTCGTCGCCGAGACGCACGGCGTGCGCGTCGTCGAACTCCAGCTCGCTCGAGGCGTTGGACCGGTTGCCGAGCTTGTCCTTGAGCCGCACGATCGACAGCGCGTTGCGGCTGCCGTCGGGGCGTACGCGGGGCACCACGAAGCACGTCATGCCTTCGGACGCCTGGGCGAGGACGAGGAAGACGTCGTTCATCGGCGCCGAGGTGAACCACTTGTGGCCCGTGATGAGGTACTCACCGTGCGTCTCGGTCGGCCGGGCGATCGTCGTGTTGGTGCGCAGGTCCGAGCCGCCCTGCTTCTCGGTCATGCCCATGCCGGCGAGCAGCCCGGCCTTCTGCTCGGGCGGGCGGAGCCCGAAGTCGTACGTCCTGGACGCGAGCCCGGTCGTCCACTGCTTCGCGAGGGCGTCGTCGGCGCGCAGGGCGGGCACGACGGCGTACGTCATGGTGATCGGGCACATGTGGCCCTGCTCGGTCTGGCCCCACGCGAAGAAGCCGGCGGCGCGCTTGAGGTGCGCGACCGGGCTCTGCGAGACCCAGGGCTCGGCGGTCAGGCCGAAGCCGACGCCCTGCGTCATCAGCCAGTGCCACGACGGGTGGAACTCGATCTCGTCGATGCGGTTGCCGTAGCGGTCGGCCGTACGCAGCACCGGCTCGTTCTCGTTGGCGAGGTGCCAGTGCTCGCGCGCCTCGGCGGATCCGGCCAGGCTGCCCAGCGGCGTCAATGCGTCGACGATCTCGGCGCTGTGGTCGCCTCCGAATGCTGCCACTCCGTCGATCAGCGCGCGGTCTGCGGTTGCGATGTTGTATCCGACCAGCGGGGTCGCCTGATTCGAAGGTGCGCGCTGCAGGGGATCCATGTCGCTACGGTAGAGCCATGGCGGTCGAACCGGTAGACCGACCGGCGATCGCCGAAGCGGGCAAGAAGGTCGTCGCGCGCACGGTCAGCAGCTGCTTCCGCTATCGCGTGACCGGGCTCGCTGCCGAGGCGGCATTCTTCGCGATCCTGTCGCTCCCGCCGCTCGTGTTCGGTCTGGCCGGCACGATCGGATTCATCGCCGAACGCTTCGAGGTCGCCAAGGTCGAGGTGCTCAAGGACCGGGTCATCGACCTCGCCTCACAGGCGCTGACCCCGGACACTGTCGACAAGGTCATCACCCCGACGCTCGACGACGTGCTCGGCGGCGGTCGCATCGACGTGATCTCGGTCGGCTTCGTCCTCGCGCTGTGGTCGGGGTCGCGGGCGCTCAACGTCTTCATCGACACGATCTCGATCATCTACGGACTCGGCGGCCATCGCGGGATCGTCCAGACGCGCGCGCTGTCGTTCGCGCTCTACATCGTCGCGCTGCTCGTCGGGATCGTCCTGGTGCCGCTCGTGCTGGCCGGCCCGCAGGTGGCCGCCGACATCCTGTCGGATCGCTGGGCGTTCCTGCGATACGTCTATTGGCCGGCGGTGCTGCTGCTGTCCGTGGGCTTCCTCACGACGCTCTATCACCTGGCCGTGCCGGTGCGGAAGCGATGGCGACACGGCCTGCCCGGCGCGGTGTTCACGCTCTTGCTGTGGATCTTCGGCAGCTACTTCGTCCGGTGGGCGCTCGGGTTCTCCACCGGCGGCACCTCGATCTACGGCCCGCTGGCCGCACCCATCGCCGTCCTGCTGTGGTTGTACGTCCTGTCGATCGCGGTCCTGATCGGCGCGGCGATCAACGCCGCCGTCGAGGAAGGCCTCGAGGAGATGGGTTGGTTGGGACACCGCCACCCACAGGTGCCGCCCGAACCCGAACCTGCCTGAGAGTGCCCGGCCTCAGAGCTGGTCGAGGGGGTTGATCGCGGCCCAGGCCACGATCGCCGGGACGATGATCCACACGAGCACCAGCAGGATCGAGGCGACCGTCGCGAACAGCCTGGCGTGGTCCCGTGGTGGGTTTCCGGCGTCGCCGATGACCTCCCACAGCGCCTTGAACGACGCGTCGAGGGCGATGCGCGTACGACTGCGGGCGATGCCGGCGGCGCGGAGGATGCACCAGAACATGCCCAGGCCGATGACGAAGAACGCCGCCGCGAACGTGTACTGCGCCCACTGGTCGCCGGTGAGGCTGTTCTTGATCACCGACAGAAGGCCGGAGATCGCCGCACCACCGACGAGGAACGCCGGCAGGGGGAGCGACGACTTGTTGAGGTCGTTCATGATCGCGTCGACCTGGATGCGTGCGGTTGCCAGCAGCTGATAGTCGTCGGAGCCGACCGGGCTGTTGGCCTCCCGCAGGGCGTACAGCTGGCGGAGGTCCTTGACGAGGCGCTTCTGGTGGCTGCGGACGATCGCGATGATGAGCAGCTGCACGATGCGGTCGGCGATCGGCTTGATGAGCTTGGGCACCTTGAGGGCCGACGGCGGCTTGGCGCCATTGCGGTCGAACACCTCGAGCGCCCGCATGGCGCCGCGATGCGCCTCGTCGAAGCGGGCGGAGTGGCGCAGCGGCTTGCGGCTGCTGAGCTCGCGCAGCATCTGGTCCTCGACCTTGCCGCTGCTCCCGAAAGCCTCCAGCGTCGCCATGGCCTCTGCCTCGTCGCTCTCGCGGAAGAACCGCAAGGAGTCCAGCCGCGAGCTCAGCTGGTCGAGCAGCAGGTGTTCTTCGCGCTGCACGGGTTCCTCGATGGCCATACGCCGAACGTTAGGCGCAATAACCCCTGATTGTCTTGGAAACCGCTCCGGTTCCAGTCCGGCGGCCTAGCGCTTCGGAGGTGCCGCGGTGCTCTTGCGGACGACCAGCCGGGTCGGTACGAGGGTCACCCCGGGCTGGCTGGCACCGTTCTCGACCTGGTCGAGCGCGCCATCGACGCACAGTCGGCCGACCTCGGCGAAGTCCTGGTGGATCGTCGTCAACGGCGGGAGGTACGCAGCGGAGTCCGGCAGGTCGTCGAACCCGACGACCGACACGTCCTCCGGGACGCGCCGGCCCCCTTCGTGGAGGGCGTTCATCAGCCCGAGCGCCATCTGGTCGTTCGCGACGAACACCGCTGTCACGGACTCCTCGGCCAGGAGCTGCTGACCGGCCGCATAGCCACTCTCGGCGGACCAGTCCCCGCGCAGGACCCGGGGTACGTCCTTGCCCGCTGCCGCGAGGGTCTCCCGCCACGCGGCGAGGCGTCGCTCGCTCGCGAACGACTCCTCGGGACCGGCGACGTGCCACACGGTCTCGTGGCCGAGCGAGAGCAGGTGCTCCACGGCCAGCCGTCCACCGGTGGACTGGTCGGTGTCCACGACCGGATAGCGGTCGCCGGCATTCGAGTCGACGACCACGACGGGCGCGCCGGGCGGCAGCCCCACGGTCGCGGCGTCGAGCAGATGGATCTCCATGATCACGATGACCGCGTCGACGGCGAGCTCCTCGAGGCGACCGAACGCCCCGATGACCGCGGCCTCGGTGGGCATGGCCACGGGGATCAACGTGATGCCGTAGCCGCGAGCGGTTGCCTCGGCGGCGATGCCCTCCAGGGTCTTGCTGTTGCCGACATTGGCGAGCGAGAAGAGGATGACGCCGATCGTGCGGAAGCTGCCCCACTTCAGGGCTCGTGCCGCGCTGTTGGGCCGGTAGCCCAGCTCGCGCATCGCGGCCTGCACCACCTCGCGGGTGGCGGGAATGACGCCGGGGTGGCCGTTGGACACGCGGGACACCGTCTGCGACGAGACGCCGGCCAGCTTTGCGACGTCCGCCATCGACACACGCCGTTGCCGGGGTGCGCCGTTCGAGACAGGTTCCAACTCGCTCACGGGTCTTGACGTTCCTTCCTAGGGGTGTAACGTAACGCGCGTCACAACGATGTTTACGTAAACATAGGCGGTTTCCCGTCTGATGTGAAGCGCGACAGGCCCACACGGCCAGGAGAGGACCGGATCTGATGGTTGCCACGGGGGCAGTGGTCGCGCCGGCCGAGAAGCCGGCGGCGTCCTCTGGTCACTACCGTCGATCCTGGGCCGGCTGGGGATTCCTCGCGCCGTTCGCCCTGGTGTTCGCCCTCGTGTTCCTCGCCCCGATCGCGTACTCGATCTACCTGAGCGTCTTCCAGGACAAGCTGATCGGTGGCAACAGCTTCGTCGGCCTCGACAACTACAAGCAGGCGCTGACCGATGCGGCGTTCTATGACTCGATCTGGCGGGTGTCGCTGTTCCTCGTCGTCCAGGTCCCGATCATGCTCTTCCTGGCCCTGCTGGCCGCCCTCGCGATCGACGGCGGACGCCTCTACGGGGCGTCGCTGTTCCGCATCTCGATCTTCCTCCCGTACGCCGTGCCGGCGGTCGTCGCGACGCTGATGTGGGGCTTCATGTACGGCAGCCAGTTCGGCCTCGTCGGCAGCATCAACGACTTCTTCGGCATCTCGTTGCCCGACCCGCTCAGCCCGACCTGGGTCCTGGCATCGATCGGCAACATCGTCACGTGGGAGTTCGTCGGCTACAACATGCTGATCTTCTACGCCGCCCTGCGGGTCATCCCGGTGTCGCTCTACGAGGCGGCCGCGATCGACGGCGCGAGCGAGGTCCGCATCATCCGGGCGATCAAGCTGCCCGCCATCAGGGGAGCCCTGGTGATCGCGACGATCTTCTCGATCATCGGCAGCTTCCAGCTCTTCAACGAGCCCAACATCCTGCAGAACGTCGCCCCCAACGCCATCAGCACGCAGTACACGCCCAACTTCTATGCGTACTCGCTGTCGTTCTCCGGCCAGCAGTACAACTACTCGGCGACGATCGCGATCATCATGGGCCTGCTGACGATGGCCGTGGCGTACGTCGTCCAGCTCCGCGGCATGCGAAAGGCCCTCTGACATGGCGACGACCACGGCCCTGCGCCCAGCACAGCGCGCACGCTCGAAGCACTCGTTCGCCAGGCCTCGCCGCAGTCCGCTGCTGACGGCCTTGACCGGCCTCGTCATGCTCTACAGCCTGGTGCCACTGGCCTGGCTCGTGATCAACTCCACCAAGTCGCAGGACGACCTGCTGTCGTCGTTCGGCCTGTGGTTCGGCGACGACTTCTCGCTGTTCTCGAACATCACGGACACCCTGACGTACGACGACGGCATCTTCCTGCGGTGGCTCGGCAACACGGTGCTCTACGTCGTCGTCGGAGCAGGCGGTGCCACGGTCCTGGCGGTCATGGGTGGGTACGCCCTCGCCAAGTTCGACTTCCCCGGCAAGAAGAGCGTGTTCGCCGTCGTCATCGGCGCGGTCGCCGTGCCGGGCACCGCCCTGGCCGTCCCCACCTTCTTGATGTTCAGCGAGATGGGGCTGACCAACACGCCGTGGTCGGTCATCATCCCGTCGCTGATCTCCCCGTTCGGGCTCTACCTGATGTGGACGTTCGCGACAGACGCGATCCCCACCGAGCTGATGGAGGCCGCGAAGATGGACGGCGCCTCCGAGCTGCGCACGTTCGTCCAGGTGGCCCTGCCGCTGCTGGCACCGGGGATCGTCACGGTGCTGCTGTTCTCGATGGTGGCGACCTGGAACAACTACTTCCTGCCGCTCGTGATGCTCAAGGACCCCGACTGGTACCCGCTGACGGTGGGCCTCAACTCCTGGAACTCCCAGGCCATGACCGCAGGCGGCGACGTCATCTTCAACCTGGTCATCACCGGATCGCTCCTGACGATCCTGCCGCTCATCGCGGCCTTCCTTCTTCTGCAGCGCTTCTGGCAGTCCGGGCTGTCGGCAGGAAGCGTCAAGGAATGAGGTCAGCGTCGGCTGGCCACCTGAGTTTCGAACCAACGAGAGGAAACACATGATCATCAAGCATCGGAGACTGCTTCGCGCAGTCGCCGTCTCCGTCGTCGCGGCGCTCGCTCTTGCGGCCTGCGGCGGCTCCGACGGCGACAAGCCGAGCGCGTCCGGGGGAGCGGACGATGTCAAGGCGGCACTCGAGAAGGGCGGGACGATCACCGTCTGGGCCTGGGAGCCCACGCTGGAGCAGGTCGTCAAGGACTTCGAGGCCGAGCACACCAACGTCAAGATCAAGCTCGTCAACGCCGGAACCGGCAACGACCAGTACACCGCGCTGCAGAACGCGATCAAGGCCGGTTCGGGCGTGCCCGACGTCGCCCAGCTCGAGTACTACGCACTGCCGCAGTTCTCGCTCGCCAAGTCGGTCGCCGATGTCAGCGCGTTCGGGGCCAGCAGCCTCGACAAGACGTTCACGCCCGGCCCGTGGGCATCCGTCCAGCAGGCCGGAGGCATCTACGGCCTGCCGATGGACTCGGGCCCGATGGCGCTGTTCTACAACAAGGACGTCTTCGACAAGTACGACATCGCCGTCCCGACCACCTGGGACGAGTACGTTGCGGCAGCCCGCAAGATCCACAAGGCCGACCCCAAGGCGTACATCGCGAACGACTCGGGCGACGCGGGCTTCACCACGAGCATGATCTGGCAGGCCGGAGGCCAGCCGTTCAAGGTCGACGGCGAGAAGGTCACGATCGACCTCGCCGATGAGGGCTCCAAGCGCTTCGCCGGCACGTGGCAGACGCTGCTCGACGAGGACCTGGTCGCACCCGTCCAGTCGTGGAGCGACGAGTGGTACAAAGGCCTCGCCAACGGCACGATCGCCACGCTGACGATCGGCGCCTGGATGCCCGCCAACCTCGAGTCCGGCGTGGCATCGGGTGCGGGCAAATGGCGCGTCGCGCCGATGCCGCAGTGGGAATCCGGCGCGCACGCCAGCTCCGAGAACGGCGGAAGCTCGCTGGCCATCCCGGAGGCCAGCAAGAACAAGGCACTGGCGTACGCGTTCATGGACTACGCCACGGCCGGCAAGGGCGTCCAGACCCGCGTCGACGCCGGGGCGTTCCCGGCAACGACCAAGGAGATCAGCTCGCCGGACTTCGTGAACAAGAAGTTCCCGTACTTCGGTGACCAGGAGGTCAACAAGGTGCTCGCGGCCTCGGCCGAGGACGTCGTCAAGGGGTGGTCCTACCTGCCGTTCCAGGTCTATGCCAACAGCATCTTCAACGACACGGTCGGCAAGGCGTACGTCTCGAAGACACCCCTCGAGCAAGGCCTGGCGGACTGGCAGAAGAAGTCGGTCACCTACGGGGACCAGCAAGGCTTCACCGTCAACTGACCGTCGTACGGCTGGGCTGTGAGGGCCTCTCGATCAGAGGCCCTCACAGCCCGGCGCACTGCACACACTGCTCTCACCCCACGAAGGAACCGGCATGACATTCGCGATCGGCGAGCACGACTTCCTGCTGCGCGGCGAGCCGTTCCGCATCCTGTCCGGCTCGATCCACTACTTCCGCGTCCATCCCGATCAGTGGGCGGACCGGATCCGCAAGGCCCGTCAGATGGGGCTCAACACGATCGAGACGTACGTCGCGTGGAATGCGCACGCAGCCCGGGAAGGCGAGTTCGAGCTCTCGGGCAACCTCGACCTCGGGGCATTCCTCGACGCCGTCGCCGCGGAGGGCATGTACGCCATCGTCCGGCCGGGACCCTACATCTGCGCGGAGTGGAGCAATGGCGGGTTGCCCGCCTGGCTGTTCACCGACAGCTCGACCGGGGTGCGGCAGGACGAGCCCCGCTACCTGGCGGCGGTGGACCGCTACCTCCAACAGCTCGCGCCCGTCCTCGTGCCACGTCAGATCGATCGCGGCGGCCCGATCATCCTGGTGCAGGTCGAGAACGAGTACGGCGCATACGGGGCCGACAAGACGTACCTCCGCAAGCTCGTCGCGATCAACCGGAGGATCGGGATCACGGTGCCGCTGACCTCGGTCGACCAGCCCGTCGACGACATGCTCGAGAACGGCGGCCTGCCCGAGCTGCACCGGACAGCCTCGTTCGGCTCCCGCTCGCCCGAGCGCCTCGACACCCTGCGCCGGCACCAGCCGACGGGCCCGCTCATGTGCTCGGAGTTCTGGGACGGCTGGTTCGACGACTGGGGGAGCCATCACCACCTCACGTCGGTGGAGGACACCGCCCGCAGCCTCGACGAGCTGCTCGAACGCGGCGCCTCGGTCAACATCTACATGTTCCACGGCGGCACGAACTTCGGGTTCACCAACGGCGCCAACGACAAGGGCACGTACCTGCCGATCGTCACGAGCTACGACTACGACGCGCCACTCGACGAGGCGGGCAACCCCACGGAGAAGTACTGGGCGCTCCGAGACGTGATCGCCAAGCACGCGCCGGTCGGCGACGAGAAGCCGCAACCGGCACCGGCGCCACCGACGTTCGTCGCGCCGATCCGCAGGACCCTGCCACTGTGGGACGTGCTCGACGTCCTCGGCACCTGGACGCAGCACGACGGCCTGCCCACGCTGGACTCGGTGGGGCACTACGAGGGCTTCGCGATGTACAGCACCACGATCGACGTCACGGGCGCGGCGGTGCTGCACATCGACGAGGTGCGTGACCGCGCCCAGCTCTTCCTGAACCAGGACAGCCTCGGCGTGCTCGCCCGCGACCATCACGACACCTCGATCTCTCTGCCCGCGGCCGCGAAGGGAACGCTCGACCTCCTGGTCGAGGACCAGGGCCGGGTCGACTACGGCCCGCGGATCGGTGAGGCCAAGGGGCTCATCGGTGAGGCGAGCATCAACGGTGAGCCGTTGCGATCCTGGTGGGTTCTTCCGATGGACCTCGCCGACATCGAGCCCATCGCGCGAGCTCTCGAGTCGAGCGGAGAGCCCTCCGTCATCGCCGGCCCGGTGTTCGCCGGCGCGTCCTTCGATCATCCCGGCTCGGGTGACCTCTACCTCGACACCGCGACGTGGGGCAAGGGCGTCGCCTGGATCAACGGTTTCTGTCTCGGCCGCTACTGGTCACGCGGCCCGCAACGCACGCTGTATGTCCCGGGCCCGGTGCTGCGCGAGACCGGCAACGAGCTCGTGATGTTCGAGCTGCATGCCGCTGCCGGGTACGAGGTGTCGTTCGTGTCAGCCCCCGAGCTCGGTCACACGGAGCCCTGACGCCCCGCGGCTCACAGGCGTACGGATCAGGCTTCGTCAGCCTTGCGACCGGGCGGATGTCGCTCGTCGGTCCAGCCGACCGACTCGAGACGCTCCTCGAGCTTGCGGCCCGCTGTCGAGTTCATGCGCAGTGCGAGTTCTTCGTCCGGAATCGGCGATTCGTACTCGAAGCTCTTGCGTCGCCGTGCCATGGCCCAACCTCCCCATAATCGTCACATCACAGAGAAATTCTGTCCCGATGGTAGGTCCGGTTCCGACCGGGTTCAAGACTGGTTGCGCTCACATATCCGCAGGTCATGGACGGTTCGGCGGCTTGTCGCTGGGTACCCAGTCAAGGACGGTGACGAGAGGACCACGTGCCATGACTGAATCACCCATCCCACCGGCCGACCCGAGCTCCAGGCCGGGAGATCCCGACCTCGATCCGGCTCCCGGCCCTGGCGAAGATCCGAAGCCAACGCACCCGCCTGCCGACCCGTACACGCGGACGGCTCCCGAGGCGGACGCCGGTCAGGGCGACCCACCGGACCCGGTCCAGGAGGGCGCACCGGCCACCGGCCCCAAGGCTCCGCAACCCCCTCTGGGGTGAGCGAGGAGGGTCCCGGCCGCCCTCGTTTGTGGCTCGGGGTGTCGGGTACGTGATGGCCGAGGGAGAGCAAGGAGCGCGGAGTCGCGATGCTGAGCTTTGGGCAGGAGCCCATGCTGGCCCGGGCTGTCCAGACGCTGCCCGACCCCGGAGGGTGGCCGGGCGGTGTCGCGTATGAGCCCAAGTTCGACGGCTACCGAGCCCTGCTCTTCGTCGTTGAAGGCCGCTGCCGTGTGCAGTCGCGGCGCGGCCACGACATCACCGACGCGTTCCCGGACATCGCCTCGGCCGCTGCCGAGCAGCTGCCCGACGGCGTCGTCGTCGACGGCGAGCTCGTCGTCTGGGGAGACGGCGCGTTCGACTTCGCCGAGCTGCAACGGCGCCTGGTGTCTCGCCAGCGTCTCGCCCGCAAGCCGGCGAGCTTCGTGGCATTCGACGTGCTCGCGGTCAGCGGCGCGGACGTCCGCTCGTGGCCCCTGAGTCGGCGCCGGGCGGCACTGGAGCTGCTGCTCCAGGGGAGTGCGCCGCCCATGGAGCTGACGCCCCAGACGTACGAGAAGCAGGACGCCGAGCAGTGGTTGCGTGACTACGCCGCAGGCTGGGTCGGCATCGAGGGGCTGGTCATGAAGGGCCTCGACTCGCCGTACGTCTCAGGCAGGCGCGACTGGCTCAAGCTCCGGATCCGCGACACCGTGGACGTCGTCGTCGGGGCCGTCACCGGACCGGTGTCCGCTCCCGGTTGCCTGGTCCTGGGGCTCTATCGCGACGGCGAGCTGGATGTCGTCGGCAGTACCGGCGCGCTGAGCTTCCAGCAGCAGAAGGCCGTGCGGTCGTTGCTCGCCCCGGCAGGGCCGGGTCACCCATGGCCGGACGAGGTGTCGGCGGGTCGGCTCGGCCACCACGGCAAGGGGCGCGTGTCCATCACGAGGGTCGAACCATCGCTCGTGGTCGAGGTCTCGGCTGACTCGGCGTTCGAGCATGGCCGGTGGCGGCGCGCGACGACGTTCGTACGGCCGCGGCCGGACCTCGTGCCCGCCGAGGCCGCCCCGCCGGTGTGACCGAGTGGGTGAGCGCCCGGGGAACGCGAAAACCCCCGGTTTCCCGGGGGTTTTCAGGCGTGGTGGGCGATACAGGACTTGAACCTGTGACCTCTTCCGTGTCAGGGAAGCGCGCTACCAGACTGCGCCAATCGCCCGTGCAAAATTCAGTTGTTGTGCTGCTGTGCTCGAGGTGGGTACGGGATTTGAACCCGTGTAAACGGATTTGCAGTCCGTTGCCTCGCCTCTCGGCCAACCCACCGCTGGATGGGTATGGAGACCCGCTTCCGAGCGGACAACGAGATTCGAAC
>NZ_JAKFCB010000253.1:0-19791 GCF_036676885.1 Aeromicrobium sp.
GCAGCACAGGAGAGAAGGCATGGCCCGCAGCAGCAAGCAAGCTCCCGAGGAGGACTTCGAGGAGCACATCGTCGACACCGACGTGAGCGACGAGATGCGTTCGAGCTTCCTCGAGTACGCCTATTCGGTGATCTACGCCCGGGCCCTGCCCGATGCGCGCGACGGGCTCAAGCCGGTCCAGCGGCGCATCCTCTACACGATGGATGACATGGGCCTGCGGAGCGATCGCGGGCACGCCAAGAGCGCGCGACCCGTCGGCGAGGTCATGGGTCGGCTGCACCCGCACGGCGACAGCGCGATCTACGACGCGCTCGTACGCCTCGTGCAGCCCTGGTCGCTGCGCCTGCCGTTGCTCGACGGCCACGGCAACTTCGGCTCGCAGGACGACCCGCCCGCCGCGATGCGATACACCGAAGTCCGTATGGACGCCGCCGCCGAGGCCATGACGGCGTCGATCAACGAGGACACGGTCGACTTCAAGCCCAACTACGACGGGCGTGAGACCGAGCCCGTCGTGCTGCCCGCCGCGCTGCCCAACCTGCTCGTCAACGGTGCCAGCGGCATCGCCGTCGGCATGGCCACCAACATCGCGCCGCACAACCTGATCGAGGTCGTGCAGGCCCTGCGACACCTCATCAACCACCCGTCGGCCGACCTCGACGACATCATGCGGTTCATCCCCGGGCCCGACCTGCCCACCGGCGGCAAGATCGTCGGGCTCGAGGGCATCCGCGACGCCTACGCCACGGGCAACGGCTCGTTCCGCATGCGCGCCTCCGCCCGCATCGAGAGCGTCACGCCCCGCCGCAAGGGCATCGTCATCACCGAGCTCCCCTACAACGTCGGCCCCGAGAAGGTCATCGAGGCGATCAAGAAGCTCGTCCAGGCCAAGAAGCTCCAGGGCATCTCCGACATCAAGAACCTCACCGACCGGCACAAGGGCCTCAACCTGGTCATCGAGATCAAGAACGGCTTCATCCCCGAGACGATCCTCGAGCAGCTCTACAAGAGCACCCCGATGGAGAGCTCGTTCGGCATCAACGCCGTCGCGCTGGTCGACGGCCAGCCCCGCACGCTGGGGCTCAAGGAGATGCTCGAGGTCTACCTGGGTCACCGCATCGACGTCGTGCGCCGGCGTACGCAGTTCCGCCGGGGCAAGGCCGCCGACCGGCTGCACCTCCTGGACGGCCTGATGCTCGCACTCGTCGACATCGACGAGGTCATCCAGCTGATCCGCGCGAGCGAGAACCGCACCGAGGCCAAGGAACGCCTCATGACGATCTTCGATCTGTCCGACATCCAGGCGACCTACATCCTCGACCTGACCCTCGGCCGGCTCACCAAGTACGACCGGATCGAGGTCGAGCGCGAGATCGCCGAGCTCCGCCGGATCATCGACGAGCTCGACGCGATCCTGGCCGACGAGCAGGTGCTCCGCAAGGTCGTCGGGGACGAGCTCAACGAGATGGCCCAGACGTTCGGCACCCCGCGACGCACCGTGCTGCTCGAGTCGTCAGGCCAGACCGCGACGGCCGCCTCGCCGCTCGAGGTCGCCGACGACCCGTGCTGGGCGCTGCTGTCCGCCACGGGGCTCCTGGCGCGTACGTCCGACGACTCCCCGCTCGGCGACGTCGACCGCCGGGTCAAGCACGACACCATCGTGTCCGCCGTACGCACCACGGCCCGCGGGGAGATCGGTGTCGTGCTGTCCGACGGCCGCATCCAGCGCATCTCGGTGCTCGAGCTGCCGGCGCTGCCGCCGACCGCCCAGTCCCCCAACCTGCAGGGCGGCATGCCGCTGCGCGAGATCCCGGGCCTCGAGGGCACGGTCCTCGCGCTGACCCGGCTGGGCGACTCCGGCGCCGGGCTGGCCCTCGGCACCCGCGCAGGAGTCGTCAAACGGGTCAAGCCAGAGCAGCTCTCGCGCGACTCCTGGGACATCATCTCGCTCGACGACGGCGATGTCCTGGTCGGCGCGGTCGAGCTGGCCAGCGGCGACGAAGAGCTCGTGTTCGTCACGTCGGACGCCCAGCTGCTGCACTTCTCGGCCTCGCTCGTACGCCCGCAGGGCCGTGCTGGTGGCGGGGTCGCAGGCATCAAGCTGACGCCCGGGGCGCGCGCCGTGTCGTTCGGCGCCGTCCGCGACATCGACACCTCGTACGTCGTGACGATCGCCGGGTCCGGCGACGCCCTGCCCGGCACGCAGAACGGTGCCGTCAAGGTCAGCCCGATGGCGATCTACCCGGCCAAGGGGCGGGCCACCGGCGGTGTCCGGTGCCAGCGCCTGCTCAAGGGCGAGGACGGACTCCTGCTGGCCTGGGTCGGCGACGGCCAGCCGATGGCCTGCGCGACGAGCGGATCGCCGGTCGACCTGCCCGAGCCCACCGACCGTCGCGACGGGTCAGGAGTGCCCGCTGCGCAGCCGATCCTGGCGGTGTCGGGACCGGCCGGTTCGCTCGCGATCTGAGCCGAGCGGCGTGCAAGACTGAGCCGTGCGCACCAGACACCTGATCCATACCATCGCCGCGGCGGCCCTGGTCCTCGCAGGATGCACCGACTCCTCCGACGGCGACAAGGGCGATCCGGCCAAGCTCCAGGCCCGGCTCACCGAGGCCAAGACGGCACTCGACGACGCCGAGACCATCACGATCTCGCTGGCCACCGACAAGCTGCCGTCCGGCGTGACGGGGCTGCTGTCGGCCAAGGGCAAGGGCAACCACTCCCCCGCGTTCGACGGCAAGGTCAAGGTCGTCACGGGCGGCACGAGCCTCGACGCCGATGTCATCGCGGTCGACGGCAAGGTCTGGGCCAAGACGAGCTTCGCCCCGGTGTTCCTCACGATCGACCCGGACTCGCTCAAGGCGCCCGACCCGGCGTCGCTGCTGGCCAAGGACACCGGCGTCACGCAGATCCTGGCCAAGACCGAGAAGCTCACCGAGGGCAAGAAGTCACGCGACGGCGACGACGTGCTCACCACGATCAAGGGCACGCTCCCCGGCAGCCTGGTCAAGGACATCATCCCGTCGGCCGCCGAGGACGAGTCGTTCGCGGCGACCTACCGCCTCGACGACGACAACGTCCTGCGCGACGCCACCCTCAAGGGGCCGTTCTACCCCGATGGCGGCGACGTCACCTACACCGTCACGCTCACCACGTCTGACACCGCCGTGACCATCGAGCCGCCGTCCCGCTTCGGTCGATGACCTCACGGGAGGCGATCAGTCCCGCCTCGAAGATCCTCCTGGGGCTGGCGGCCGTCGCGATCTCGTTCGCGGCCGCGGACACGTACGTCGTGGTGCTCGCGCTGCCCGACATGATGACGTCGGCCGGACTCGACCTCGACGAGCTGCAGCGCGCCGCTCCGATCGTCTCGGGCTTCCTGCTGGGGTACGTCGGGGTGCTCCCGCTCATCGGCCGCATCTCGGACCTCCGCGGCCGCGTCCCCGTCCTGCTGGGATCGCTCGTGGTGTTCGCGGTCGGATCGCTCGTCACCGCGGCGGCGTACAACCTCGAGAGCGTCGTGCTCGGCCGGCTGATCCAGGGCATCGGTGGCGGCGGCCTGATCCCGCCGACCCTCGCGCTCGTCGCTGACCTCTGGCCGCCCCAGCGTCGCGGCCTGCCGCTGGGCATCGTCGGGGCCGTCCAGGAGCTCGGCAGCGTCCTCGGGCCGCTCTACGGCGCTGTCGTGCTGGCCTTCGGCGACTGGCGGCTGATCTTCTGGCTCAACTGCGCCATCGGCCTGGTGCTGGCAGCGGCGATGATCGCGCAGCGCGATGCCGTCCCGACCGACCGGATGATCCGCGCGCACCGCTTCGACATCATCGGTGCCGGGTTGGCGGCGCTCACGCTGGTCGGAGTCACCGTCGTGATGCTCGAGCCGGCCCGGCTGACCGAGGGCGTCACGAGCGGGCTCGCGTTCCTCCCCGTCACCGGCGAATCCCGCTGGCTGACGCCGCTGGCCCTCGCGACGTACGGCCTGCTGGCCTTGTTCCTGCTTCGGCAGGCGACAGCACGTAGGCCGCTCGTCGGCTGGCGCCAGTGGCCCGCACTCGCCCACGACACCGACATCACCGGCGCGCTGCTGCTCACGACCGGGCTCGGCGCGGTCATCCTGACGTTCGCGTCGGCCGAGCCCGAGAGCGCGGCGATCTCCGACCAGGCTCCGTGGCTGATTCCGGTCGCGCTCGTCGCCTTCGCCGGCTTCGCGGTGCGCCAACGGCATGCCCCGCGCCCGCTGGTCCCGCGCGGCGCCCTCGGAGCCAGGCCCGCCTGGGGTGCCCTGGTCGTCTCCTTCTTCGTCGGCGCTGCGCTGATCGCGGCCCTCGTCGACATCCCGTTCTTCGCCCGGCTCACGGTCCACCGCGACTCACAGCTCGACGCGGCACTGGTCCTCGTACGCTTCCTGATCGCCCTGCCGATCGGCGCCGTGCTCGGCGGGTGGCTCCTGCGCAAGGTTCCCGCCTCGGTCCTGACCGCTGCCGCGATGCTGATGAGCGCGGCGGCGTTCTGGCACATGTCGACGTGGGACGCGCACTCGCTCGACGACCAGGCCGAGACCCTGTCGCTGGTCCTCGCGGGCCTGGGCTTCGGGCTGGCGATCGCTCCGGTCAACGCCGTCCTGCTCGCCCACACCGCGGACGCCGTGCACGGTGTCGCGTCAGCCCTGCTGATCGTGGCCCGCATGGTGGGCATGCTGCTGGGCATCTCGGCGCTCACGACGATCGGGCTGCGCGCGTTCTACCACGCGTCCGACAAGATCCCGCCCGCCGCAGAGCTGTGCAACGGCGAGGCGACGCTCTGCCAGGCGTACAAGGACGCGGTTCGTGATGCCGGCATCACCCAGCTCCACGCGGTGTTCATCGGCGCCGCGGTGTGCGCCCTCACAGCAGCGGTCCTGGCACTGGTGGTGTTTCGTGACGAGGACGAAACAGCCACCCGATAACCTGTCGGCCATGCCCCACTTCGACGACTTGCTGGCCGCCAATCGCGAGTATGCCGAGGACTTCGGACTCTCCGGGTTCGACGGCATCGCGCACGCCGGCATTGCCATGGTGACCTGCATGGACTCCCGGATCGACCCCTTGCGCATGATCGGCCTCAAGCCCGGCGATGCCAAGATCCTGCGCAACCCGGGGGGCCGCGTCACCGATGCCGCTCTCGTCGCCCTGGTGCTCGGCGTGACGTTGCTGCAGGTGCGCCGGATCCTGATCGTCGAGCACACCCGCTGTGCCATGGCCACCTCGAGCGAGGACGAGCTCAAGGCCCGGGTCGGCGCGGCCGCCGGCACCGATGCGTCGTGGATGACCCTCGGGGCGATCGACGACCAGGAGAACACCGTGCGAGCCGACGTGATGCGCGTGCGCAGCCACCCGCTCATCGGCGACGACATCCTTGTCGGCGGCTTCATCTACGACGTCGACACCGGACTGCTCAACCCCGTCATCTGAAGGCCCAAAACGCAGACAAGATCGCCCCGCGGGTTCATCATGAAGGGTGGAGGGACCGCACGATAAGGGGTCGAGATGCGCAAGACATATCGAATCGTCGCCGACATCATTGCGATCGACGTCGTCATCCAGGCCATGGCGATGGTCTTCGCCATAGCCGGGCTGTTCAAGTGGATCGATGACGGGGCCACCCTCGACAAGTCGGTCATCGAGTCGTGGGAGGACGACCCGCCGACGTGGACGGGTTCCATCGGCCACTTCATCCACGTCATGAACGGGACATTCCTCTTCCCCCTGCTGGGGCTCATCCTGCTGATCGTCTCGTTCTTCGTCGCGGTCGACGGCGCCGTCAAGTGGGCCGCCATCATCGCGGTGTCGATCGTGGTGCAGATCCTCGCCGGCCAGTTCGCCGGGGATTCGCCCTACCTGGGGCTGGTCCACGGTCTCAACGCCTTCATCCTGTTCGGTGCCGCGTTGATGGCCGCCAGGAGTGCCAGGCCGGTCAAGCCCGACGTGGGGGCCACGCCCTCGACCGTGCCGTAGAGCGTGACGCGTCGCCGGCTGCTGGTCGCGTTCATCGCCACGGCGGCAGTCCTCGGGCCCCTCGCCTGGTTCTGGTACGCCAGCCTGGTCCCCACGACGTACTCCGTGATGGACATGGGCTACGTCGACACCGGCGGCGGTCCGGAGGAGGTCGACGGCCACGGCGACCACCACGACACGAACGCGACGACCGTTCCGGATCTCGTCGAGGACCCGGATCGGGTCGCCGACGTCCTGGTCGAGCTGACCGCCCGGCGCGGCAGGATCAACATCTCCGGCCACTCGGTCGACGGGTTCACGCTCAACGGCCGCTCCCCCGGCCCCACCATCACGGCGCGGGTCGGGCAGCTCGTGGAGGTGCACGTCCGCAACGACGACGTGCCCGACGGGATCGCGCTGCACTGGCACGGTGTCGACGTGCCCAATGCGGCGGACGGCGTCGCCGGTGTCACCCAGGACGCCATCGCTCCGGGCGAGGACCACGTCTACCGGTTCGTCGTCGACCGGGTGGGGAGCTACTGGTACCACTCGCACCAGGTGTCGCACGTGCAGGTCGCCCGAGGCCTCTTCGGCCCGCTCATCGTCCTCCCGGCCGCCGGCATCGAGCAGGACCACGACGTCACGGCCGTGGCCCACACGTACCGCGGCGTGCGCACGCTCAACGGGGTCCCCGGCGACGTGCCGGTCACAGCGGCCGACGGTGAGAGCGTGCGGGTGCGCGCCATCAACACCGACAACGGGCCGATGCGGGTCTGGTCGGACGCGCCCTACCGGGTCACGGCGATCGACGGCACCGAGGTCAACCGGCCGTCCCCGGTGTCCGGACTGGACGTGACCGTGACGGCCGGCGGCCGCATCGACCTCGTCGTCACCTCACCGGCCAGGGTGCAGATCGGCGGCGCCACCGCGTTGCTGATCGGACCGGAGGGCCACTCGGCGCCGCCGAGGCCGCCGCCGCCCACGACCGAGGTCGACTTCCTGACGTACGGCGTCCCGGCCCCGACCGGTCTCGACGCGTCGGATCCCGACCGCGAGTTCACCTACTCCGTCGACCGCAAGCCCGGATTCGTGGACGGCAGGCCCGGGATGTGGTGGTCGGTCAACGGGCACCTGTTCCCCGACGTCCCGATGTTCATGGTGGCCGAGGGCGACGTCGTCGTGATGCGCATCGAGAACCACTCCGGCGAGGTCCATCCCATGCACCTGCACGGCCACCACGCCCTCGTGCTGAGTCGCGACGGCAAGCCCGCGACCGGAAGCCCGTGGTGGACCGACTCGCTCGACGTCAGGAGCGACGAGAGCTACGAAATCGCGTTCGTCGCCGACAACCCCGGCGTGTGGATGGACCACTGCCACAACCTCAACCACGCCGCGGACGGGCTCCTCGCCCACCTGGTGTACGAGGGCGTCACCACGCCGTACGTCGTCGGAGGCGGCGCCGGCAACTCTCCCGAATGACTCAGGGTCAGGCGTCGATGCGGTCGGCGTCGATCTCGTAGGCGCCCTGCACGATGAACTCCTTGCGCGGCGGCACGTCGTTGCCCATCAGCAGCTCGAAGACCGACGAGGCTTCCTCGCCGTCGTCAACAGTGAGGCGCCGCAGCGTACGGTGGCGCGGATCCATCGTCGTCTCGGACAGCTGTGCGGCATCCATCTCGCCGAGGCCCTTGTAGCGCTGCACCGGGTCCTTCCACCTGATGTTCTTGCGCTGCAGCTCGGCGAGCTTGCGCTGCAGCTCGGCGTCCGAGTAGGTGTAGACGTACTTCTCCTGCCCCTTCTTGGGGTTCGACAGCTCGATGCGGTGCAGCGGCGGCACCGCGGTGTAGACCCGGCCGGCGTCGACCAGCTCGCGCATGTAGCGGAAGAACAGGGTCGCGAGCAGGCACCGGATGTGGGCACCGTCGGAGTCCGCGTCGGCCATGAAGATGATGCGGCCGTAGCGGGCCGCGTCGACGTCGAACGTGCGGCCGGACCCCGCGCCGACGACCTGGATGATCGACGAGCACTCGGCGTTCTTGAGCATGTCGCCGATGCTGGCCTTCTGGACGTTGAGGATCTTGCCGCGGATCGGCAGCAGCGCCTGGAACTCCGAGTCGCGGGCCGACTTGGCGGTGCCGAGCGCCGAGTCACCCTCGACGATGAACAGCTCGGAGCGCTCGACGTCGTTGCTGCGGCAGTCGGCGAGCTTCGCCGGCAGGGCACTGGACTCCAGCGCGTTCTTGCGGCGCTGCGTGTCACGGTGCTGGCGCGCCGCCAGGCGGGTCTTGGAGGCGTCGACGACCTTCTCCATCACCCGGCGGGCCTTGGCCTTGTGGGCGGTCTTGTTGGACGTCAGGAACGCCTTGAGCTCCCGGGACACGACCTGGTTGACGATCTTGGTCACCGCTGGTGTGCCCAGCACCTCCTTGGTCTGGCCCTCGAACTGCGGCTCGGCCAGACGTACGGTCACGACCGCCGTCATGCCCTCGAGCACGTCGTCCTTGATCACGTCGGTGTCGCCGGACTTGAGCAGCCGGGTCGTCCTCAGGACCTCGTTGAACGTCTTGGTGACGCCCCGCTCGAAACCGTTGAGGTGTGTGCCGCCCTTGGGCGTGGCGATGATGTTGACGAACGACTGCACGTGGGTGGTGTAGTCGGTGCCCCAACGGACCGCGATGTCGACGCCCAGGGTCCGCTCGATGTCCTGGGGCGTCATGTGGCCCTTGTCGTCCAGCAGCGGGACGGTCTCGGTGAAGACGTCCTCGCCCTGGAGCCGCAGCACCTCGGTGACCGGTTCGTCGGTGGCGAGGAACTCGCAGAACTCGGCGATGCCGCCGTCGTGGCGGAACTTCTCCTCGTGCGGCTCGTCGCCACGTCGGTCGCTGATGACGATCTCGAGGCCGGGGACCAGGAACGAGGTCTGCCTCGCTCGTGAGACCAGCTCCTCGTAGGCGAACCTGGCGCCCTTGATGAAGATCTGCGGGTCGGCCCAGTAACGGACCCTGGTGCCGGTCTTGGCCTTGGCGACCTTGCCGATCTTGCGCAGCTCGTTGGTCGGCGTGAAGTCCGCGTCCGGGCCCTCACCGGCGAAGATGCCGGGCACGCCACGGCGGAAGGACATCGCCCAGGTGGCACCGCCCTTGTCGACCTCGACGTCGAGCCGGGACGACAACGCGTTGACGACCGACGCACCCACCCCGTGCAGGCCGCCCGTCGCGACGTAGGAGCCGCCGCCGAACTTCCCGCCCGCGTGCAGCTTGGTGTAGACGACCTCGACACCGGTCAGGCCGGTCTTCTTCTCGATGTCGACCGGGACGCCACGCCCGTCGTCCTGGACCTCGACGGACCCGTCGTCGTTGAGCGCGACCCGGATGTGGGAACCGTGACCACCGAGCGCCTCGTCGACGGAGTTGTCGATGATCTCCCACAGGCAGTGCATGAGTCCACGGGTGTCGGTCGAGCCGACGTACATGCCGGGACGCTTGCGAACGGCCTCCAGCCCCTCGAGGACCAGGAGATTGCGGGCGTCATAGGTGCTGTCGATGATGAGTTCCTTTTCGCGGTTGTCGCCTTCGTCCAAGACTATCGAGTGAACGGGAGCGTCCTTCCCCTGACACGCTGCCCAATTACCGCGCGCCTGCGTCGATTTGTCCCGCTCGGGGAGTATGTATGTCGTAGGTCACGAACGACCACGAGGAATAGCACCCCGTGATTGGATGTTGATCAGGTCATACGCCGATTGCTCAGAGAGAAGGTCACCGTGACAACACTGACAGCCCCCATGCTGAGCTCCCTCGACCGCTGCGACCGCTGCGGCGCTCAGGCATACGTACGTGTGACGCTCGGCGGCGGTGGTGAGCTGATGTTCTGTGCTCACCACGCACGGCAGCACGAGGACAAGCTCCGCGAGATGTCAGCACACATCCACGACGAGAGCGAGCGACTTGCGGCGACGCCGTCGTCGTTCGCCGACGAAGAGGCATAACCGCTTCGTCACCCCAGACATACGCGAAGGGCCGGCCAGATCATCTGGCCGGCCCTTCGCGTACTGCTGGTCAGTACGGGTAGTTCTGGTACTCGCGCGACTGCAGGATCGCCTTCCAGTGGTCGAGGTAGGCGTCGTAGATGGCCGGGTCTGTCGTCTCGGTCGTGATCTCGTCGCTCCCCACGAGGTTGGACCCGGTCAGGGCCGCGGAACCGGCCTGCACGACCGTCGCCCGGGCACCCTCGGCCGGCCACGCGTTGCCGTTGGGCAGGCGCTCCTCGGGGTTGTAGACGTTCCTGCGCAGCTTGGCCTCGACCAGGATGGTCTTGTCGTGCGGCTTGGCCCACGCGGCCTCGATCGTGCGGCTCGACGTCTTGAAGACGTCGAGGATCGGCCGGCAGATGCGGATGTAGGTCTGGCAGTGCGTCGTGCGGTTGACCTTGAGGTCGTCCTCGAAGTAGACACCCGAGATCTTGCACCCGCCTTCGGCCAGCTCGACGAGCTTCTGCGCGACCGCGATGCGGCGGTACTTGAACCGGTTCTGCTGCAGCCGGATGCGGCACTGGTCGTCGGGGATGACGCGCTTGAGCAGCATCAGCACCGGATCCTTGCCGTTGGTCGGCGTCGCACGGATCGGCGTCGGGTAGATCGTCACGTTGGCAAGGTTGGAGTAGAACATGCCGTAGACGGGGTCGGCCTTGGTGTAGCCGTACAGGTCGGCCTCGTTCTGGGTGAGGCCGTAGCGGTGGTTGTAGGACTTGATGTACGCCGGGTAGTTGCTGTTGACGTTCCGCTCGGCCCACATGTCACGCCACATCTGGCGGGTCTCGAACCAGAGCTTGCGGTCGTTGTAGACCGTCAGGCCGTTGTTGTAGGTCCGCTCGCCGCTGGGACCACCGAGGTTGGCCGATCCGGACCAGATCGCCGCACTGGCCGGCTTGCCGGTGCGCGTGTAGGTGCTCGAGACCAGCAGGAGCTTGGAGTGCATGATGGCACCGTTGAGTCCCGACAGGCACGCAAGGCTCTTGCCCTTCGAGCAGATCTTGAAGTGTCCGTGCCTGAGATTGTTGAGCTTGCTCTGCAGCGCGCGTGACTCCTTGGACTGCGACGCCTTGCCGTGGATCACGTAGACCTCGACGCCGTACTGGGCAGCGCGGATGAGCTCGCGACCGACCCGGCGTGAGTTCTCCATGCGGGAGATCGACATGTAGACCGCCTGGGACCCGCGATCCGAGCGCAGGGCGCCGTTCGGCTGGCGGTAGGAACCACGAATCAGTCGCTCGAGATCGTTGAGCAGCGAGTAGTCGCTGTTGGCCGAGCTCGAGATCGACTTGTAGGGCCGGGAGAAGTTGGCCTCGAGGGTCACCGGCTTCGCGCTGCCGAAGGGGTTCACCGCGGCCGCCTGGACCGAAGCGGCCGGCAGCGATCCCTCAGTGGCTTCGGCGTCCGCACCATCCGCGGGGGCCGTTGGAGTCGCGGCCGTCGTTTCCTCGGCGCTGGATGCTCCGGATGTGTATCCGAGAAGCAGGCTCCCGAGAAGAGCACCTACCCCGAATGTGCGCAGCACGCGCTTCGATCTGCCGGCTTTTTGCACAGGTCTACTCTCCGAAGTGGCTCGTACGGTCGTGACAGTCTAACGCAATCAACCCGGATGGACAGGTGCCTGCCGCACCGGCGTGGCCGAGTCGCTCGACGCAGACGACAGGCTACCCGGTCTGGAACGCCAAAGGCCCGCATCCCACCGGCAAGTGGGTGCGGGCCTTCGTCAGCTGCTGGTCAGTCCAGGTAGTCGCGAAGGACCTGCGAGCGCGACGGGTGCCGCAGCTTGCTCATGGTCTTGGACTCGATCTGCCGGATGCGCTCGCGCGTGACGCCGTAGACCTTGCCGATCTCGTCGAGGGTCTTGGGCTGCCCATCGGTCAGACCGAAGCGCATCGAGACGACACCGGACTCACGCTCCGAGAGCGTGTCGAGCACGGCGTGCAGCTGCTCCTGCAGGAGCGTGAACGACACGGCGTCAGCCGGGACGATCGCCTCGGAGTCCTCGATCAGGTCGCCGAACTCCGAGTCGCCGTCCTCGCCCAGGGGCGTGTGGAGGCTGATCGGCTCGCGGCCGTACTTCTGGACCTCGACGACCTTCTCGGGCGTCATGTCGAGCTCGATCGCGAGCTCCTCGGGGGTGGGCTCGCGACCGAGGTCCTGGAGCATCTGGCGCTGGACACGGGCGAGCTTGTTGATGACCTCGACCATGTGGACCGGGATGCGGATCGTACGGGCCTGGTCGGCCATGGCGCGGGTGATCGCCTGGCGGATCCACCACGTCGCGTACGTCGAGAACTTGAAGCCCTTGGTGTAGTCGAACTTCTCGACCGCACGGATCAGGCCCAGGTTGCCTTCCTGGATCAGGTCGAGGAACAGCATGCCGCGGCCCGTGTAGCGCTTGGCCAGCGACACCACGAGGCGCAGGTTGGCCTCGAGCAGGTGGTTCTTGGCGCGGCGGCCGTCGATCGTGATCCACTCGAGCTCCTCGAGCATCTTGGCCGAGATGCGCCCGCCCTTGGCGAGCTTCTCCTCGGCGAAGAGCCCGGCCTCGATGCGCTTGGCGAGCTCGACCTCCTGGCCGGCCGTCAGCAGCGAGACCTTGCCGATCTGCTTGAGGTAGTCCTTGACCGGGTCGGCCGTGGCACCGGCGACCATGACCTGCTGGACCGGCTCGTCGCTCTCGTCAGCGGCCGAGATCGTGAAGGAGGACTGCTCGTCCTCCTTGAGCGTCGGGTCCGTCGCGAGGTCCTTCTCGAACTCCTCGTCGGGGATGTCCGGGAGGATCTTCTTGCCCTGAGCGTCCACCATCACGGTGCCATCGCCGACGGGCGGCACCTCGAGGGCGTCGGCCAGGTCGATGCCGGCGGGGATCTTTGACTCCTCCCCGGGCTCGACGGCCTTCTTGGCTGCAGCCTTCTTGGCAGGAGCCTTCTTGGCAGCGGACTTCTTGGCGGTGGTGCTCGATGCGGTCTTGGTCACTGTCGCTTCTGTCTTGGCCGGGGAACGGGACGGTGTGGTGGCCTTCTTGGCCGGGGTCTTGGCGGTGGCGGACTTCTTGGCCGCCGTCTTGTCTTGTGCTGTTGTGGTCTTGCTCGGCGCCTTCTTGGCCGGGGCCTTCCGGGCTTCGTCCACAGCCTCTTCCTTGGCCCCACCGAGGATTTTCCTGACGGCTCGGATCGGCGATCCTGCTGCGGGATTCACCGGCACGTCAACCTCACAAGCGGTAGATGGGCGCAACAATGAGGCCTGTGGTCAACCTCTGGCTCCAGTGTGCCACGCCGAACCAACCGTCGGCATCTCAGGGTCCTCTCAGGCGCGTGTCGGCCAGGTGTGCACCGGATCGCCCTCGTGCATGTGCTCCTCGTAGGCCCGGGTCGTGGCCCGCATGGCGGCCAGCCGATCCGTCGAGGATCCCAGCTGGTGGCCGAACTCGTCGATCAGCCACGTCGCGCCGTTGCGTCCCGTGATGCACCGCTGCTCGATGATCCCGAGCAGCCGGTCGCGGACCGTGGCGTCGACGTCCATCTCCTCGAGGCCGGCGTGCGCCAGCGGCAACAGCTGGCGCAGGACGAGCTCGCGCGCCGGGACCGTACCGGCGGCCGGCCAGTAGATCTCGGTGTCGATGCCGGCGCGCGCCGCCTGGTGGAAGTTGTCCTCGGCGGCCCGGAAGGACAGCTGTGACCAGACCGGCCGGTCGCTGGCGCCGAGGACCTTGACGAGCCCGTAGAACAGGGCGGCATTGGCCATCGTGTCCGCCACCGTCGGACCGGCGGGAAGCAGGCGGTTCTCGATCCGCAGGTGCGGCCGGCCCTCCGCGACGTCATAGATCGGCCGGTTCCAGCGATAGATCGTGCCGTTGTGGAGCCGCAGCTCGGGCAGGTTGGGCACCCGGCCGGCCTCGAGCTCGGTCAACGGGTCCTCGTCATCGACGATCGGGAGGAGCGCCGGGAAGTAGCGGACGTTCTCCTCGAACAGGTCGAAGACCGAGGTGATCCACCGCTCGCCGAAGAACACCCGAGGACGTACGCCCTGGGCCTTGAGCTCCTCGCTGCGGGTGTCGGTGGCCTGCTCGAAGAGTGCGATCCGGGTCTCGTGCCAGAGCTGCTGACCCAGCAGGAACGGCGAGTTGGCGCCGACGGCGACCTGCACCGCGGCGATCGCCTGGGCGGCGTTCCACATCGGCGCGAACTCGTCGGGCTCGACCTGCAGGTGGAGCTGGGTGCTGGTGCAGGCGGCCTCGGGGATGATCGTGTCGGCCGTCGTGTCGAGCCGGTCGACGCCGTCGATCACGATCTCGATGTCCTCGCCCCGGGCATTCAGGATCTGCTCGGACAGCAGGTGATAGCGCGGGTTGGCGGAGATCACCTCGCGGCTGAAATGGCCCTCCTGCAGCGTCGGGAGGATCCCGATCATCATCAGGTGAGCGCCGACGGCCGAGGCCTTCTCCTGGGCGTGGTTGAGGTCGTCGCGCAGCGAGCTCTGCAGCTCGTCGAGCCCCATGCCGGAGATGCGCGCCGGCGGGACGTTGATCTCGATGTTGAACAGCCCGAGCTCGGTCTGGAAGTCCTCGTCGGCGATCGCCTCGAGTGCCTCGGCGTTCTTGAGGGCCGGGTCGCCCTGGTCGTCGACGAGGTTGAACTCGATCTCGATGCCGACGTGGGTGTGCTCGAACGAGAGGTCACGCTCGCTCAGCATCCTGGCGAACACGTCGAGACACCGGCGCACCTTGGCGCGGTAACGCGTACGGTCCTCGCGGCTGAACTCGCGTGCATCGACGTCCTGTCCCATGCACACAGCCTAGGGTGACGGGGCGTTCGCGGCTTGGAGCGCGAGCCAATGGGACGGCGCGACACCGCCCTCCAGCATCTGGAGCATCAGCCGGGCCATGGAATAGGTGCGGTCCGCGGCCAGGGCCCGCTCGACCGCGATGAGGGACTGGGCTCCGTCACCGGTCAGCCACGCGGCGAAGGCCGTGAGGCTGAGGACGGCGGGCTCGAACGGCGGAACGACGCTGCGCGAGACGAGCATCAGGAGTCGCAGCATGTCGTCGGCGGTCTCGGCGGTGATCTGGTTCCAGACCTCGTCACGCACCTGGATGCCCGACACCCAGACCGAGAACCGGGCGATGTCGTCATCGCTGAGCCGCTCCCCCGCCAGGCCGCGATCGAGGATCGGCTGCACCTGCTGCATCCCGATGGCAGCGAGCTCGTTGTCGGGCGTACGCGCGATCAACGGGACGACCTGGCGGACGACCTCGTCGGCCGCACGCTCCATCCAGGCCCGTCGAGGCTGGGTCACGGGGGCGAACCGATCGACCAGCGCCTGCCGGTCCGGCAGGATCTGCTGCCCGGCGGCGATCGCCTGGACCACCGCCAGGTGGTGGTCGGACGTCTCGTACGCGATGCCGTCGGGCGGAAAGCCCGGCTCGTCGGACCAGTAGCGTTCGCCGTCGGCGCGGACCGCCACGATCAGGGCGATCGGCGGGAGCTGCCGTTCGATCGCGGCGAGCAGGTCACGCGCGACCTCCTGCTCCTGCGTCACCGCCAGGAAGATCGCGCCCTCCGCGCCGTGGCGGCTCAGGTGGCCCACCACGACCTCGGCGAGCTCCTCGACGTCCTCGGGCGCCGGTATGTCGACGCGCAGCCGGAAGCCGAACCGACACCGCGGCCCCCGGGTCGAGACCGCGACCAGGGACTCCTGAGGACGGAATCCGAAGAGCGTGGGCAGCGTGTTGAGGAGGTCGGGGATGTCGTGGGCCGTGTAGACCGAGGGTGTCTGCGTCATCCCTCCACGCTCCCGGCCCGGGCTCTCCGGTTCAGCACGCAGATCGACACCTGTGGACCAGTGCATCGGTGCCGCGCGCATGTGGATGACGATGTGTCCGACGTGCACGAGACACTGGGCGCATGCGGTCCGCGGCGTCGATCATGCACCTCGACCTGGACGCGTTCTTCGCCTCGGTCGAGCAGCGGGACAAGCCCTCCCTGCGCGGCCGGCCGGTCATCGTCGGCGGGATCGGTCCGCGCGGTGTCGTGGCGACGGCGTCCTACGAAGCGCGTGTCCACGGCGTACGCTCCGCGATGCGCACGGCCGAGGCCCGGGCGCGGTGCCCGCACGCGGCCTTCCTGGGTGGCCGGTTCGACGCCTACCGCGAGGCCAGCCGCCTGGTCATGGAGCGCCTGCGCGAGACGTCCGAGGTGATCGAGCCACTGTCGCTCGACGAGGCGTTCGTCGACCTGGCAGCAGGTCCCGGCTTCGATCCCGAGCGGGTCGAGGACATCGTGGCCGCCATCCGCGCCGACATCGCCGAGCTCACGGGTGGTCTCACGGCGTCCGTCGGCGTCGCCTCGTCCAAGCTGATGGCCAAGATCGCCAGCGAGCTCAACAAGCCCGACGGCGTCTTCATCGTCCAGCCCGGCACCGAGGCCGAGGTGCTCGGCCCGATGCAGGCGACCGTCATCCCCGGTGTCGGCCCGGCCACCGCCGAGCGCCTGCGCCGGGTCGGCATCCTCACCGTCGAGGATCTGCGCTCCCCCAGCGAGGACGAGCTCGTACGCCTGCTCGGGCAGTCGTCCGGCCGTTCGCTGCACCGCATGGCCCGGGCCGACGACGACCGGCCCGTCATGGCGTCGCGGGAGACCAAGTCGGTCAGTGTCGAGGACACGTTCGAGCAGGACATCTCCGACCGCATCCAGCTCGAGACGATCATCGAGCGCATGGCCCGCTCGGTCTCCGGCCGGCTGCGCAAGAACGGCCTGTCGGGACGCACCGTGACGCTCAAGATGCGCCACCACGACTTCGAGACGCACACGCGCTCGTCGACGCTGCCCAATCCGACCGACAACGCCCGCATCCTGGCCACGACCGCGCGCGGGCTGTTGGCCGGCGAGGACATCAGCAACGGGCTGCGCCTGCTGGGCGTCGGCGTCAGCGGGCTCGCCGACTGGGTCCAGGACGACCTGTTCGCGTCCGACGAGGACGACGACCTCGACGAGGAGCCCGTCGAGGAGGTCGTGGCGCGCCCCACGCGGTGGTATCCCGGCATGGACGTGCACCACGTGGCCCACGGCGACGGCTGGGTCTGGGGATCGGGCCTGGGGCGGGTCACGGTCCGTTTCGAGACCCGCTGGACGCCACCCGGACCGGTCCACACGTTCCGGGCCGACGACCCCGCACTCGGCGCGGGCCACACCGGTACGTTCGAGGCATGAACGTCCCACCGCCACCCCCCATCGCCGAGCGCCGGCCCATCGTCCGCAGCCACCACGGAGACGACTTCGTCGACGACTACGAGTGGATGCGCGACAAGGAGGACCCGGCGACGCTGGCCTACCTCGAGGCCGAGAACGCCCACACCGACGCGGCGACGGCACACCTCGAGCCGCTGCGCCAGCAGATCTTCGACGAGATCAAGGCCCGCACCCTCGAGACCGACCTGTCGGTCCCGGTCCGCCGCGGCAAGTGGTGGTACTACGCCCGTACGGTCGAGGGTCAGCAGTACGCGATCCGGTGCCGCTGCCCGATCGACGACGCGGACGACTGGAACCCGCCGGTGCTCGAGGCCGACGCCGAGATCGCCGGCGAGGAGATCCTGCTGGACTCCAACGTCGAGGCCGAGGGGCACGAGTTCTTCTCCCTCGGCGCGTTCAGCGTCAGCGACGACGAGAGTCTCCTGGCCTGGTCCGTCGACACGCAGGGCGACGAGCGCTACACGATCCGGGTCAAGGACCTCCGCACCGGCGAGGTGCTCCCCGACGAGATCACCGCCACAAGCGGCGGCGCCACCTGGTCGGCCGGTGGGACGCACCTGTTCTACACGACGGTCGACGAGGCGTGGCGTCCCCACCGCGTGTGGCGGCACAAGCTCGGCTCCAAGGACGAGGACGTCCTGGTGCTCGAGGAGCCGGACGAGCGCTACTTCATCGGCGTGGGCCGCACGCAGTCCGAGCGCTTCCTCGTCATCGGCCTGTCCTCCAAGGTGACCAGCGAGGTGCGCGTGCTGGAGGCCGACGACCCCGAGGGCGAGTTCCGCGTCGTGCTCCCCCGCCGTGACGGCGTCGAGTACTCCCTCGAGCACGCCGTCATCCGCGGCGAGGACTTCTTTCTCGTCCTGCACAACGACGGCGCGCTCAACTTCGAGCTCGCGGCCGTGCGGGTCGACGACCCCAGCGTGCGTACGGTCGTCATCCCCGGCAGCGAGTCGACCCGGCTCGAGGACGTCGACGTCTTCGCCAAGCAGCTCGTCGTGTCATACCGCCGCGACGCGCTCTCCCGCATCGGCATCATCCCCCTCGGGCCCGACGGTCTCGGCGAGCTGACCGAGATCGACTTCGGCGAGGAGCTGTTCACGAGCGGGGTCGGCGCCAACGCCGAGTGGGACCAGCCGCTCATCCGGGTCGGCGTCGGGTCGTTCATCACGCCCGCGTCGATCTACGACTACGTCGTCGAGACCGGCGAGCTGATCCTGCGCAAGCAAGCACCCGTCCTCGGCGGCTACGACCCGGACGAGTACGAGCAGCACCGCAGCTGGGCGGTCGCCGATGACGGCGTTCGCGTACCGGTCTCGATCGTGTGCCGCAAGGGCACGCCGCGGGACGGCACCGCGCCGGCGCTGATCTACGGCTACGGCGCCTATGAAGCCAGCATGGACCCGGGCTTCTCGGTCATGCGGCTGTCGCTGCTCGACCGCGGGTTCGTCTTCGCGATCGCCCATGTGCGCGGTGGCGGCGAGCTCGGCCGGCACTGGTACGACGACGGCAAGATGCTGCACAAGCGCAACACGTTCACCGACTTCGTCGCGAGCGCCCGGCACCTCGTCGACGAGCGCTGGACATCGGCCGACCGGCTGATCGCCGAGGGCGGCAGCGCCGGCGGCCTGCTGATGGGTGCCGTGGCCAACCTGGCACCCGATGCCTTCGCCGGGATCGTCGCGAGCGTGCCGTTCGTCGACGCGCTCACCACGATCCTCGATCCGAGCCTGCCGCTCACGGTCATCGAGTGGGACGAATGGGGCAATCCGCTCGAGGACCCCGAGGTCTACGCCTACATGAAGTCCTACTCGCCGTACGAGAACGTCGGCGCGCACCCATACCCCGCGATCCTCGCCGTCACGAGCCTGCACGACACCCGCGTCATGTACGTCGAGCCGGCCAAGTGGGTCGCCCGGCTGCGCGCGACCGCGACGGGCGATGCACCGGTCCTGCTCAAGACCGAGATGCACGCGGGCCACGGCGGCGTCAGCGGCCGCTACGCCTCGTGGAAGGAGCGGGCCTGGGAGCTCGCCTGGATCATCGATCAGGTCTCGGCTGCGGCTCACCTCGCGACGTGATCTCACGAGGTTTCAACAGCTGACGCCTTCGGCGTGACCCCCAGCAGAGCTCGCTCGGTCTCGGCGCATTAGCACGCGGCTCCTAAGAAGCGACTGAGAGCGGAATCCTTGAGGTGCCGAGAGCGTTCTGATCAGTACAGAACACTGATGGGAGGCGCACGGTGAGCGCACGAAACGGCAACACCAACATCGAGGGCAAGGACAGCGTCGGCATGTACCTTGCCGAGATTGCCCGCACTCCCCTGCTCGACGCCGAGCGCGAGGTCGAGCTGAGCAAGACCGTGGAGGCGGGGCTGTTCGCCCGACACCTCCTCGAACAGGGCCGCGTGGGCCGCCGCAAGGGTGGCGCGCCCAAGTCCGCGACCGAGGAAGAGCTGCAGTGGCTCGCCGAAGAGGGCGACCGGGCCGTACAGGAGTTCATCCAGGCCAACCTGCGACTCGTCGTCTCGATCGCCCGCAAGTACGGG